>NZ_JAEPRF010000001.1:0-42547 GCF_022501545.1 Macrococcus sp. PK
GACAAGAGCAGTAAATGAAACACAAGGCACAAAAGTTAATTCAGATACAAATGGATTGAAAAGAGTGGATGAAGTATTTGGAAATAAACTTAATAGTACATCAGAAAATGTTACGCTTCGTCCTACTACCTCTCAACAATCTAAAAGTATTGAGTTTCCTGAAATCAATTTAAACAAATCAAAAGACTAGAGAATAATCTCTAGTCTTTTATTTAAAGTAAAGGATGATAATATGGCGAATAATGGTTATGTAATACCAAAAGATATGAAAGCTGATATTTTAATCAAGGGAAGATTATCTCTTAAAGATATTGGAATAATTGTAGTGTTTCTTGTATTAGGATTTGTAGTAAGTAATTTTGTACATGCGACTGGATTATTAAAAGCGATAATAGTAATTGTACATTTATTGATAGGTTTTATCGCAACAGCAAAACCTAAAGGAAATCCTGATAAATCAATGTATTTGGTCGTTTTGTCAATGTTCAAGATGGATAGACAGGGCTATAGAAGCCTAGACCATTCAAGATATAATCAAAAGGAGATGAAATAATATAATGGCTGGTTTTGTAGAACCTAAGAAAATAGCAATAAAGCGAGATAGACAAGAACGAAAAAAAAGTAAAGACAAATCAATAGATTTAACAGTATTATCTGTAATGCCTTACAAACAAATAACACAAGAGGGTTATTTAATGTTAGATGATAATACTTACTTAGAAATGTACCAATTTGAAACACACGCTTTAAGTACAATAAACGAAGATGAAAATAGTGGTTTAATGATTAAACTTGCAAATTTTTATCGTATAAATATAGAAGATCTAAAAATAATTTCTTTCAAATATCCTTCAGATACAGAAGAACAACAAAATTACTGGTTACACAAATATGAAACTACTTCTAATCCGTTACAAAAACAATATTGCCATGAACAAATCAGAAGATTACAGCTATCAGCAAAATCACATAAAGAAATGGATCATTATTGTTTTGTATATGCTGAAACTAAAAGAAGTATGGATGTCATGAAAGAAAACATTAGACAGACAAATAATGGATTATTAAAAAGAAAATCATTAAGTGCTAAAAAGAAAGAAAATGTACTGTTCCAGTTGAACAATATGAATACGCAATATTTATAATATTTAACTATTGAATAAATAATGAACGAATTATAAATACAAAGAAAAGCACTTTATCATTAGGGTAGAGTGCTTTTTTAATTAAAGGAGAATATAAATGTTTGGACTAAAGAAAAAAGAACAGGCGTTAGTTAAAACTAAAGTAGAAGATTATATAGAAGATAACTATGATTTAGAATTAATTTCTCGCGTGCAACCTCAAGGTGGTATTTCATTTAAAGATAACTATGTACAAAAAGGCGATGGATATGAGGCATGTCTTACGGTATATGCTTATCCTTCTTCGGTATATGATAACTGGCTAAGAACAATCGTAAATCGTGATGGAGTGATTGTAGTACAAGATATTTCAACAGCAGATAAAGAACAAGTACGTTTAAACTTGAAACGTTCGTTATCAGAACAGGCCGC
This sequence comes from Macrococcus sp. PK, assembly GCF_022501545.1. Classification (NCBI taxonomy): domain Bacteria; kingdom Bacillati; phylum Bacillota; class Bacilli; order Caryophanales; family Staphylococcaceae; genus Macrococcus; species Macrococcus sp. PK. Next base: position 1,557 of record NZ_JAEPRF010000001.1, read on the forward strand.
ACGTATTCAAGATCAAAAAGCAGATGCAATGACTAAAAGTGCAGCCACTGATGTATATCAAACATTATTAGGTGTTTCTCATATGATGAATGATCAAGGTGAACAAATTAAACACCTTGTTATTAGATTATTTGTATCTCAACCAACTTTAGAGAAATTAGACAATTTAGTAGCACAAATTCGTGTAGATTTGGAAGCAAGAGGATTTAAATCTCAGGTGATGAACTTTGAATCGAAAGAAGCATGGCAATCTTTAATTTATAATCATAGTCAGCAAAAAAAGAAACATGGTATCAATTTTAAAGTAGGACAACAACTTCCTACAGTAACTTTAGGTGCTGGATATCCATTTGATCATACTTCAATTAATGATGAGTACGGTGCTTTTATTGGTACTACAGAAACTGGTGGTCCAGTGTACCTTGATATGTTTAAGGTAGATAATATCAGAAAATCATTCAATTCAATCGTATTTGGAATGATGGGTTCTGGTAAATCAACATTCTTAAAGGTAATTGAAGAAGAACAGTTTGCAAGAAATCACTTTATCAGAGGATTTGATAAAGCAGGCGATTTTAGACAAGTAGTAAAGGAACAAGGTGGTAAAACAGTTTCGCTTGATGGCTCTAATGGAATGATTAATATGCTTGAAATTATGGCTACAGCTACAAGTGATAAAATCGACGATCCAAACTCAGACAGCTATGATTTAACGATTGATGAAGGTGCATGTTTTACACAGCATCTATCAAAACTAGAAATGCAATTTGGATTAATGAACCCTGACCTTACGAAAACAGAAATTATGATTTTATCTGGTTATTTCAACGATTTTTATTGTGATATCGGATTATGGTCAAAGAATCCAGAAGAAAAGAAAACGAAGGTAGTTACAGGATTAAGACCAGAAGAATATCCGACATTATCTCAGTTTAGAGCCTATGTTGAAAGTATTCCAGAAGATAGAAATACAGCAGAAGCTAAATCTAAAATTATGACTACATTAAATAATATGATTAATGTATATGGAAATGTTTTTGATGGTCATACTTCAATACCTAACATGGACGAAGAACAAATTGTATTTTATAACATTGAACAACTTGAAAAACTATCTGATAACGTATTTAAATGTCAATTGTTTGTTGCCTTGTCGTTAATTTGGTCACAGGCTTTAAAAAACGGTAAAAAATATAAAAAGATGATTGAAGATGGCGTAATAGACAGTAAGGATGCACGACGATTTATGGTGTTTATTGATGAGTGTCAAAATATCGTTAATGTAAATAACTTAGATACAGTAGAATTTATCGTAAACTTTATGAAAGAGATGCGTAAATACCTTGCTGGTGTTATCTTTGCGACACAATCACCAAAACAATTACTTCCTGAGAATAGTAATAATGATGCAACTACACAGCTAAAACAAATCTTCTCATTAACACAGTATAAATTCTTTTTCCAAATTGACAGAGCTGATATTGATTCTGTAAAAGATGTGTTAGGAGAAACGATTAAGACTTCTGAATATGCAATTATTCCTCAACTTGGAAAAGGGGAAGCTATTCTGAGTATTCAAGGTTCAAATAATACATTATTCCATAATGATGTTGACAAAAAACAATTGGATCGTTTTAGTGGTGGTCAATAAGAAAGGATGCTTAGATTATGAATAAAAACAAAGGATTCCTCATTTCAGTAGTAGCAGTTATATTATTAACTGCTATTTTATTTTTTTTCTTAACACAAAATAACGAAAGTAAAACAGATAATGTTAATTTTAAAGACGAAGTGGCAATAAAAGAGATTGCAGAAAAGTTTACGAAAGTAATGTATACAATGAAACAAAATGAATCGTACAATTCAAAAAAAGATAGAGTTGATTCTTTAATTACTAAAGAATTATCTAAAAAGTTATTTGAAAGAAAAGATATTTTTAATATATATGGTGATATTAAGGTAACAGAGATCAAAGTAAATATTGACGGTACTAAGGCATATATAGATTTAAAACAAGAACTTCCGAAGGAGTTAGTAACAGATTCTAATAAATCAAAATCACAAAAAGCAGAACTAGATTTCATTAAAGATAGTAATGATAAATGGAAAATAAAAAGTTTTAAATCAATAAAATAAATACAGTGACGCTATTAAATAATTTTTAATAGCGTTTTTTTATGGAGGAAAACTGATGAAAGAATTCGCTAAGGACAAGGTGAAACAATTTGTAAAGAAAAAAATATGGATGTGGATTGTAGGACTATTAACTGCTTCAACTACTTTAACAGTTATACTTACAGGAGCATTAGCAATCATATTAATCACTTCTTTAATTATGCTTGGTGGAGAAGAAAAGGGATTTAATGAAAATCAAAATATTGATCCTTGCGTTTCTGGTGGTGGAACATATAGTGGAGGACAAATTGATCCAAATAAAATAAAAACGATTTTTGAGGCTAATGCAAAAGGTGGAGCGTTAGAAGGAAAAGGGATGTATATTGTTAAGTCAGCAGAAAAACATAAAGTCCCACCCAAAATTGCAATTGCCATAATTGCTATGGAAAGTGGTTGGGGTAAAGGTGCAAATGCAACGATACAACGTAATCCATATTCAATCATGGGTAGTGGTCCTTTAAGAGTATTTCCAACAATTGAAGATGGAATCGATGCAGGTTTAAAAAATTTATATGATTTATATATTTCACAAGGTTTAGACACACCTGAAAAAATTGGACCGAAATATGCACCAGTAGGCGCTAGTAATGATCCAACTAATATGAATAGTAACTGGATTCCTCTTGTTAAGAAAACTGTTGAACAATTCAGTTCTCCAACGGATAAAGAAGGAGCAACAGAAGAAAACGTAAAAGATAAAGAAACAACAGAAACAGGTAAAAAAGATGACAAGAAAAAAGAAGAAGATGATCCATGTGGTGGTCTAGAAATGAGTGGAGATGCTGCGAAATTAGCAGTAAGTATTGCATATCCACGTAATCAACACGCAAAAGCAAATGTCGTTGGAGCAGATATTAATGGTGTAAGTGTAGCACCACCAAAATATAAAACAGCAAAGAAAAAAGCGATTGCTATGGGAACACATCCATGGGGAGAAGGAATGGCAAATTTATATGCATCATGTGATAGATTTGTAGCGACAGTAATAATAAATACTACTGATAAAGGATTGCCTTGGGGAGCAACAGACACACAACAAAGATATTTAGATAGTAGTCCGAAGTGGAAACGATACACGAAAAAAAGTCAGGCAAAACCGGGTGATATATGGGTAACAAAAACAAATGGTCACGTTATTTTGTATGTAGGAAAGTATCAAGGTATTGATACAATTGCACATGCTTCTTATCATCAGTTTGTAGGTCGAGTTGATACTGCTGGATATTTAAATGAAAATTTAATTGATACTGGTGGTCGTGCTTACTATGGATATCATTATGTTGGAAATAAAAAATAAAAGATAAGGATGATTTGATATGAAAAAGTTTCCTATATTAGTTGTGGTAATGCTTGTAATCGCTATAGCAATTACATTATTTAATAACAGTAACAAAAACGAAAAAGTAGAAGAGAATAATCAAAATGTTGAAAAGAATTCAGATTTAGATAATGTTGAAGAAAATGTAACCGATGAAGTATCATCACCAATAGAAACAACAGAAGTTCCAACCACAGAAGAAAAATTTGATACTAAAAGAGAAGAAATAAAAGACGTACCAGTAGATATTGAAAATGAAAAAGATGTTGCAGAAAAGTTTGTTGAAGCGTTATTAGTATTACGCTCAGGAGAGAAAAATGATATTGCGTTGAACAGAATGAAAAATATAACAACAGAATCATATTTTAAAAAGACAAAACAGATTTTTGAAGGAAGAGAAGAAGTTAAGTTTTTAAATTTAAGAGATATGAAATCAGAAGAAAATGTAGCTTATTCAAAAGACTTACCGAAAGGATATAAAGCAATTAATGTAACGTACTCAGCAGTAGTACAGTATCCAAATAATAAACCAATGATTGAGAATAGTAACTATCTAGTAATCATTAAGACAATCAACGGTAAGCACTTTGTAAACACAGTATCTTTATAAGATAAGGAGATTGAATTATGCAAATACAAAAATTATCTGGTGTCATAATTATAATAATGGCTGTCGTGATGATGTTTGGTTATATGAACTATAACAATAAATTATCAGATGCTAACAAAAAGATTAAGACCTTAGAAAAAAACGAAATTGTTACACAGAATACTGATAAAAATATTTCTAACACTAATAACAGAGTTAGTAATAAAGAAAGTGAAGATAAAATAGAAATTTTAAATTCCTTTAATGACGAGTTGGTTTCAAATCTTTATGATAATGAAGATATTAATAAAAAAAATAAATATCTATCAAATATTTCTAATAATGAAGCACTCGATTACTTTAAAAAGTATAAATTCATAATTTCAGAAGATGAATACAAAGCAACAAAGAATAAAATTAAAGAAGCTTATGTTTTATCAAAGTCTGGGGTAACAGATGAAGAAAAATTATCAGCAATGCAAAATATTGATACGTCTAAACCAGAGGTTGATAATAGCGAGAAAATAACAACAAGTGATATTAATTTTTACACAACACAGTTAGCAGAAAATGAATATGAAGGATTGACTTTATTTAAAGTTACAGTTGAGGAGAGCGATTTAAAAACAGACACGTTATACATTATGAAAGCAAAATACTTAGTTGATGGTGAAAATGTAAGATTAGATGATGTTGTTAGTATTTCACCATTAACCGAAGAAAAAAATAAAGAACTGTTTGATAGTATAACAGAATAAAATAAGTGAGGAATCAAAAAATGGTGAGAGATACAAGACAAAAAAAATTTAATGCCAGAAATATTTATTCAATTTCAATCTTAATTTTAGTAGGAGCATACATTTTATTGTATGCTCTTAGTTTTTTTAAAAGTGATCCTCAAAATAATATGCTAATGAAAGAAAATGAAACTTATACAATTGGAGATTATAAAGTATATTTGATGGATCAAAAATATAATCCTGAAACAGAAACATTTATTGCAAAGTTTTTTATAAAGGAGAAAGAATCTTCATTATTTTTCCTGCCACTTACAGAAAAAAATTTTTCAACTACAGTTCACTTAAAAGATGATTTAAATAAAAAGTATAATTCTAAACTATTAATGCCTAATAAAAACTTTTTAGTAATGGCGATTGATAACTATAAAAAGGATGATGGTATTTTAAAAACTGATTTAGAATTGAAAACAGATGTAGTAACAATAGATAAAGATAAGTCTAATAGTTTAAGCACTTCATTTTATTTTAGTAATAATGAAGCAGATCAAGACAATAATATAAAGTTTTACGATAAAGAGATTTATTATGAAGAAGGTGCAAAATATCAAAGAACATTTATTGATAAAGATATTAAATCTGTAAATAAAACTATAGAAAAATACCAAGCTGAAATTGAAAATGCAAAATCACAGATTAAATTGATTGATGCTAAAATGAGTGAATTTAATGAAGATGAACGTAATGAAGCTAAAATGAAGCAAGAAGAATTTAAAAAGTTTATTAGTGACAATAATAAAAAGATTGAAGAACAAAATAAAAAAATAATAGAGCTTGAAGCAGAGAAGAAGAAAACTTTCTCTCAGTCTTAAATATAGCTCTTTTTTATTAATTTTAAAACATGAGCATAAGGGAAAGTGATATCACATCGCCCTTACGGGCGAGTTTCAGCAGTGCTGAAACGTGATTAAATCGGCAGTGCCGATTACTTTCTATGTACTGAATATATACTGAATGGATGATATCACATTTTTTATTGATTCTTCCTATATACAAGGTATATATTTCTGTATTCAGTATATATTCAGTATAGTGTATTGCTATATTCAGTATACTGAATATAGCAATACACTCATAATTTAAATTTTTATGTATACCCTGTATAGCACATGGTATTTATTTATTTAATATAAATCAGTACCCTGTATAGCACATGGTACTGATTTATATTTAAAATATTTGAAAGGATATTATTAATATGAATTATATGATTAGAAATATTGATGAGAGTACTTATGCGAAATTAAAACGATATGCAGAGGATAATTCGGTATCAATAAATGAATTAATTAATATTATTCTCGACAGAGCAATAGCGAATAATGAATTTAGAACGCTTCATCAAGTAGTTATTGACGAAATACATTTATTAAAAATTACTAATAATCAATTAGTAACTGTTATTAAACAACAAAACGAAAGTATAAATAGTTTAACTAAAGAATTAAGTAAAATTATTGAATAGGAGTGTTATTATGAACGAAAATAAATCGGGTAAGAAAAAATCATATTATATAAATGAGGCAAATATTATTAAGATTGATGAACTGAAAATGGAAAAAGGTTTTACAAGCATGAATCAAGTACTAACATATTTGTTTGAAAAAGAACAAGAAAATCTAAAAAATGATTATAAAAATTTAAATGATAAATTAACAGTTATAGATAAAACATCTGAGATGATATTAGAAATTGTTTCATGGAGTGCTGATAGGCATGATCATATTCCGATGCTTTCATATAAAGAAGGACAAAATATTAGTTACAACAAAGCAAAAGAATTTGTAGAAGATAATAAACAACAAACAATAAAGAAAAAGAAAGATTCATTTTTTCTGTAATAAATTAGAGGTGATTTAAATTGAGACCAGGGATAGTAATGGTATCAAATTATGTAGTTGGTAGCAAAAAATCATTCAGTGGGATTATTGATTACTATGAAAGATACGAAAAAAAGAAAGGAAATAATGTCATTAACTTTGATGATATTGAAAGAATGAATTCTTCTTTTTATGACAATGATATTTTATTATCGAGATCTGAAAAGAAATTACTAAAAGAGTATAGTCAATATAAAAACGCAGGAGGTGAAAATGATTTATTAGATTATATAAAAGAAACAAATAATGAAAAAGAAATTAATTACGGTAATTACATCAATTATATGAATAAAAATGTAAAAGCATCTGGATTATTTGGTGATACATCAAATCACTTTTCATATGAAGAAAAAATAAATATGAAAGATTTATTTAATAAGGGGCAGGAAAATGGATCTGTTTTATGGGGAAATGTATATTCTTTTGATAATGAGTTTTTAGAAAAACATAATTTATTAGATAAAGAAACAGGTTATCTTAATGAGATTAGAATCAAACAAGCTGTAAGAGAATCAGTTAGAGTAATGCTTAAAGAAGAAAATTTAGATGCTTCTGCAGTATGGTGTGGAGAAATACATTACGACACCGATAATATTCATGTTCATACTTCAATAGTTGAAATGAAAAATACAAGACCTATGGTTGAAATTGAGAAGAAGAAAAGAATTGATAGCAAAACATATGAGAAAACAGGTGAGTTTGAATTACAGCCTAAAGCAAAATTAAAACAAAAAACATTAGATAAAATGAAAAGTACTTTTGCTAATAAACTTATTGATCGTTCTAAAGATTTAGAACAAATCTCTGACCTACGTTTTGAACTGCACCATTCTATTAAAATAGATGAACAAAGTTTAGAACAAAAGAAGTTGTTAAAAAATATTCGTGATTCATTACCTCAAAATAAAAAAGATTGGCAATACAATAATAAAAAATTAGATAATCATAGACATCTTATTGATAGGTATAATGAGAATTATATTAATAAGTATCATAAGGATTCATATAATGAGTTTGTAGGATTGTTGGATAAAGAAGAAGAATTTTATAAAGAGATCTATGGTGAAGGAAAAGAAAATAGATATAAGAATTATAAAGAAAATAAGATTTCTGAATTAAAATCAAAAATGGGTAATGAACTGTTAAAAGAAATGAAAAAAGAAACACAAAGTATTGAATATAAAAAAGGCAATAAACCTCAACAATCTTTAAATAACAATAAATTTAAAATGATCAGCAGAGAAAATTATAATAACAATTACAATAATTCATCTGGGAATAATAAACTAAATTTTACTTCTCCTAAAGTTAATTTGTTCAAAATGAATAATGCAATAAAGAAAACATTTAGATCAGAAATGCATAACAGAGAATTAGAATATCAGCATAACCAATTACAACAAAATATAGAGAGAGATTTACAGAGACAAGCATACGAGCAAGAAAGATAACAATATAAAATTATTAAAAGGAGGTGATAATAATGAATACAGATTTATGTCCTGTTATTGATACTGATAATATCTTAAACACAGTAGTAGTTTATAGTCCATTATTAAAAGAAAACTTGGAAGTTAAAGTTGAAAAAGATTTTATTGATTCAATTAATCAAGAAGATGAACAAGTATATTTAAATATTGATATTGAAAAAAAAGAAGTAGTGGAGGAATAGATGTTGAAAAGGAACTACACCATATACACTAATTATGAAGATAATCCAGAAGAAAAAATTAATATATCATTTGATGGAGAGTATGAAAAAGATAGATTCATACTCTTCATTTCTATATTACAAAACATTACACACAGCAACTGTATTGATATTGTAAAAGGAGATAAAGCATTAGCAATTCATTATAAAATGACAAAAGAATTTGAAATAATTGAATACTATATAGAATACTGTGCAAGTAATATTGATGATTGGGATTTCACTATTGAAGATCTCAATCATTTTTATTTATCAGAAATTTAATAAAAGGAGTGATTTATTATGGCTTACAACAAAAAGAATTGGATGAAGGCTAAAGAGGAAGAAAAAAAACAATGGGCTGATGATGCAATTGAAAAAATTTCATTTCACCAGAAAAGCCCAGATGAAGCATTAGAGTTTTTTAAGTTTATGGCAAAGATGTATGACTATTCACCAAGAAATATAGCGATGATGCAAGACCAATATCCTGGTGCTTTGTTCGTAGGTTCTAAAGATAAATTTAAAGAATTAGGATTTAATGTGTTATATGATCAGAAGCCCATTAATATACTTGCACCAAATCCAGTGACATATATTAAATTACCTGATAATAAAATGAAGCAATATAAATATGCCACAAAAGAAGAAAAACAAAAGGTTAAAGATAATGAATTAGATACTGTAAAGAAAATGTACTATAAATTATCACCTGTATATGACGTAACACAAACAGATGCTAAACCAAAAGACTATCCAAGCATCTATCCAAATGCAAGGATGGAATTGGAAATGAATGATCCTAAATTTGCTGAGAAACTAAAAAATGCTAATATAAAATATCTTGATTCTTTAGGAATACCAGTTAAAGAGGAGAATTTTAGTAAAAATGGTATGGGGGTGGCGAAGGGTTATTATGCACCTGGTGAAAATGTAATTGGTTTAAATAAATTGAACACAACTAGCGAAAATGTAAAAACATTGATGCATGAAACAGCACATGCTGTCATGCACAAGCATGATCGAGAAACTCCTACTAATATAAAAGAATTAGAAGCTGAACTTACATCTTTTGTTGTAAATAAACATTATGGAATCGACACTTCTGAATTCACGATTCCTTATATCGCAAATTGGACTGATAATATGAATAATGTTAAAGATGTTGAAAAGTCATTAAAAAATATTTCACAAGCATCTGAAAAAATTATTAAAGGTATTGATAATGAGTTAAACAAATCAATGGAACTAGAGAATAAAAAAGATTTAGTATTTGAAAATACAGATGAAATAATTATTGGTATAAAAGGTGTCAAAGAGATGGATATTCGTAATTTTGTTGAAAATGAAAAAACAGACTTATCAAATTTATTTGGTAATGATACACAAGTCCAAGTAAAAGCTTTTGATGGAATATTAGTAGATTCCCTAGATAGTGAACATGATATGCAGACACATATATCAATAAAACCTAATACGAAAGAAATCATTAATGACGAGTACCTAAATAATGTTATGCAGGATTTAAACCATAATTATGGTGAAAAATTAGAGGCTGTGAGTGGAAGATATCCTCATTTTACTACTTATCATATAGAAATAGATAATGATGAGATACTTATTCATGATGCTTATGGAAAAATTACAGAAATGGACTTAAAAAAAGCATCACCAATTGAAAAGGACTTTGTAAAAGAAAAAATGAATGTATTTCAGGCAACTAAAGAACCTCATCATCTACATAATGTTTATGCAGATGATAGACAACCAACACCTATAAAAGAAATGCTAGAATTTAAAGACTTTGAAGAAGTTTATAATTCAAGAATTGAATCTGATATGAGTAAAGAATTTATAGTGACACAATTACATGAACAAGACCAATTAGGAGATATCCATAGAGAAGGCGTAGTTAATGAGAAAACTAGAGAGAGACTAGATTCATTATCCAAAAAATTAGGTATAGACAAAGATAATCATTTTAAAGATGTTGTAGTAAGAGTAATTGATGAAGAAAGAGTTATGCCATTAAAGGTTTTAGCTGAAAATATAAACAAAGGGAAAATATCAGATACTTTTGATTACGAAGTATTTATTAAACCTGATGAACCATTATTTAAAGGTAAATACGAAAAAGCCATTGAATCATCAATTACAAAAACAATAACTAAAGAATCGGATAAAAAAGGATTATCAGATAACCTTAATTGTGTTCTGAATAAAGCTAAAGAAAATAGTAAAGAAAAAACAAAAGAAGCTGGTATGGAAAGAAGTTTAGCAGATTAAAATATCATAGTGAGCTACTATCTTTAAAGATAGTAGCTTCATTTTTAAGGAGAGTATATATAGTGAAAACAGTAATTATAGCCGAAAAACCTGATCAGGCAAAAAAATATGGTGTTGCATTAGGAAATTTCAATCGTAAATCTGGGTACTTAGAAGGAAAATCGGATATTTTTCCAGGTGAAGTATTTATTACATGGTGTGTGGGACATTTAGTTGAATTAGCACCTATGAATAAATACGATGAAAAGTATTCTAAGTGGAAACTAGAAGATTTACCGTTTTTACCGAAACAGTTTAAATATCAATCAAAATATTCTGTGAAAGATCAGTTTAATGCCATGAAAAATCTATTAAAATCTCTATCAGTAAATGATCAAATAATTATTGCAACAGACCCAGACAGAGAAGGAGAAGCAATTGCATATTATGTTTTAAATTTATTAGGAATTAAAAATGTACCAATAAAGCGTTTGTGGGCGAATACACAAGAACCTAATGAACTTAAAAACTTTTTCCGAAAATTAAAAGATGGAAAAGAAACATATAAATATTATGTAGAAGCTGAAACAAGAGGGAAAAGTGATTATTTAGTTGGGATGAATTTTACTAGAATGGCAACTATATTGTTACAAAATAAAGGTATTAGAACAGATGGTGCATTTTCAGTTGGTAGAGTACAAACGCCGACATTATTTATGGTGTATAATCGTGAAAAAGAAATAGAGAATTTTAAAGAAAAAATATATTTTGATTTAATTGCAGAGGGTGAGAAAGATAGCATCAAATATACTTTGAAAAGTGATATTAGATTAGATACTAATACGGAATTACAACAATATATTAATGATAATGGACTAAATAGTGCGAATGGAACTGTTGAAAATGTCACTGTTACAGCCAAATCTACTAAAGCACCTAAGTTATTTAAACTAGGTGGTATTCAGAAGGTAGGAAATAACAAGTGGGGATATAGCTTAGATCAGACGTTAAGTTATGTTCAATCATTATATGATAAAGGATATTTATCATATCCACGAACAGATAGTAATCTGATAACTACTGCTGAATTTGATTACCTGAAAAATAATATAGATAACTATAAGTCATTACTAAATATGGATTTTGAAGTTAAGTATACTGAACCAAGAAAGACGTATGTAGACAATGATAAGGTGCTAGAACATTATGCGATAATTCCAACTAAAACAATTCCTACAGCTGATCAGTATAATAGTTTTACAAAAGATGAAAAGAATATCTATGATGCAGTAGTTAAACAAACAATGGCAATTTTTGCTGATGATTATCATTATGAACAGACGAAGGTAGACGTATTAGTGAATAATACGAAATTCAAAGTGTCTGGTAATACACCAAAAGTATTGGGTTGGAAAAATCTAAGTAATGAAGAAGAAAAGGAAGTACAGCAAACACTACCTATTTTTACTAAAGGTGAATCTTTAGTATTAAAAATTACTGGCAAAGAAGGTAAAACAAAACCACCTACATATCTCACAGAAGCATCATTAGGTGGTGAAGGTGGATTAATGGAGACATGTGGAAAGACATTAGAAAACGAAGAAATGAAAGAATATTTATCATCAGGCATTGGTACACCAGCAACACGAGGTGCTATTGTAAAAAATATTATCGATAAAGGATATATTAAAGTTGAGAATAAAAAATTAAAAGTCACAGACAAAGGGAAAATATTATGTGAAGCATTAGAGGGATCATTAATCTCAAGTGCAGAAATGACAGGAGAATGGGAAGAACGTTTGTCCATGATTTCAAAGGGACAGGAAACTCAGAATAATTTTATCTCAGGTATAGAAGCATTTATAACATTATTTTATAAAGAATTACCAGGTTTAATCAGTAACAATGTTAAAGGTGAATCTATTACCAACATGAATAAAGCTGAATATATTGGAAAATGTCCTAAGTGTAAATCAAATCATGTAAAACATATTAAAACACCTAAGTATGACTTTTATGCATGTGAGGATCGTAGCTGTGGTTTTACGTTGAATAGCGTAGTATTTGGTAAGAAACTTACTGAGAAGCAAGTAGAAAAACTTTTGAGTAATGGAACAACTGGCAATATAAAAGGATTAAAAGGGTCAAAAAAATCTTTTGATGCTGAAATAATAATGAACGATGAGTATAAACTTGTACCAAAATTTAAGAAATAAAAATACATTTAGCTATGCAATACATAGCTAAATGTATTTTTTTAATATATAATAGTAATAAATTAGAAGTTAAAAGGAGTAAAGAGAATGAAAAAAAAAATAACGTATTATATCGGAGGTGTACTTGGTTTACTTTTAATACAAGTAGTATTTGCGATGATTTGTAATTCATTAGGTATTCAAGGTACTAGCAGTAGCAAAGCTAGATTAGAAGAAATGATCTCTAATCCATTCATACTGATCATTACACTTGTGATGTCACCTATAATTGAAGAATTAATTTTCCGATTCTTATTATTTAAAAAAATATGGATTAAACCTTTTAGCATTTATAGTGCTTTATTCAGTTCTATATTATTTGGTTTAATACATGGTCAAAGTAATATAATGACTATTCCTTTAATACTTAATGGATTATTATATTGCTTTCTTTATAAACGTACAAATACACTTTGGTTAGTGATACTTACACACTCTAGTTTTAATGCATGTGTGTTACTAATCTTATTTTTAAATAGATAGGAGAATTAATAATGACAAGTTTAGAAAAACAAAGAGAAATGTATAGTTACAAAAAAGCAAAGCAACGATTAGTAAAAATCATGTTTATTTGTATTATGTTCTTAGGACTAACAATCTGTTTAGCACCTTATACAATAGAACATTATATTATGCCACATGCGATCGACAAAGCCAATGCAAGCGTTAATCAACTTGATGCAAGTAAAATAGAAGAAAATCAAAAGCGCATACAAGAAACCTTAAAAAGTTTAGGTGAAGCTAATTATGGAGAAGCCACATCTTATGATAAAAATCTATCTTATGATGCAGATACGATAAGAAGTGTAGATAGAGTACCTATTGGTGTAAAAATAAATCAGGATTATGTAATAGGAAAACTTTATGTACCTAATGTTGAATTAAATATAGCAGTATTAGAAGGACTGACTAATCAAAATCTTGATGTAGCATCTGGCACTATGAAACCTAATCAAAAAATGGGTGAAGGAAACTTTGCGATAGCTGGACATCATATGATTGATTATAATTCATTATTTACACCAGTATCACGTATGAAAGAATATGATGAGATTTTTCTTTCAGATAAACGATATATATATGAATATGTCACTACAAAAATATCAGTAGTATCAGAAAATAATGGAAATGTTGTCGATGATGTACCAGGAGAAAATCTCATAACATTAGTAACTTGTTCTGATCCAGAAGGAACAGCGAGGGTAGTAGTAAGAGGAAAGTTGATGAAGAAATATAAAGTTACAGAAGCCTCAGAAGATGTACAAAATGCAATATTAAATTAAATATAAATAATTTTTAAGATGCTTAGTTGTATAACTAAGCATCTTTTTTTGAGGAGAGAATAATAGATGGAAAATTCAAAAGATAAAAAGAATTACTCAGTTAAAAATAGAGCATTGCCACCAGAGCTAATTAAAAAAGCAAATGATATGAATATACTAGATTATTTAGATAAAAAGGGTATTTTAGTGCAAAGTATTGGAAAAGGACAGTATCAGCTTGTAGATCATGATTCATTTAAGATAAACGCTGATCCGACAAGTAAGGATTATAATAAAATGAATTGGTATAGTCGTGGTGAAGGTGCATACGGTCCTATAGGTTTTGCGAAACTATATTATGGTATGAATTTCAGAGAAGCAGTAAAAGATGTTACAGAAACAATGGATGAAATGATTGAATCTGTCAAACCGATAGAAAAAATCGTTCATAATGAAAAGCCTTATGAATATGACCCTACCTATATTACTAAAGACACCAGTAAAATTGAGGATTATTTAGTCAACGAAAGAAAAATAAATCCAGATTTAGTAGAAGCTCTAATAGATAAAGGTATGATAAGACAAACGTCTAAAAAGATAAGTAATGATAATGGAAAGGAAATTGAAGTGAATAATTTAGCGTTTATGTGGAATAGACACGGTAAAATTATAGGACATGATGAAAGAGGTATAGTTGAAGGTTCCCATTTCAAAAAAATAGCATCAGGAGTTCCTGAAAATAGGGGATTTTCAGTTACTTTTGGTAAACCGGAAAGTATTTTTGTTTTTGAATCAAATATTGATGCATTATCATATGCTTCAATGTATAAACCTAAAAACAGTAGATTTATATCTTTAAATGGTGCAGATAAACCCAAAACGATGTATCAAGCTATTAAAGATATAGTAGATGATACAAAAGAGCCACCTAAAAATATTGTTTTATGTCTGGATAATGACAGAACAGGCAGAGAAGCGACAAACAAAATGTGTGTACCACTTCAATTAGGAGAAAAAGAGATTGATTTTTATATTTCTCAACCACCTCGGTTTGTAAAAGAGAAGGTAAATGAGAAAAATAGTATTAATGAACTATTCAAAACTATTGATAACAATGACGCAAAGGAAAATAATTTAAAAATCAAACATGATAGACTTGAAATTCAAGAGGAAGTAACAGGATGGCATATATACGATAAAAGGATTGATAAGAGCTATAAAATAGATGATGACAAGGGGAATAGAAATCGTTTAAGAAAGTTATTTGAAAATGAAACTTTTGAGGTTGATTATATAAGCACTACTAAGGATTGGAATGAAGTTTTGCAACATGTAAAGGAAAATAACATATCTTTAGAAAGACCACTTATAAAACCTAAATTTGTAGAAAGAGATACAGAAAAAAGCACAGAAAAAATTCAGCAAAAAAATAAAGAAATGGAGCGATAGAATGAATGAGTATAAAGAAATGATAATATTCATATGCTTTGCTGTATTCATTCTATATTTAATAATTTCAAAAATAAGACTTGAAATACGAAGAAGAAATAAAAGAATACTTGCAAACGCCAATATGTATGAAGTAGATCGTATGACTGGACAAGAATTTGAAAATTATTTAGAAGCATTATTTTATTCAAAAGGGTATCGTTCTAACGTTACACAATCATCTTATGACTATGGTGCAGACTTAATAATGCAGAATGGTAACAAAAAAATTGTTATACAGGCAAAAAGATATAAGGGAAAAGTAGGTGTTAAATCTGTGATGGAGATATATTCAGCACAAGCATTTTACAAAGCAGATGAAGCCTATGTATTTACAAACTCATACTTTACTAAACAAGCTAAGGAACTAGCAAACGCTACAAATGTAATATTATGTGATCGTGATGCGATCATAAATCTAAGAAATAAATAGTCGTTCCTTCTATTATAATATAGTATGATAATAGTAATGATTATAGAATAGAGGAATGACAATGAAGTATGCTTATCTTAATGCTTTCAACATTGAAACACAATATAATAAGCAGTTAGAATTATTAAAAACTTATAATCCAGACAAAATAATAGTTGAAAGTTCAGACAATAATTCAGGTAGTACATCTTTTGATAATTTATTACATATATTAGAACCTGGTGACACAGTTATTTTTTACAAACTATCAATACTAAATCTATCTATAACTAAATTAATTAATCTGTTAAAGACATTTAATAAGGAGAATATCAGGTTAATTGTAATAGATATACAACTTGATACAGCTAATAACAAGAATTTTTTTAATGTCATTGAAATGCTAAAGGATGCAGAAAGAGAAGTGATAGTAAGAAGAAATAAGTTGACGAAAAACACTCGTAAAAAGAAACAAGGACGACCAAAAGTATCAAATGATGTTAAAGAAAGACTTATAGAAATGTATCATAACAATGCAACCTATAGCGAAATGCAAGAAGAATTGGGTATATCAAGAGTTTCGATTTCGAAATATTTAAAAGAGTACAAAAATAATGATTGAATGGTGCAATACAGTCTATATAATTAAGTAATAATTTCTATCTTATTTATGGTATTATTTAAATAATCAGAAATTTCTTAAAAATTTAATTATATAGACGAGGTATTCTAATTATGGAACCACTGGGAGTAAGATTAAAGAATTTGCGTAAAAGTAGGGGATTATCGCAAAATGACCTTGCAAGAGGTATATGTACTCAAAGTAATATAAGTAGAATTGAAAAAGGTCAACATACACCGACATCGCATATATTAGATCTTTTTGCTAAGAAACTTGATATAGATTTAAACTATTTATATTCAGGTATAGAAGGTTATAACCTTGAAGAATTTAAGAAAAAGGTATACAACTGTATTGAATATGCTGATTATACAACATTACAACAATTTGTGAATGACATGACAATAGAATTTAAGACTGAGTATGAGAAGAAAATAAAATACTGGATTAAAGCTGTGGTATTTTATAGATGTGATGAAAATATAGAAGATGCAAAAATATATATCAAAAAAGCTGATGAAATCATATCAGAAGTAAGTGATCCAAATTTAGAAATACAAATATTAAATACAATGTCTATTATTTTACGTGAAGATTTTTCAGAAAAAGAAGTACATCAATTATATGATCGTATATTTAATATGATAGAGAAAAACCCATTACCTAAAACAATCGTAATAAAAGTACTTTTATCAATGTCGAATTACTATTATCATGCAAAGATATATAGATTAGTTCATCAAAATGCTAAAAAAGCTATTGATATACTTAAAAAAGCAAACAGCATGTATTTACTCGAACATCATTTATATAATTATGCTTCATCTTTATATTATTTAGATGAATATACACCTGAGATGCACGAATATATGAAACTTGCTTATCAGATATGTAAGTATAAAGGTAATAATGAATTGATGGAATATATAGAAGAAATGATGGATAATGTAAGAGATACTATAGAAAGGGAGGCTTAATCAAGTGAAAAAATTATTAGTTAAATGTGGTTTGATGTTCTCTGCTATAGCTGGTCTAATGACCATTATGGCATATCGCCCAGGTCCTGACGTATTATTTATTATGCTAAATCTTTTCAAATAATTTATTAATGATACATCTTCTCTATTGATAGAGAGGGTGTATTTTTTTGTGACTTTAGCTATGTAATACATAGCTATTTTTTGATAGATATTGTACAATATAAGTAAGGAGTTGAATTATGAATATTTATTGTGTATTTGTAAAGTCCCTTAAATCATTCGAAGTATTTGAATTAGAATTAAAAGATGATCTTGATGAAATTATAACTTTTGAGTACCAGGAAGAATTAGCAACAGGTCAAATCAGAAAGGAGTATTTAGATAGAATACATACTCTGAGGAACGATAGGGGGCAGGTAATATTTACTTTAGATGTCGAAAAATTACCGTTACATGTTGATACGTTATATAAAATTGAAGCTGATAACACTAAAAGTTGTATGAAGAACTTAAAAACATATCATAGACATATTGATGCATTAAAAACTAGGTATCCTTTTTAAAAAGTATGATAATGTTAAACTAATACTATTTAGTTTAGCGAGGTATAGATATGGATAAAAATGAAATTAAAAAATGGGTTGAAGAAAACTGTGTGCGTTATAGTGATGCACATTATTATACAAAACAAACAAAAAATCAGTTTGTTACAACAGCTTCAAGAAAGTATGTAGAACCTTTTATTACTTTGTATGATAACAACGTCAGTAAATCAAAGACTACTTTGTATTTAAAAGAGGATTTGATTAGATATGGAGAACAGCTTGAAGGGAAACGAACAAATAAACAAAAGGAGTGATCTTTTTTGTTGAAGTCATATGATAAAGAAAAAGCACATTTAATAGAATGGATCAGTATCATTAACTGTCTAAACACTGATGAAAAAAAACAGTTGGATAATAAAAACAAGTCAGACCTTGAAAAAATGTATCATTTAGCATTATTACAAGTACAAGATGAATGTCTACAATAAACGAGGTGAATAAGATGAAAGAAGTAAGATTAACACATACGGATTTAAAACAGTTAACACTTATTAATGAATATAATCAATTAGACAGTATTAAATTTATGGAGTATGCACAAGAACAAAAGAAAAAAGGAGTGAGAGTTATGTTAGATAACAAGATTAGTAACATTACTGTATTAGATAATGAGCCTATTGAATATGCTGGGGAAATAATTGAAAGCAAAGTTGATATTATAAGATGAAATTTGGGGTTTTGAAATGAACAATATAAGTTATAACTTACTATTAGCAATAATGTCATTAGTATCATTTACATGCTTTATTTTGGGGTTTATTAATATGTTTGTATTTAAGCAGATAATTAATGGAGTAATGTTATTTATCATTCCATTCATAATTTTTATTCTACAAGTAGTAATAGTGAAAGTACATACTAATAAAAATAAGTAGGTAAGGAGCGAGGAGTAATGATTGAAATTATTCAAACATCTGATTTATTAAAATCAGTATATAAAATTAAAAGGGTGTGTTCATAACTAAGTATGAAAACAATAATTAAGTCAAATAAGTACTTTATATATAGTGGTCTCAAACTCTTATGTATATACATTTTAACAGTTATATTACTTTTTTTAACTGAATGGATATTAACAAAGTGGGAAATAGAAAATAAAAGAATTGTGATTCATTTTATTTGGGGTTTATTTTATTACGTACTAACTCCTTCTTTTATAATAGTATTTATACTATTAATAATCGCATATTTTAAGTTAAAAGAAAAATAAACTTACAAAAACGGACAAACAGAGGTGAATATATGAGAAATTTTTTATATGGATCAGGAGTAATTATGACAGTAAAAGAAAAAGTAGAATTATTTAAACTGTTAAGATTTTAAAAAAAGTATTAATTACAAATTATAGGAGTAAATAAAATGAAAATTAGTGAAAAAAAAGAATTTAAAGAGTTCCTATACAAAGAGGTTAGTTTATATATTCTATTATTGATACCTCCAATAGTTTGTGTAATTAAACTTACAGGATTTAATATATTTGATTGATAAGTAATGATGTGGAATATAGAAGAACAACAATAAATACTAATTACAAAAATGACCATCAGTGTAATTAAATAAACTTAATTTAACAGATCCATAAAAACTAGCGTTTTATATGGATTAATTTTTATCATCATAATTACAATTGCAAATGGTAATTGATTGATTTTTTAATAAAGGAGTAATTATTATGACTTTAATTATTGGAAATACTTATAAAAATAAATATACGGGTGAAACATACGAACTCGTATCTATAAATAAACAAATTGTCGAATTACAAGAAATAGAAAGCTTTAATGATATTAGAGCGATTGATAGAATTATTTTTGAACAGCAATATGAACTCGTAAGTGATTGGAAAGCACTGTACCAGGAACGAAATAATGAGTTAAATAAAATCATTACTATAATAGAAAAAACTTTTCCGAATGGTAAAAGCATTAGAACTAAAGATAAACATGTTAATGCCATGTATAACATCATTAAATTATTAAATATTAATAGTATAGACCATAATGATATGAAAGGTATGCCTGGTTTAAAGATAGAGGATTAATTTTATATAAAGGAGAGTATTAATGGCAAAAGTAGTAAAACTAAAAGTAGTAAGACCAGTAAATATAGAATGGGAAACATTAAATGATATTATTAATGATTTAGATTATAATGCCTTTAAAGTAAAGAATAGAGCAACAACCATGCTTCATACATTAAAAATTGCAGAACTTGATTACAATCATAATAATGAAGAAAAGATGAACGCAAGTATTCGTAAAGAGATGTACGGTTATAGTACATATGAATCATTGATTTATAATAATATTAAAAATGATTATTCATCATTAGGATTTCATTCAGAAATAATTCCTGGTTTAATAAGGGAAGCAGGTCAAATGTATAACAAAGTCCTAAAAGATATGTTAAAAGGTAATGGTACGATACCAACTTATAAAAGAAATCAACCAATACCAGTAAGATCAAGGCAAATTAAAATTATTAACGCTGACACAATACAGTTGAATATATTAAATTTAATTGGTGGAGAAAAACACCATGTAAAAAACATTGGTAAGAGTGTACCTATCCAATTAAAAGTCACTTCCAAAAAAGGTCATGCAAAAATTGCTATTGAACGTATTATGTCAGGAAGATATTCTTTGAACGATTCAAAAATACATAAATACAAAAAAGATTTGTATATATTACTTACTTTTACAGATAACGAAGTAAAACAGGTAGCTATATCAAAAGATAAAGTATTGGGTGTACATCTAGGAATAATAAACGCAGTAACAATGCACGTATCTGGCACTCCAATTGTAAATCAAATAGCTGGTGGAGAGATAGATGCTTTTCGAAAAAGGATTGAAAAACAAAGAATATCTAAAAGAAATCAATTGAAAGTTGCATCTCAAAATAGGAAAGGACATGGCAGAGAAACGTTACTAGCTCCTTTAGAAACGTTGTCAAAAAAAGTAGATAATTTTAAAAATCTTACTAATCATAGATATAGTAAATACATTGTTGGATTTGCAATAAAAAATGGTTGTGGTACGATTCAATTAGAAGATCTAAAAGGCATAAGAAAAGATGAGGCATTTTTAGCCACTTGGTCATACTTTGATTTACAACAAAAAATAAAGTATAAAGCTGAGGAATGTGGTATTGAAGTTAAAATAGTAAAACCTAGATACACATCACAACGTTGTTACAAATGTGGATATATTGATAATGAAAATAGAATTGAAAAAAATCAATTTTTTTGTAAAAAATGTGGTCATCACTCGGATGGTGATATAAATGCATCTAAAAATATTTCAAACCAAAATATAGAAGTAATAATTGATAAAGAAATCAAAAAACAGAAAAGAAAACAAGAAGATCTTTAGAAGAATCTAAAGATTATATATTACAACATATGATACCTTTACAGGTATCATATATTGTGTTAATCTTAAATATAGGTAGTTTTCAATGCCTAAAGACGAGAAGTTTATACACTATCAACACTCGTAAGGTAAATTAGTTAAAACTAATTTGAAGTTCATATCACAAAGTCCGATATGAAGTACTATATAATTGAATAACTAAGGCATTTGAGGTTTTAGTTAGTACTAAAAATGCATAGTACTGAAACTACACCAATAGAATTTAAAAGTAAATTCAGTTTTAGTTACTACTAAAAATGCATAGTACTGAAACTCGATTTGGGACAACAGGGACAATAAATTGTTTTAGTTACTACTAAAAATGCATATTAAACCACTTGTAGTAGGTGTTATTTTATGGATGAAAAAGACGTTAAACAATGGATGTCAGAAAATATTGTAAGGTCTGCTGATGCTCATATGTTTACCAAACAATCAAGAAACGGTTTCAAACAATCGTTTAAAAGAGGCTTAATAAAACCGTATTTAACATTAAATTTAAATAATTCAAAAATACCTACCCATTTATTTTTAAAAAGAGATTTATTAGAATATAAGAATACTAAGAAATAATAGGTAGTTTTCAATGCCTAAAGACGAGAAGTTTATACACTATCAACACTCGTAAGGTAAATTAGTTAAAAACTAATTTGAAGTTCATATCACAAAGTCCGATATGAAGTACTATATAATTGAATAACTAAGGCATTTGAGGTTTTAGTTACTACTAAAAATGYMYRRTANTGAANNACTNAYATRMWTSWRYAMSTRASSCMTKTGARGTTTTAGTTACTACTAAAAATGCATAGTACTGAAACTSAMWTSYAWMTRSAMNTSWSYYCWSTRAAGTTTTAGTTACTACTAAAAATGCATAGTACTGAAACTGAATTCTAAATAGAATCTGTTCACTAAAGTTTTAGTTACTACTAAAAATGCATAGTACTGAAACTTATGTTTCTTACTTTCAAAATCTACTGTGTTTTAGTTACTACTAAAAATGCATAGTACTGAAACAAGCGAAGTGATTTATCAAGACTTTACATTCTTTTAATAATCTCTAAAAATACATAGTAATGAAACTAAAGTTTTTGCTACCTAACTTACTTAGTTGATGTAATTATTGCTGGAACTGGATAGTACTGATACAAGAAAAAAACTAAAATATATTCGTTGATTCTAATCACTAATGTCATTTAGTGATTTTTTTATTCTATAAACTGTTGTTCTTGTGACAGCATTTCTTCTAGCAATTTGACTAATAGGTAATCCCTCTTTTAATTCATCAACGATTTTAAAGTATATTGTGCGTTTTTGAAGATCACGAGAAGTAGGGGAATAGATTAATGGTTTACCTTTAAAAGCACCTCGTTTTTTTGCTAATGCTATACCTTGTGCTTGACGTCTTTTACTTTCAGCACGTTCTTGTTCACTAATCATTGCAAGTATTTGAATAATTAAATCTTTGACAAACCGATCCATCAATTCATTTCCGATAATCTCCTGCATAATAGGTAAGCTAGTGATAATAAGTTGGACATCTTTCTTTTTTAGTGTGTTTATTGTTTCAATAACTTCATTGTAATTTCTTCCCAATCGATCTAAACTCTCAACTATAAAAATATCTTTTTCTCTAATATAATTTAATGCTTCATTAAAAACTGGACGATCTTTAATATTTTTACCACTTACTTTTTCTGTGAATATTTTTTCACAACCATTCTCTTTTAAAATTTCAATTTGTCTATCTAAATTTTGGCTACTAGATGAAACTCTTGCATACCCAATCTTCATTATTTTCTCTCCTATTACTATACACTTAAAATATACACTAATAATACCATAAATTATTAAAAATAATTTGTATATTTAATGTGTACATATAATATACATTATATTGTGACATAGATGTTAAAGTATGGTATAATTATGGTATACCGTAATTAGGGGGATTAATATGTTAAATGTAAATTTAGAAAATATAAAAAAGTTCTTTGAAAGTGATATCAGTACTAAACAAATTTCTGAATACTCAAATTTAGCGTATACTACTACTGATAATCTTAGAAAAGGATTGAGTAATTTAGAAAACGCAACATTTAGAACTCTTGTGAAATTATCAAATGGTTATGAAAAGTATATGAATAACTTATCCATTAATGATCCTGGTCATAAAGAATTAGATAGAAGAAAAAGACATGTAGAGGTAGCAATACGAATGAATGATATTGACGGTAATGTTTTAAGTGAAGAATATATTCAAAAGTTTTATGACTACGCCAATGGTAAAATATCGAAAGCTGAGTTTAATGAGTATGTAACGTATGAATCACATCATTAAATTTATTAAATACTTAATAATATGTGAGGTATTATAATGGATAAACATACAGATAAGAATAAGGATATTTTAATAAACAATTATAATATAACTAATAAGGAAGAATTAAAATTTAAAGAACAAAAGATTGTTTCTGATGCAATGGAGGACTTATTAGATAATGATTTTAAGTTGAGTATAAAATCATCAGAAGATATTAAAAATATTCATAAGTTTTTGTTTGGAGATGTTTATCCCTGGGCTGGTGAGTATAGAACTACTTACATAGAAAAACCAGAGAAAGTATTAAACGGTTTTAGTGTTGAGTATGGTAATGTTAATACAATTGATGAAACACTTAATATCTTATTAGAAGAAGCAAGACTAAATAACCCAAATAAAATGTCTCTTAAAAAATTTGTTGATCACACTAGAAAACTAACTGCTGATATATGGAGAGTACATCCTTTCAGAGAAGGTAATACACGTACTGCACATGTTTTTGCAAGTAAATATTGTTCTCAGTATGGTTATGAATTTAACGATTACCTCGTATCAAAAAATAGTCAATTTTTTAGGGACGCTTTAGTATTAGCTAATATGTATAATAATAACCATGATTTACTAGAAGAAGATGAAGCACATCTAAAAAGAATGTTTGAAGATGCTATTACAGAAACTCCTTTTAGAAAGAAAATGAGAGTACAAAATAAATCTAATCAGAGAGATAGATAAAATGATGTTTAGTGTCTTATCTATATTTTCAGCACTTGTCATTATATTTATTGAATTTATAACTGGTGAAAAGGTCAAAAGAGTAGAAGTAGGTTAAACATTAAAAAGTACTAATTATCAGTAAGATAATTAGTACTCTTTAATAAATTTTATATAGTATAATAATCATAAAGATGCGAGAAGGAGGTTTTTATTATGAAAAGTATTATTAATATGACAGAAAATGATTTTATAAGTTTATTTACAGGAAACTTAAAATTGTCATCAGAATCTAAAGAATTGAAAAAAATATATAAAAAATTAAAATCTGGGAAAGTTAAACACAATGGAGAACTAAAAAAAGCTATAAATATAGGTATAGATGTATTCAAAAAGTATAACAAGAAAGTGGAGAATACGATAAATGAAAATAAACCACTTGGTCCTAAACATCCAGTAGCTATAGTAGAAGTGGCTGATAACGATACAGCTAAATTATTACAAATTTATTTAATTGAAAGACATAAATACAATGATAATGTTTCAGTTGAAATACTTAATGATAAACAGTTAAATATATTAGCTAAACCTGGTGTTATTCCAACTGTATTAGATCCAATACGCCCTTTTATTATTAAAGAAATTCAGAGTGAGACTCACTTTAATCAAGAAACCCACTAATTAAATTAGTGGGTTTTGTAATAAACACAATAATGGAGGTAATTATATGAATAATAATAATAAGCTAGAAAATATTAAAAAAAAGATATTAAAAGATCATGATATGTATAGAGAAACTTTTAATGAAAATGCTTTTAAAAACCAAGTAATATCTAAACACGAAAAAACGATAGAGTTTCTAGATAGCATATATAAAGAGAAATATGATTATGATAACCAGTCAATAAAAATGGAAAAAGCATATTCAATATTTGAAGATTTGTGTAAGATGATAACTTTTAATGATGTATATATTAATCATCAACTTGAATATATAGAGAATGAAAAAATAAAATTTAATCTATACACTAAAGATTTTAAAGGATATATTCATTTTAGAATAACAGACAATACAAACAAAAAAAGTTTAAAGAAGCTGGTAAATAAATATATATATATCATAGAGATTATCGAACTACATTCATTTAATAAAGGCACAGGTGCATATTTAATTGAAAAAATAAAATTCTTTGCAGACAACCATCACTTAGCAATCTTTTTATATGATGCAAATAGTAAATCTGATGATTATTATCCTAATTTAGGCTTTATAGATAAAGGCCCGTTAGGTAAAAATATGGAGAAAATGATGGTATACAAACCTCAGAAATAAGCTTTTAGTTTACATAAAATATATTATCGGAAGTTGTATATGCATGTTGTGCTTGAAATTAAAGAGAGTATACAATTTGTATACTCTCTAGTTTTACTTGTGACTAAGTGAACTATCAATTTTTAAAAGGACAAATTAATTTAAATTGATATTAAGTTCATTTAAGGTTAATCCAATTCTTTCTAATTGTTTATTTAACACATAAGGTTTTAATTTACCATTTTCAATCTCTTCATCCGTAAATTCATCTTCACTAAATACTATGCAACCATTATTAATCCACTCTATTAAATATTGTTTAAATGCCCATTTTAATGAACTTTTAGGGAGCTTTATTGCTTTATGCTTAACTTCAAAATCTTCACTGTATCCGTATTCAAATCCACAACAGTCACAAATATTATATGAGGGATTACCATATATACTATATGGTTGGGAATCTATTTTATCATAACCACATACCGGACAAATATAATATTTCATTTTTTAATCCTTTTTACCATCATTTATTAAAATAAACTTATTTTAAATAGATTTGTACTTTGAAATTCAGCATTTTTCTTCTGCTAAGTACTTGCTATTTAATATTTAAATTAAAACTAGCATACATTTGTACACTAGTTTTAATTTTTAATTCTTTATTATATTAAATTATTATAGATTTCATAAATTTTTTCATCAAAATATTTTCTACTATTAAAGTATGGATATTCTACTTCAGCATTATCAACATAAAAATCTACTAATTCACTAACTTTATTAAAATTTGAATAATAATATTCATTCAGTTCATCATAATCAATAAAAAAATTGAAAATATTAAAATAATATCTTTGAAAAATCTCTATTGTTATTTTTTTTTCAAGATAATCTTTGATTAACATTATCAACAAGTCCTTATCTTCCATTCATTCACCTCCTATTTGTCTATCTTTTTTAAAGGTCCTATGGCTTTTCGGGTATATTTAAAGTGTGCAACTAAATTTTTCTTTTTATTATATAATACTTCTAGATTATACTTCTTCTTATTCTTGTACATAGTAATATAGTACATTTTATATCCTTTTCTGCCACGAGGATCTTTATACCCCTTGCCTTTTATTGCTTTTTTTATTATTTGAACTGGTACGAAACGACTAGAGTTTTTCATATGGTTGGTGGTAGTTTTTGTAAAATTTACTCCGTCTATTTTCTTACCTTTAGTTGCTAATTTTGAAACTTTTTTAGAAATATTTACAATTATCTTACCCAGACCTCTCACGCCCGTAAAAACTAGTCTTATTAGACCACCTATTTTTCCATCAGTATCAATTTTCATAGTTGGCGAATTATCTACATAGGAATAACCATTATGCATTCCGATTCTATCATCTTCCCCTAATAATGGATCAATTGATAGAAATACACTATGCTTTGGATTATAGTACCTTGCCATTAGGTAGTATTGATCAGATTCTTTATCAAAGAAATAAGATGCGTATTTAAAAGGTTGTTCTTTTAGTTTATCATCTTTTACTTCTTCTTTAACAATATTACCCCAGCTATCATATGTGTAAGATGCAAGTGTATTTCCAGACATATCAGTGATACCGATGATATCTCCACGGTAGTTCTTATGGTAATTATAGAATTGATCGCCTATTTTCAGTCCTAATAGGATACCATCCTGATCTCGGATATATTCTCTGATAACCTTGCCATCTTTACTTTCCGCAATTAAGTGATTTGTATCGTTATCATAGTGATAATGCACTGTCGTATCATTATGCGTCTTAGTGATTCTGCGTCCTTGTTCATCGTATTGATAATACCATGTATCATTGTTTGATTTATTTGTCAGCTTGATTAACTGACCGAGTGAATCCCAGTTATAATCGAACTTACCATCACTTGTACGGTTACCATCAACGTCATAGGTAATCTTTTCATCACCAAATGATGTCATCTGGTTCATAGTATTAAAAGTTGCTGTTGTACCGTTAATACCCGTTCGGTTACCACGTTTGTCGTAAGAGTACGTATTTGTCTTGTCTCCAATTTTTTCTTCTGTTAACTGATCCATCGCATCATATTGATATGTTGAAGTACCGTCATTCGATACTTTCTTGGTCATGTTACCATACTGGTCATAGCTATACTGATCAGCCACCACATTTTCAGTCTTGCTGTCAGATGTGATACTTTCTACAGCACCATTTTCACCGAATTTATAGTTCACTGCACCAGAATCATTTGGTAACTTGATTTGGTTAACCTGACCTAATTCATCGTGACGGAATAACCATTTATTTGTTCCTACTTCTACTTTATCAAGTCGTGTCGCTTTATCATAGCCATACGATGTTTTCGTGCCATTGAACACCATTGATGCTGGTAGTTCTGTATTAACGCCGTCTACACCTGTCACATACTCATATGATTGAACTAGTCCAAAGTAGTCCGTGATACTCAGTAATCGTCCAGCACCATTTCCGGCAGTTCCATTTGTATCTGTTTCATATTTGTAGACTTTAGATTGATTATTTTCTACGTCTTTCACATTTGAAAGATTACCAGCTTCATCGTAATCATAGGTAAATAAATCAGTTGTACCATTGTTTACTGCTTTTTCGTTACCTTCACTATCATATTTCGTTACGATAGATTTTCCAGACGGTAAGTCAATTCTTGAGACATCGCCTGTCTTTTCATTATAACTGTATTTAGTGATTTGGCCATCAGCTGTTTTAACAGAACTAATTCTATTCTTATTATAGGTATATTCAGTATCTTGTCCTTCAAAATGCTTAGCGATAACTTCATTCTTCTTATTAAAGTCGTATGAAATTACTGCACCATTTTCAGCTGTTGTTTTCACAAGGTTATCTTTGTTGTCATATTCATTGGTGCGTTTCTTAGTACCCTGTGTCGTACTCAGTACATTACCGAAGGCATCATTTTCATAGATAACAGGTACCTTAGATAAACCTGATTCTTTAGTGACAAAGTTATTCTGTTTATCATAGGTTGTTTCTTCTACTGCTCTACCTTCAGTCACTCTCACACCATCAAATAATGTATCACCATCTTTATTAGATAATGTCACATCAACTGTTTTAATCGGCAGTTTATTATCTACATTAAATTGAAGCGTTTGTCTTTGCCATAGGTCATTGTTCTGATCAAGTGTCTGGAATGCTTTTTCTTCAGTTGTTGTTGTGCCGTCATTGAACGTTACGACAGCTTTAATCTTATCTTCCGCATTCGCATTCTTAGATAATGCTGTAACATAGATTGGTTTTGCTGTATCTTGTATAACACTTACTTTCTGTGATGCTGTTCCACCTGCTGAAAGTAATAATGCTTCAGAATTTTCGAAGCCATTGTTATTTGTTGAACCAGATGTAAGTGTCCATTTATCTGATTTATTAAATCCACCCTGCTCTGCAAAGTTATATGGTGTCACAGAAGTTGAATGTCCTGCCTGGGCTGTTTCTAGCTGAACTTCATCGAAGTTGATTGTTCCGGTAGTAGAAGTTAATTCTACAGAAGCCTTTGTTGTTCCTGTAGGAGCAACATCTTCCTCTAACTTACGTACCCATTTACCATCAGCTTTTGGACTTTCAATTGTCACTGTAGATAATACTTTTGAAGTACTATCCATGAACTTCACATTGATGCTCCCTTTAGCTGATTTGTCAGCTTTAAATGAACCAGAAATATTGATAGGCTGTCCTGCTTTAAGTGTTACTTCCTGCTTCGCTGTTTCACCTGTTAATTGAAGTGCTTTACCATGTACACCTTCGTCAACAAGCTTACCAGCTGAAAATTGATTCGTAGATTCAAAAGCACCACCCATTAATAGGTTAGATCCAGCACCTAAAGAGATACCTGTACGTGTTTCGTTACCAAATTGATTATACTCAGTAAATCCTACGATACCATCCTGTACAGAGTAATCTGTAACTGCTTCACGGTCACTATTTAATGCAACCTCTTCTTTAACATTATGTTCATCTGTTGTTGCGATAACATCATCTTTATTATCCGCATATTCATAAGTCGTCTGTGATGTCGCATCTTTTTCTTTTAAGACCTGACCGTCTAACTCTTGATCTGATTTACTTGCTGATTCACGCTTACCATATTCAGATACTTCAACTTCTCCATCAGGATATGTTGTTTTAGTGATACGGTGGTCTAACCATTCAGTCTTTGTTAATTTATCAGTCTCACCATTTATTAGTGACTCTGTTAAATGGCCATATTTATCGAAAGTATACTTTTCTTTTGCACGTTCTTCACCTGTTATTTCAGCAATTGCACCGTTTTCTTCTTCGCTGATGTTGTAGTTCGTAACAATGCCACTTTCGTCTTTTGTGCTTGTTAATAGATCTTCGTCATAGGTTGCTGTGATTTGATTACTACCATCAACATTCCCTGGCATACCATACAGATCTATTTCACCTGCATATTTTACTTCTTCTGGTGTAACTTCTTCACCATCTTCATTCACCGCATATTTTTCACGGTAACTATATGTGTAATCCCCTTCAGGACCTGTAACAGATGTTAGACGCTTGAATTTATCATACTGATACGTATAAACACGTTCAGCCTGTTTATCATCTGAACTTGCTGAAACCGTCATCTTAGATACGAGATTCTGTTCATTGTAGTCAAATGAAATTCTGTTCTTACTTTCTGCTGTATCTGATGCACTTGTAATACTGTCTAGACGTTTGATACCTTCTATTTCACTATAGTTAAGTTTTACAGCATTCTTCTTATCAGCTTGTTTCGCATCATATTCAATTCTATCTAATAAACCATCTTTACCATATATCTCTCTTTGACCGGATTCGTCTTGGATTACATATTCGTCATTCTCAATATTGAATTCATAGTCAACCCCTGTTGGAGCTAGTAATTTCCCTGACTGATTGACGAATAGATGATTCGTTCCATCTTCTTCAGTATATTGAACTACTTTAGGGGTGATACTTGTATCTTCTATATTTAACTTACGTTCGAAACCACTTTGCCACCCTAAACCAAACATACCTGTTTTATTAACTTTAGAGTTGAAGGTTCTTGTTGCATCGATTTCAGGACCACGACCAGGTAAAGAGGCGTCACTTTCACTTAATACTTGGTTTCTGTTAAATGTATTGAAAGTCCCTAAGTCTGTATCGATTGTAGGGTAGAATTCTTCGTCACCATAATCAGGTGATACTTCTTTCTGTATTTCTACTTCTTTTTCTTCTGCTTTATCAAAATTACTTTCACCTTTATAATACGGCTCAATCTTGCCCGTTGATGTACCTTTATATCTGAAAGAAGTAATTTTCACACGATATTTATTGTCTGCATCACCACCAGCCGATACATAAGTAGCCGATGGATCAAGTGGAAGTTCTCTGCCACCACCGACAACACCATCAATATTCAGCTGATATTTACTTGAATCAGTCGGCCATAGCTTCTTATCTCTTGAATGCCATGTTGTTGTATCTTTATCTAAGATGTCTACTAGCTCGTAGTCTTTACCGTTAAATAAATAGACACCATAACCTTCTGCACCAATCACCTTATTCCAGCTAGCAAACAAGAATCCACTATCTTCTTTACGGTTATCTGAATAGCCATTCACAGTCGCTGAAACATTATTCGTAGGAACATAGACACTTAAGATTGGGGACCCTGCACTCTCTCCTTTTCCTGAAGAGGCAGTTACCTTAATATAATAACGCTTAGAATTCGCATATTTTGTATTGACTAATTTATAAAGTGTTGAAGGGTCTCCTGGTAGCTGTACACCATCTTTATTTTCTCTTAAAGAACCTTTTTCACCCATAGTTAAAGCTTTCAATTGTGTTTCATTAGGGAAGATATTCTTTCCTTTTGAACTCCATGATGTTCCTGTTACATTATCAATTTTTTCATACTCTGTACCATTATAGATGAAGATATTATATGAACTAGCTCCAGCAACCCCAGGCCAGCTAATATCGATTGTCGCTTTATCATTAGTATCTGCGACCGCATTTTTTAATGTAGGTAATTCAGGTGCATCTGGAATTAACTCCATAATTGATTGTCTGTCAGCATCAGATGGTAGACCACTACCTAATGCGTAGTCAGCAATCACTCTGAACTGGAATGTCTTATCTGTACTTGTTGTACCTCTACTTGCGGTATAGAAGCTTGAAGGATTGATTGGTAAATCTGTACCATCTCCATTTCTAAAGTTTATACCCCCAGTCGTAGAATCTTTTGATGTGTATTGTGCTGTTGTCGGCCATATTTTCTTGTCTTTAGTATTGTAAGAAGTTGATGTTCCAGTATAAACTGTTTGCCATCCTTTACCATCAAACAATTGTAATCTATAGGCTTTTGCACCTAACATACTCGGCCACGTTACATTGATATAACCATTTTTTGTACCTGTAATAATATAAGGTGTAGTTTGAATACTATCCATTTTTGGGTATGAATAGACTACGGATATTTTAGACTTATTCGTAGCATTTTCAGATGCACTCAGTTGTTTCCAATATGTTTGGCCATTACCGTTGGTATGCAGTTTCAGACCATAATCTGCCTTACCTTCAGCGATACCTTTAGCGTATGACAGTACGTTAAAGTTTAACCATTCATTGGTTGCAGCTGTCGCATTTGTGATATTTGTACTTGTAGGTTTCGTATTCCATGTCACACCTGTCTCAGACCAAGAGGCGTTGACTTTATCTGCCCACACAGCAGTTTTTGTTGTGCCATAGTAATTCCATCTTGAAAATGATTGTAATTTTGCAGAACTGATAGTTGCACCTTTAAGGTAGCTCATTGAGGGGAATTTTAAAAATGTATAATTTGTGCCTGTAGAAGTATCGTATTTACCTACACGTAATGTATATAAACCTAATGTAGAGTTCCAATACTTATTTAAGTTGGTTGTTGGTTGTGCGCTTGAAACGAAAGTATCTAGTGTTACATCTTTAGTAAAAGTAGGATCGATGTAGACTGGATAAACTCTATCTTTCGCATTTAACCATTTTAAGCTTGGTATAACTTTTAGTATGTATTTTTCATTTGATTTAAATAATTTGTATTCAATATCGTATGATTTTTCAGCAAAGCCACTTTGTTCATCGATATTAGAATCAGACATTTCAGGTTTTGGCATTTTGAATGCTACCTTACCATCTTTATCTCTAAATTCAATTTCGTCATTGTCTGTTAGAACAACTTCTTTATCAGTGTCAATCTCATAAACAATTGCTTCAATATTATTCTGTTTATTATTAATTACAACATCTTCTTTTACTTCTTTGTTTAGAGTTACATGTCGAATATCAATATTCGGAAAGACACCTCTGTGCCATATCACATTATCCTTTACTTCAGCTCTTCTGCTTTTAGGATTACGAAGCTTATTTTTATACTCGATTCCTTTTAAAGTAACTAAAGTATCGTCTTTATCATCTATTACATTGATGAAAGGTTCATTTGTTTCGATTGTCGGTGCAAAATTTAAATCTAGTTCAGTATTCTCTGTTTCAAAAAAACCATCATTCAATTTAATATTAGCATCGATATCTTCAAAACCTTTATCCGTTTCCATTCTTACTTCATCATCATAGAATGTTGCCTGATACTTGTTTTCATCTTTAGATTCAACGATAGTTGTCTCATTATTCAGATCGTCTATAGACTTCAAATCATTCTCATCAACATCTTTCGGTGCTTTTAAAAGTTCTTCTTTGTCCTTTTGCTTTTTGTTATCTTTCTTTTCATTGATGTCTACTGGGACATCTTCATCTGTTTCAGCATGAGCAATGAATAAATCCACTGGTAACAAAGAAATGACAAGTGAAAAAACGATTGCCCATATCAACGACTTAAACCACGACTGCTTTTCCATATAAAACCTCCTAATAAAATATTTACAACATTATCATATACATATTGTTGTTAACATACAAGGCTATTTTTATGTATTAAATTCTGATTAACAAAGTGAGAAGTTTGTCTTTTGGAAATAAAAAATTAGACAAAACATGTAGATTGAGTTCTACTATTAAGTATAAAAAAATCATCAACTACACATTATAATTTATTAGGTAATCTTGTTATCAATATATTCTACTTTAGTCGTATATCAATAATATGTTTGAAATCTATTCTAAATAATGAATTTGTATTACATAAATTGAGAACGATATAGTGTTCTAAATCAAAAATCTTTTTTACAACTCCTTGAACTAACTTTTTCTTATACTCCACTTCATTATAGTAAATTATCGTATATTCTTTTTTATTTAATATAGCTTCGTGAATATGTTCATTTATAACAGAAATCTGATCAGAAGATAGTAGAGGCATATATTCATACTCTTGCTTCTTGATTATTTCTCTTAACTCACTGTATTGTTGTGGAATAGTCGCAAATGGAGCCCATTTGATCATGCCTCTGCCTTTTGGAATATTTCTTTCCAGATATTTTCGAGGTATTTTTTTATAGTTAGTTTCTTTAATGAGATGATAAGGGACAGTTGGATGCATTTCGTTAATATTATGAACTTTCAATAGATTCACCAGCCTGACTAATAATGCAATAAATATCCTCATACTTATCAATCTCTTTTATTGAATGTAAATGTAAAATTGGAAGAATAGTAATTTCAGCTAAAACATCTTTATCAGCTATATTAAAATTACTTAAAAGATGAACAATATGATGCTCTTTTTTATCAAAATCGGTAAACTCAAATATTTTTTCTACATAAGAGGATTTAATAATGGTAAATATAGTTTTATCAATAAAAGTACATTCATATTTTTTCATGATATCCTCATAATTTTTTG
This sequence comes from Macrococcus sp. PK, assembly GCF_022501545.1. Taxonomy (NCBI): domain Bacteria; kingdom Bacillati; phylum Bacillota; class Bacilli; order Caryophanales; family Staphylococcaceae; genus Macrococcus; species Macrococcus sp. PK. Next base: position 36,519 of record NZ_JAEPRF010000001.1, read on the forward strand.
TCATATTGTATCACTCCTTTCCTTGATTATAGAACATACGTTCTCATTTTTTCAAGTTAATTTTAAACCCTTAAACCATTTTTCTTAAATTCCTTTCAGTTATGTGGTTATCTTTCTCTTAAAAACATGGAACAAACACTCCGTGACCTTCGTGTTTGTAAATTGTGTGTCTTTACCATTATTCAACCTAGCAGAGCAGTTGTCACAACTCGCAATGCTTCGTGTTCAACTAGGCTAGAAAATAAAGGTACGCTTCGCTTTACTCCTTGATTTTCTCCCCTGCCCTGCTYCTGTTGAAAATGAACTCAAAATCCACACAATTAARGACTGATTAAGTATCAGGCTAAAGSCTGATGGCAAGGCATTGACCAACTTCCTACGTCAGTTGTTCTGATTAGACCCTTTTCAACCACTCACGTGTTTGAAAGGATTTATATAATTTTTCACTACTTAGAGTAGCATTGAAGTTTCACAACTCGCGACGCTACGTGTTCAACTAGAAAAAGTAACGCAAGGGATCACTACGTTCGACAAGTCGCCCTTGCATTATTTTTCGGTCAATGCTCTTTCTAATCCGTAAAAATTAAATACATAAATCCAACAAACACAAGTTCGTGTAGTTGAAAAAAGAGAGGTTATTTATGAAAAAATATAACGGTATAGGTGAGCTTGTAAGTAATCAAGTATTAGTGGATCATGATTGGTTCATGCCTAGTACAGATTCATTGGGACATTATCAATTTTACAGAGTATTAAAAGTAGTAAGTAACAACAGAATTGTTATTAATGAAGATGTTCCTTATTGTAGTTCAAATACAAGGGATATGAAATCTATAATCAATAATTACAACAAATTAAAGGAAACCATAGAAAATCGGTTAAATAAAAAAAATATCAGTAAAGAAAAGTTATTATTTAAAGCTACAGTAAATTTTAATTATGGTACACGAATTAAATATGAGAGTTATTCAAATAATTTAGATATTGTTAGTGAAATAATTGAAAAGGGTTATATAGTTCATGAAGTGGCTGATAAATTAATAATTATTACAGATTCAATAGACATTCTTATTGAACAATTCAAAGAAAAGTTAATCTTTGATAGTTATTTCTTTGAAATAACAGAGAAAAATCAATTCACTATTACAAGACAAGGTGTATCTAATAATGGAGATAAAGTTATTATTTCACCATCAACTAGAAATGGTGTTAAATATCAAATAACTTTATTCAAAAAAGATTTACCTTACGGTCATCTTAATATCAAAAGCGATGAAGAATTAAATTATTGGATTGATACCTTAGAAGTAGAACTAACTAATTAAACAATTGAATATAATGCATAGTATATGCAATATATTCTATGCATTATATACTATACTATTTGGAGGTTTTTTTATGTTAGTAAATGAATTAATACAAGAATTGCAGTCTGTTAAAAATAAAGCCTTGCCTATATTTGTATGGTCTGATGAAGATGATATAAATGAAATTAACTTAATAGACGAGTTATCAGATCGTGTTGATATTAATATTAAGGAAAATCATGCGAAATCAAATTTTATTAATGTTACAGATATACAGTATATTTTAGCTATTAGTCAAGTTTATAGGTATGATATATATTATTACCTAGAGTTAGAAGAAAAAGAAGATACAATAGATAGAATTTCAGAAATAATTTATAGGCTATACCAGGCTTACATTGAATTAGATGATAGAGAATCATTGTTAAATCTAATCAATAAGAAAGTTGTTACTTTTGAATGTGTTTTGAGTATGTAATATTAATTACATACTCAAATATTAAAAAAAATTAGGGAATCGTGGTATAATAATACAACTAAAGGAGTGGTAGATATGACAGTAAAATTTAATCTAGTAGGAAAAACACTCAATGACTTCACAGAACAGGAACGAGAATTAATGTCTAATGATGAAAGAAAAATTTTAAGACAACAGACTAAGTTAGCAATGAAGAAAAAGGGTTATTATAATAATGTAAGAAAATTAAGACAAGATACACCTCTTGATCCTAAAGATAAAAAAGATTTAGCTTTAGGAATTGGAATAGGGATATATTAATAAATTATGGATATCAGCCAACTTAATATTGATGATATTGTTGTTGCACGTTGCTATTTTCAGAAGAGAAATAATACATCTTCCTCTAATGAATTTGAATATAATAGTGGCAGATACTTTGTGGTAGAGGATATTGACTATACAGATAACAGTTGTATTCTAAGATCTATTTCATCAAAGAAGCATAGTTATAGCTATGAAATACAAGATTTTAACACAACTAATCTTACTATTGATCCATCTTATATACACTGTACACCCTATAACTTAGTAAATATGTTACCTGGGGATATAGACAGAAAAGTTGGTGAATTAAGTAGTAAGGATGCTGAGGGTTATCTAATTGATACTATAAAACACAGTGGTTATCAATTAGATAATATAATAATTAGTGTTAGAGAAAGACTTGAAATAAATAGGCGAAGAAAAATGTATCAAGACAGAGATCGTTAGAATTTATCTAACAATCTCTGTTTTTTTTTGTCTATAAACTGCATGGAACAAACACTACGTGAACTTCGTGTTTGTAAATTGTGTGTCTTTATCATTATTCAACCTAGCAGAGCAGTTGTCACAACTCGCATTGCTCGTGTTCAACTAGGTTAGAAAATAAAGGTACGCTTCGCTTTACTCCTTGATTTTCTCTCCTGCCCTGCTTCTGTTGAAAATGAACTCAAAATCCACACAATTAAGGACTGATTAAGTATCAGGCTAAAGCCTGATGGCAAGGCATTGACCAACTTCCTACGTCAGTTGTTCTGATTAGCCCCTTTTCAACCACTCACGTGTTTGAAAGGATTTATATAATTTTTCACTACTTAGAGTAGCATTGAAGTTTCACAACTCGCCCTGCTTCGTGTTCAACTAGAAAAAGTAATGCAAGGGATCACTACGTTCGACAAATCGCCCTTGCATTATTTTTCGGTCAATGCTCTTTCTAATCCGTAAAAATTAAATACATAAATCCAACAAACACAAGTTCGTGTAGTTGAAAAAAGGAGAGATGCAGTGATGATTGTATATGCTGAAAATGAAAATAACACATTATCTATGTTGGAATACCGCAAAGATACCAATGGTTCTTTAATCTTAGAAAATTTTACTGTAAAAGATTTAGACAATGAAGAAGAAAATATGTTGTATTCAATTGTAAAAGCCCTCCAAGTTACTGCACCTGAATATTACGTTAATATGAACGAAATGTATCCTGATGAAACTGGAAAGATAAATTTAACCCTTTACCCTAATCCTACTTACAAAGGAGATTTAGATTATGAATAATCCAACTGAATTTACTGTTGAAACCTTAACACAATTGTTACATGAAATTCCCTATGAAACTTTAATTCTAAGCTTAATTAATTTTGAATTGAGTTACAATGATATGACTTTAAATCAAGATAAACATGAAGAAGTATTTAGAGGATTTACCAAAGACCATAATTGTAATGGTATTTTTGATAATTATTTCATGCAAAAATTTATAGCAATCAATAATGGGGAGGAATTCTACTTTGAATATTAAAACATATAACTTTAATAAAATTTGTTCAGCGTTAGAGGAATACTTCAAATATGAATTTGAAGATGATGAATGTGTTGATTTGTCGAGTAGTACAGATGATTTTGAGTTATTTAAACGTACTGGGAAAATATCATTATATTATACAGAATGTAATGATAGTATCTTTGAATTAACAACGTATTTAGATTTAGCCGATAGACAAGTATATTATGAAGCTACTACGGGTGATGGTACAGATTTATGGAAAAAAGAGTTACTATTTAACTTTTCAGATGAGGATGAATTATTAGAAATAATATCTCATTTTTGTGAAGAAACACTTGTCGAATATGACCAGGAAGAATTAGCAGAAATAACAGGATTATTGGAGGTAGCATAATGAAAATAACTAAAAGACTAGGTAAAAAAATCATTAATAACTTTCAAAAATCAGATGAACATCATGGTATGTACTATTTTGAAGATGGCGACAGTTTTGTTGCCATCGACAATACAAGTGGAGAATGTTTTGTAGAAGATTTTGATACTGAGATTGAGGCTCGTATCTTTACAGAATCACAATTTAGCTATGAAACGATTATAGATGCATATCAACGTGCAGAACCTAAAACCTATCATCATATTATTAAATTATGCGAGTTACTGGAAGATGGAGAATATGATGATGAAAATCTAAATTTAATAATTGACCGTAACAACAAAGAGGAACTAATTAATAAAACATTAGAATTTGCAGAAATACATTTTAAAAACAACTATCAATATATGGACGGTGAAATGTATATAAAGATAGAAAATGATACAGACGAATTTGAATTTTCAAATATTGAGACGTTAGTCTATAATGCATTATATGATGCTTATGTTAAACCTATTTACAAAAAGATGTCACTATTAGGTTGTACACGATTTACAGCTTTATTTAGTTCATTCTATTTAAATGATGAACAGCAAATATGTATAACATTTGATTCAGACCCGATAGAAGAAATAACAATAAATGATTCCACTGAGAGCATTATTAATAAATTATACAAAAAATCACAGGTAGCGATATAAAGTTACCTGTGATTTTTTGTATAGGTAACTTTACATTATATTCGATTGAACGATCCAAAGTGCATGGAACAAACACTCCGTGAACTTCGTGTTTGTAAATTGTGTGTCTTTATCATTATTCAACCTAGCAGAGCAGTTCTCACAACTCGCAACGCTTCGTGTTCAACTAGGTTAGAAAATAAAGGTACACTTCGCTTTACTCCTTGATTTTCTCCCCTGCCCTGCTTCTGTTGACAATGAACTCAAAATCCACACAATTAAGGACTGATTAAGTATCAGGCTAAAGCCTGATGGCAAGGCATTGACCAACTTCCTAGGTCAGTTGTTCTGATTAGACCCTTTTCAACCACTCACGTGTTTGAAAGGATTTATATAATTTTTCACTACTTAGACTAGCATTGAAGTTTCACAACTCGCCCTGCTTCGTGTTCAACTAGAAAAAGTAATGCAAGGGATCACTACGTTCGACAAGTCGCCCTTGCATTATTTTTCGGTCAATGCTCTTTCTAATCCGTAAAAATTAAATACATAAATCCAACAAACACAAGTTCGTGTAGTTGAAAAAGGGGCGATTTTTAGTGTTAAAAGATGATAACTATATTTACTCTGTTACTGACATTAAACAAAATTACAGAAAGACCAAAGACGAAAGAATTAAGATTAAAAGCCCAGCAGATGTAATCGAATTTTTAAGAAAGAAAATCGGAAAATCTGCCAGAGAACATTTTTTAGTTATAGGGTTAAATACTAAGAATGAAGTGTTATTTAGTTACGTGGCATTTATCGGTTCTTTAAATGCTAGTATTGTTCATCCAAGAGAAATATTTCAGGTCGCAATACTCAATAGTTGTGCAAATATTATTGTAGCCCATAATCATCCTAGTGGTGATATCTCCGAGTTATGAAGATACAGAAGCTACTAACAGACTTGTCCAGGCTGGCGAAATTCTAGGAATAGAATTATTAGACCATATTATTGTTACACAAGATGATGAATTCAGCTTTAAAGAAAATCATTTAATTTAACATAGAATATAGTGCATATAATATGCACTATATTCTATGCTTTGTAAACTGGTAAAAATCTCACATAGATCGAGTGAGATTTTTACCAAAGATATTTTAAGTACATGGAACAAACACTCCGTAAACTTCGTGTTTGTAAATTGTGTGTCTTTATCATTATTCAACCTAGCAGAGCAGTTGTCACAACTCGCACTGCTTCGTGTTCAACTAGGTTAGAAAATAAAGGTACGCTTCGCTTTACTCCTTGATTTTCTCCCCTGCCCTGCTTCTGTTGAAAAAGAACTCAAAATCCACACAATTAAGGACTGATTAAGTATCAGGCTAAAGCCTGATG
>NZ_JAEPRF010000009.1:0-143811 GCF_022501545.1 Macrococcus sp. PK
CGTGAAGGTAAGAATGGTATTCGTGAAAAAGCGTATAATCAAAGATTTATTGATGGAGAACTTATCTCAACAACTCCAGCGTATGTATTGGTAGTAGAAGAACCAGTACATAGAATCTTAAAAATAGGTACAAAAGACGTTGCGAAATAAAATATAGCACAAAATTAATTTATGGTTAATTAATTTATAATTTACGAAAACCTCGTATAGCATTAATAATTTTTATTGCTATGTGAGGTTTTTTGATCTTTTTTGATACACTTGTTTTCACGACTTTTGTAATCTTGTTATAATCTATCACTTCTAATTTTCCATTTATTAATTTCAATGTTAGCCATGGATATGCCGGATCTTCTTCATTAAAATTATGCATGCGACCGATGAATTCTTTGTTATGTGCTACAGTGACTTTTACAAGACTGTCTCCATGATGCCAGAGCGAAATATGATTCTCGTCTACGCTATGATCGATATCGATATTATGTTGGATACGTTTGATATTTGTATAAAGATGATTCACCCAATCTATTTTAAGTAAAGCTTCTAAGTCATATTCATAGCCAAATTGTTCTTCGAGTATATGTTCAAAGTTATAATCCAGTGTTCTTTTAGCTAAATATAAGTCTTCTCCGATTAAATCTTTTAAGTCATAAATATCATGCTCATTTAAAAAGTCACGATCTTTCTCGCGGTACGCAATAAATTTTGGTTCCATATTATCACCTTGCTTTCTTGATAATATTGTAATGATTTAAATTGAAATTTACAATCAAGTATTTATTAACAAAAATCACAAAAATATAATTTATAATTAACAGAAAATTGTATAAAAATTTTATTTATTGTATAAATTATCCTTTACCATACTAAAATTTATAGGTATATTTTTATTAGTAGATAAGAGTACATTTACATAAAAGGGGATGCATTATGAAGAAATTAGCGAAAATAATCATTGCTGGATCTATTATTTTAACATCGGGAATTACTGCAGGAGAAGCAAGCGCAAAGTCTAGTAAATCTAAACCGAATTATTATAATTCTGCGGTAGTGAAAAAAGTCAAAGCAGGAACATATGTATTTGATGGTTTCAAGTTAGGTGGAAGATTAGAAACATATTTAAACAATTCGAAGTATGAAGAAGCAGAGGATGGACAAGCAAAATTATATAATAGTGAGTGGGATTTAGCGATTGCAGATAGATACGATGAAACCGATAATCCTCGCATTACAAGAATTTTTGATAATCGTATAGAAGATAAATCAAAATATGAGATGAACAAAATGAAGAAGATATATGGAAAGCCTTTATATACTGTAAGAAATGGAACGGAATATGCTCATGTGTATAAAAACGTCATTTTTACATATGAAAAGGATTATGGTAATCGTTATGCTTATCTTACTACTGTTACATTTTATAAGATGAATAATCATGATTTTAAGTTGTTTAGGAGTTATATTAAATCATACTTTAACAAGCCAACTTATTTTTCATATGCTTTAGATAGTTACAATTTTAATGATTTAGCTGAAGATTAATATTCCTTAAAGTCCAGAATTTGTTCTGGACTTTTTGATTTAGATAATATTAAATAGAAATTAGATCAAAAAATATTAATCAATATTATTTTAATTAGATTGTATTTCCTATTTAAAACAATTAAACTAAAAGAAAAAACTGTAAAAGAGGTAAATTATGAAAAAGACTGGATTAGCTTTACTAGCTTTAGGAATGTTATTACCAACAGCGAATGCTCAGGCGGCAACGAAAGTTTCTGAATTAAAGGTTGGTAACCAGGATTATAACGCAACGATATTAAAGGATACTGTAGCTTTTAACCGTGAAACTTATAACTTACCAGCAAGTAAACAGAAGACACAATTAAAAGCTGGTACGAAAGTTGTTGTTACAAAGCATAAGTTAGTTAAAGGTTATAATTTCTTAGTGCTCAAAGGTAATCGTTATATTCCTGCAGACGATAGTTTGATTGAAATCAATGAGGCATTAAAGTCAAATATTGATTATGATAAAGCACATTTAACAAACCGTGCGAAATATTTACTGAAACAAAGTGCTAAGAAAAAATATGCGAAACAATATAAATCTTTCTTAACAGTATTAGATAAAGATTATCAAAACTGGATGAACGGCAAAGAAAACATGATGGTACTAAGCTTAGTCGGTCAAAATGTATCTATTACCGGTGAGGGTCGTGACCTAATCACTTATGCTGAATGGGTTAAGCGTAAAATGCCTAGAATTAAATTGAACCCACAGCCGAAAGATACAGCGAAGGTTGATATTTTATCGGATCAATTTATAAGTGACTTTATTAATAATAAAAATAATATTGTTCGTGGTCATAAAGTTGGAGAAAAAGCGACTGATGTTAATAAAGATTATAAAGTTAGTGATGTCATGGTAACATACGTAGGTGTATTCCAGTATGGAAGAAACGCAGGTTTCTCTGTGGATGAGAAAACTGGTAAAGTAAATAAATTAATTTATGTACCAAGTAAAACTGTGACGTATGATCAGATTATCAATAAATACGGTCAACCGAAAGAAACAGCATTCTCAAATAAAACGGTATTAGAGCACATCTTATCTTATGATAAATCAGACTATGGTTATAAAGTGCATGTCGGTTTAGATAGTTTTAAAGGTAATGTGAAGTATATTATTAAAGAAGAGATTAAGAAGTAATATTTTATTTACATAAATAGGTGTCACATAGAGATTCTGGCTTTGGCTAGAGTCTCTTTTTTATATCAAAAAATAATTAAAAATAAATAAAAAATGATATAAATTAGTAAATAAAAAACGTAGATTATAATGCGAGTTTTGTGAAATGACAAGAAATAAATATATTTACACAAGAAATCGTGCCATAATGAATTGAATTCAAAGTAAATTCCAGGAGGCTTATTATGAATAAATTGATTAAACTAGGATTAGCTACTACAATTTTAGGAACTTCAGTATTTTCTGTTGGTAATTACGAAAGTGAAGCATCGATAAAGAAAGTTAAAGTAAATCCACTTTCAAAGAGTTTTATTAAATCGTATGCGAACCATAGTAGCATATCGTATGCAGGTATTAAACCTGGTATGGCTCTTACTCAAGTTGAAAAGAAATTAGGCAAAGATAAAAAAGTATTTAATTACTTTTTGCGAAAACCAATATATGAATATGGTGATGTCGGTGTATTTTATGATAATGATCAATCCGAACCTGTTACTTCCAAGTCAAAAGTGTGGTTTGTTTCTGTTATTGTGCGTGATACAAGTAAATCAAAGTTTATTAAAGCGTGGGGGAAACCAAATTACGTATTTATATCACATGGCCAAGATTTTAATAAATATTATTATGACCTCAACAAAAAAGATAAATACTTAGAGGTCGTAAACTATAGAGGTAATGAAATTTATTTTATTGAAAAAACTACTAAGAATAATTTTAACCGTTATGATAAAAAATACGTAAAAAAATATAAATAAATGCATTATAGATGCAATCAATACTTAAGATTCTAAAAATAGATATTCAGGTATTTTTTTAATATTTCAATCAACTCAGTGTATATATGTGATGCACTGAGTTTTCTTTTATTTGATTTATACCCCTATAGGGTATATAATGAGGTAGCATTAATAAACTTGAAGGAGTGAAACATATGAGAAGAATAATTGCAGTAGTTGCGAGTGCAGGTATTTTGTTAAGTGGTTGTGGTGCAAATGAAGAAGCGAAACATAACGAGCATGCACATATGAATCACAATAGTGAAGCTACGCCATCTAACATGAAAGTTGCAGAGAATCCGAAATATAAAAAAGGTGACAAAGTCACATTAACTGAAGGTCATATGCCGGGCATGAAGGATGCAGAGGGTGTTGTAAAAGAGGTTTATACAACACATGTGTATGAAGTGAGTTATCAACCGAAGAATGGTGATAAAAAAGTAAGTCATCATAAATGGGTGGTAAACGAAGAGTTAAAAGATGCACCGAAGTCCGGCTTGAAAAAAGGCGATAAAGCTGAGATGACTGCTAATCATATGGATGGTATGAAGGGTGCAGATGCAACAATTGATGATGTTCATAAGACAGATGTCTATGTTGTGGATTATAAAGATACAAAAACAGGTAAGACTGTTAAAGATCATAAATGGATGACTGAAGACGAGTTAAAATAATTATGTAGTATAATTCTCCGTATATGTAATTACATATGCGGATTTTTTATATTAAAAATAAGTAAATTATTAAAAATAATATTTATTCATACACAAAATTAGTAGATAATAGAAGTAATGAATAAATTTTAAAGGGGCTTACTATGAAAAAGTTATTACTATTATCTATGACAGCAATGTTGATGGCGGCATGTGGCGATGAAGAAGAAACGAAAGAAAAAGGTGCATCAAAAGTAGAGACTGAAACATCTGCATCTACTGAAGAGAAGAAAGAAGTAAGCACTGAAGAAAAAGCGAAAGAGACAAAAAAAGTAGTAGAGAAAAAAGATTCTACGGAAGAGAAAAACTTGAGTGGTAAGTATCCTTATATGGATAAAGATGGTCATATTGATATTTTGTCTGATGCGTTTATCAATGCATACACGAGACAAAACCGTATCGAAGAGTTTGCAGGTATAACGCAAGGTATGGATGTCGCTGAAGTTGAAAAGATGTATGGTAAACCAACTCATGATGGTAAGAGTAGAGTCGGTAGTAATCATGAGCGTTTTGGTGATATTGCGATAGAAAATACAGATTATAAAGTTTCTCAGATTTATATCAATTCATCAACGCCAGTTACACGTGAAGAGATTCTTGCTAAATATGGTGTTGCTACTGAAGTTTGGAAAAGTGATGATGGAGAAGTGATTTCATTAGTTTATAACAATAATCATTCAAACGGATTCCAGCTTATTCTCCACTTTGATAAGAATGATAATTTTATCGCAATGGAACAACAACCAGAAACATATCAAATGACTGGAGAATTGATCGTAAGTGATGATGATGCTCCGAGTGCAAACGAAGCTAAGGAAACTAATAGTGAAGTGTCATGTGAATACGGAGGACCAACAGTAGCAGAGAACGAAAAAGAAGAAAGATTACTTACAATTGCAATAGCAAATAAATGTTTAGATAATTTTGAACAAAATCCCTCTGACAAAGAGTCACAAACTGTTGCGTGGAATTTGATGATTAGAGGGGCTGCTCCAGGTGCGTTTGCAGATTATCCTGATGTCAAAGCAGCTGCTGAAAAGGTATATCAACGACTTGGTAAATATGATACAAGAGCACTTGAGTATAAAGATGATTACCTTAATCCATAGCCGAAAGAATAGATAAAAACTTTCTGAATCCCTGCTATAGCTTTAAACTTAGGGAAAGGAAAAATTCATAAATAAAATGAAGGATCGAATTGGTACAAAATCTTTAGCGCGGGAGAGTAATTATTAATGATTCTCCTGTGCTTTTGTTATACAAAGCATAAAAATTTTTTATAATTAAAGTAACAAATTACACACTACGGAGGGCTTGTGCAAAATAGATCAATGTCTTTTTGGGAAGCAACGAAGTTATTTTGGACGAGAGCATTTGATTTTAGTGGACGTTCACGAAGAAAAGAATTTTGGGTACAGGTATTCACACAAGTCTTATTTTATATTATTAGTGTAGTGATTTATCTTTTTATTATGATATCAGGGTTATTTGCGATAGACACATCTTCAACTGATGGTAATCATGAGGCTTTTGCATTTACTACTATTTCAATTGCTGTAATGATTGTATTTCTATGTTTGATTAGTTTAATCTTGTTAATACCTAACATTTTTTTGCTTGTACGTCGTTTGCATGACATAGGTAAGAGTGGTAAATGGGCTATTTTATGAATTGGTGTACCGAATATTTTATATTATGTTATTTCTTTTACTAAATACTCTGGTGGCGATACAGATTTAATGGGTATCTATCTTGTAATTAATTTGATTATTGTTACTACTTCTCTCGTATTTTTTGTCTGGACGATCATTTGGTGTGTACAAGACTCACAACCTGGTCCTAATGAATATCAAGGCAATCAAGAACCGTATCATCTACGATACGGTTCTTTTTCTAAATTTAATTGTGCCAAATTATAGAAGATTTCGTATAAATGTACTCTAAAAAACACTTATGTTATAATTTAGTTGATAATAATAATACCTAAAGGAGTGATTGATGATGAAAAAATTACTCGTAACAGGACTTGCAGCTGGATTAGTATTAACATCAGTAAATGTACAAGCAGAAGCAGCGACACCTAAGAAGATCAATATCGCAACAGAAGCTTTTGCGAACAAAGCAAAGAGCGGTAAATTGACAATCAATGGGTTAAAAGCTGGGCAAAAGGTGAGTTACTATAAGAATAAAAAAGGTGTTCACTATGAAGACTTCTTAGTGGGTAACAAACCGGGTTATGATTCAGTACGTTCACCAAATGCATTAGCATTTACAAACTTCCAGGAGAACGTACCATTTATGAAACGAACGATTACGCAGGTGAATGCAGATAATATTAAAGCAGTGTCTCGTAAGAAGATTCATCAAGTTTATGGTAAACCGCTGTATTCTATCCGTATCGGTATCCATTCAGAAATGGGATATGTAGATTTTTATAAAAATATAAAAATCATTTCAAGCGAACGATATAACAAAGATCATACAAAATTAACGAACGTCGTTGTTGACCGCATTGCTTTAATCAAAGCAAATGATTTAAAAACATTGAAGAAATGGCGTAACATCGATAAAAAATACGGTGGCGATCAATGGACTATCATGTATTTAAAAGGATCTGTTTGGAAAAAAGCATAGCACACAAAAAACAGCACATTTAAATTGTGCTGTTTTTTATGTTGATGTATTCTATTTCATCTAGATTGATTTTCACGATTTGTTTTCTGAATAGATGTTTTACCTCTATATTGATTTCTTTATCCTCCCAATGCGTATCTGTACTTTTGCCTTTGATGATCGTCCCGTCTTTTAACTTTATTTCGCACGATACATCACTATAAGATGATACGTAATGATGGTTATAATTCAAATAGCCTTCATCCTTCGCAATATGGTCGTAAATTTGTAGGAAATCTTTTTTCATTGCTGCAATTCTGGGGATTTGTTCTATCTCATCAGGATCGAATTCATAGCCAAATTCACTAAATAATAGCTCATCATATTCATAGCCGATCATTCTAAAAATATCTTCAAAATCTTCTTCAAACTTTTCCGGATCTATATTATATTTTCTCAGCGTTGCTTTATCTTCTTCTCTTAATATCACTGTATCCATTTAATCACCTCATTTTTGATAGTATAACAAATAAATTATGTATGTAACGTGTTATTTTCTATGTATTTCGTTATGATAATTTTAAGAGGTGAGTATATGATATATGTTATCGGAAGTATGTCTGTAGATTTAGTTGTGCAGGCAAACAGGTTACCAAAGAAAGGTGAAACAATCCTAGGAGATGCTTTCTTTATGACAGAGGGTGGTAAAGGTGCAAATCAAGCTGTCAGTGCTGCACGCCTTGGTGCAAATGTTTATATGGTAGGTTGTGTTGGGGATGATAATTTCGGTGAGATGATTGTAACGAATATGAAAGCGAATAAAGTTAACGTTGAATATATAGAGAAGATTGATGACTGTGCAAGTGGCACTGCGCATATTACATTAGCGGATAATGATAATTCAATTATTGTTGTACCTAGTGCAAATAGTGAAGTTTCAATTGAATTAGTAGATGAAGCACTAAATAGTATGGATCAAGATAGTATTATACTACTACAAAATGAAATTCCGAAATCCATCATTGAATACGTTATTGAAGAAAGTTATAAAAAGAAGATAACGACAATCTATAATCCAGCTCCGTTCATTGAAATCAATCCTGAATTACTGAAGAAAGTGACGTACTTTACACCGAATGAAACTGAAGTAAAGGCGATGTTTGGTGAGGAATTTAACGATGTGATTGAAAAATACCCAAAACAAATGATCGTGACGCTTGGAGAACAAGGAGCGACGTATTTCGATAGTGAGTTGATTAATATTCCAGCTATGAAAGCAGAAGTTATAGATACGACAGGTGCAGGTGATACATTCAACGGTGCACTTGCTGTAGGCATAAGTGAAGGTATGTCATTGAATGATGCTGTACAATTTGCGAATCAGGCAGCTGCTCTTTCAGTGGGAGGATTAGGTGCACAAGGTGGCATGCCTTATAGACATGAGATAAAATGAAAATAAAAAACACCAGTGAAAGTAAATGATTATCTTTCACTGGTGTTTTGTCGTTCAATAAACGCTGCGTAGTCTGTTTTTAATTTCATATTTGTTCTAAATCATCCCAATCGTAAATACACTCCAAATAAAGCCTATAAGAATCATTAGAAATATATCATAGTGCTGGAAATATAAATAGATACTTGAAAAGAGGTTTATTAACAACAAGCAAACTGCGAAAACTAAACTGACTTTTTGATACTTTAATCGATATGAATATTTTTGACTTTCATTATCAAAATCATCGTATTTAATTTTTGCTTCCGGCCAAATGAATAGGAGATAACCAAACATTAATAATGAAATAAAAATAATTTCTAGTGGATGAAGATGACCATTACCCGTTAAAAATAGATATAACAAAAATGCGGTGAAAATAGAGAAGTAAATATAATATTTTACTAAATATTGCTTCAAATCGTCTTTTCTTCTTTCATTTCACGACGTAACTCGTAGTAGCGCAGCCATTTAAATAGGACATACAAAATAAACATAATTATAGTCGTGTAGTGCATATTGCTTCCTGGAATGTTTGGTGGTGAGAGATGGATTACAATATAGCCGAGACCAATAATAATAGATAATACAATGCTGTATGTAATGCAGTCCTTTAAATACCACTGTGCAACGAGCCATTCTTTAGCTTTGTTGGTTTCCAGGTATCTTTTAATTTGTGTAATCGTATCTGCATAGCAAATCAATAGCATCATTGTAAATGCATATACCGCGAATAAAGTATACTTCGGATAGTATATAAAGATAAATGCACAAGCTACAATGATAAGACCAACCATACTCGTAATATAAAATTTTTTATTGTGTTTAATATACCACGATATCATGTCGCCACCCCTTTTGTTCAATATACTTATTATAAACCACAAATTAGGAAAGTTGAAGAAAATGGTATATTTTTTCTAGAAAATTTTATGATTAATTGATGAAACTGATATAAAATGAATTTAATAAAGGTAGGTGTGCTTATGAAGTGTTTAGTGATTGGATCAACTGTTGCTGATATTATGATTTACATGGATAGATTACCGACGAGTCAAGGTGATGAACATATTAAAAAGCAGATGATGGCAGTAGGTGGGTGTGCGTTTAACGTTGTGAATGTATTGCATCAGATGGGTGTAGATTATACTTTTATATCACCAGTAGGAACAGGTATGTATGGTGATTTTGTGAAGAAAGAATTGAATCGTCTAGGTATACAAAGTGAAATACATCTAGGTGGTGCGAATGGATGTTGTTATTGTTTCGTTGAAGAAAATGGTGATAGAACATTCTTGTCCCATCACGGCGTGGAGTATTCATTTAATCCAGAATGGGTAACGGATTTAGATATGACTTCATTTGATTATATTTATGTGTGTGGATTGGAGATTGAAGAAACAGATGGCGATAAGATTATAGAAATGTTGAAAGAAGTTTCAGGTCAGATTATCTTCTGTCCGGGTCCTCGAGGTAAATTAATTGAACAGAGGAAGATGGAAGCACTTTATGCGTTGTCTCCAATCATTTATTTAAATGAACAGGAAATAAAAGAATTAACCGGGATAGAAAATATAGAAGAAGCGGTACAAAAAATGTATGACTGGACACATAATACAGTCATTGTGACGACTGGTGCAGAGGGTGCAATTTATTATGATGGTAAGCTGCACAGTGTAACAGGATATAAAGCTGCAGTCGTTGATACAATAGGCGCTGGAGATAGTCATACTGGTGGCGTAATGGCAGCATTAAGCGCCGAGAAAACACTACATGAAGCCATTGATTTTGCAAATCTAGTATCGAGTAAAGTGGTCGGTGTGAATGGTGTGCATTTGGAGGACGCTGAGTATGAAACACTACGTCAACTTATGCATAATTAATATTCGAAATAGATTGTTGTTTTCTGTAAATGATAGTATGATTTAGGTGAATCGCATTGGAGGAAAATGAAATGAAAAAAATTGCTATTAGTGCATTAACTTTAAGTTTGTTGTTACCCACTTTACCTGCTCACGCCCAGGTTACACCATCAAAACCATCAGAATTAAAAGTAGGGAATAAAGATTATTCTGCAGTGATGTTGAAAGACACAAAAGTTATGATTAGAAATTCTCTGTACAATTCAAAACAAAATATCAAAACAATTAAAGCTGGAACTAAAGTAACGATTACTAAACATAAATTAGTACGAGGTTATAACTATTTAGTACTTAAAGGTAACTATTATATGCCTGTTGATGATGAAAATATTAAAATTACTAAACCTTCAAATACATCAATTGACTATAATGAATCTTTAAGTGGATTGGCCGTAAAAAGATTGAACGAGGCGAAAAATAAGAAATACTATAACGCTTATAAAGAATATACTATTTCAAGAGATTACTTATATAAACCTTGGATAGATAAAAAAGAAATTTCAATCATGCTAACTTTAGTCGGCGGAGATGGAATGATCGAAGATGATGCGTACGGGTTAATGACCTATAAAGATTGGATTCAAAGCGGTAAACCAAGCAAGGAAGTATATTCTAAACCGAAAGAAGATACAGCAAAAATTGATTTACATCGAAACAATTTATAAAAGAATATGTGAACAGTAAAGAAAATATAGTTCGTGGCCATAAAGCTGGAGATATTTTAGGTAAGGTAAATAATGATTACCGTGTATCTCGTACGTTCAATACGACGATTGGTGAGTTTGATGCTGGTAATAATGCTGCTTATCAAGGAGCGAGAAAAGGTTCAAAGATTGTTGCGACTAAACTTATTTACGCACCTAAAGACGGGGTATCATATTACGCAATTAAACGCGCATACGGTAAACCGGTAAGTTCTAAACTTTCACGTAAACACATTGTAGAACATATTCTAAAATATGATAAATCAAAGTATGGTTATGATTTATACGTAGTGTTCGATAGCTACAAAGGTAATTTGAAGTATATGTATAAGACGCCGATAAAGAAATAAGTATTCTTGCACCTAGTTTATCTAGGTGTTTTTTTGTAAAAAATAGTTAATGACAATTTACACTCATCGTGAAATAAAGTTAATGATAAAAGTGTTTAGTTGATTCTAGACGAAATGAAAGAAATGTATAGTATCTCTCTATCTCTGATGGAGCTTGTTGTAAATGATGAAAATCTCAATGAGGCAATAAAAAGAGTTAAGGCAAACAAAGGAGCAGCTGGAGTTGATGGTATGACAGTGCAGTGATGGTAGCTGGTTTCTTAGGTCACGGATTAGGTGCAACACCTAACGCCATGGCCAATATGGACTCTGTTACAAAATTATTCGGCCCTTCACAAAGAGCATTTTTAATCGTACCTGTTGTAGGTGCATTTTTAATTGATGTATTTTCAGTACCAATCATTATTATGACAATAAATTTATTCAGTTAATACAAATATGTAAAAGCTCAGAATTTTTTCTGGGCTTTTTATTTTGCGTAAAAAACGTTTGTTTTAGCTTAAAACACTTTTGATTTGTAAAAAACAAAAGTATAACAAAAATGATTTATTTACATTAGTTTAAATATAAATTAAAACTTCTTTGATATATTTTGTATTGTTAATACATACAACGAGGTGGAAATATGATTCAAATTGAACATTTGAACAAAACATTCGATAAGGATGTTATTGCAGTTAACGATTTTAATCTTAACATTGAGGAGAAAGAATTTATCGTATTCGTTGGTCCATCAGGATGTGGGAAGTCAACAACGCTAAGAATGATTGCAGGGTTGGAGAGTATCACATCTGGCAGCATCAAAATTGATGACAAAGTTATCAATGATTTGCACCCAAAAGACAGAGAAATAGCCATGGTATTTCAAAACTATGCATTATATCCTCATATGACAGTTTACCAAAATATGACATTCGGATTAAAAATGAGAAAAATCAAAAAATCTGAATATCATGACAAGGTCGTAAATATCGCCAAAATATTAGAGATTGACCACTTACTGAAACGTAAACCAATGGCCTTATCTGGAGGACAACGTCAACGTGTTGCACTAGGTCGAGCAATTGTCAGAGATGCCAAATTGTTTTTAATGGATGAACCTTTATCAAATCTGGATGCTAAACTGCGTACACAAATGCGTACAGAAATAATCAGATTACATGAGCGTGTGGGCGCTACAACAATATATGTCACACATGATCAGACGGAAGCGATGACGATGGCTTCAAGAATAGTTGTTATGAAAGATGGTGTAATTCAACAAATTGGCACTCCTGAAGATATTTATAATAATCCGGCAAATCGTTTTGTAGCAAGTTTTATAGGATCTCCAAATATGAATTTTGTTGATGTTGATAAAGTTGATAACGATTATCTAATTGCAGGAGAAAAATTCTACTTACCTTTTAAATTAAATAATAATGAGTCAAAGATTACAATGGGTTTTCGTCCGGAAAATGCAGAAGTATGGAATGGTCAAGCTGACGGAATAACTTTGAAAGATGTTGTTGTGGATGTAGTTGAAATGACAGGTGCTGAAAAAATTGTTACTTGTCATAAAGATAATATGGAATTTAAATTAGTTTTTGATGCAAAGTCAGTGTTTGACAGAAATCAGAAACTATCGATTTTTATCCCATATGAAGCATTATTGTTCTTTAATGAACATACTGGATTAAGAATTGACAAGGAGACATCAAATGAAGAAGCTGTTTGAAGCAGAATTTCAATTAAGTCAGTTAAATAACAAGACACATCTGCCAATTCAAATAGATTTAAAAGATGATTATGAGTCTATAGTAATTAATTATTGTTACGGACCAGTTGTAGAAGAGAGTAGTGAATTAGTGGATGTGGCAATTAATGAAGCAATTTCTTTAGGAAGTATTGATCCATATACGACAACACATAGTTTAAGAAATTTAATTACTCCAAGTATTCGTTACAACAATGAGTTTATTGGAGCAAATCATAGTTTTGATCAAATGGAGATAATTTTAGGTGAAGATTCTTCAGTTGGATTTAATTCAGTTAATTTTCAATCAGGCTTACTAGAAATAATAATGAGTTGTCATGCAATTGTTTCAGAAAAAGTCACACTAAGTATTTCAGTACGTGGTATGCAATGTTCTAACGACATCGTTTCGTATAAAGCTGAACTGCATAGTCATACGAATCATAGCGATGCTTCTTTTACAGTTGATGAATTATTAAAGTGTGCTAACAAGCGAATGTTAGATGTAATTGGAATAACAGATCATAATACATTAACGAGTTATTATGATGCACAAAAAATGAATCATGATCAACTAATTATTCCAGGCATTGAATATACAACGTTTGATGGTCATTTCTTATGTCTGGGAAATCCAGATAGATATAAAAACCATGACTTTACTCGCATAACAAAAGAGAATATCTTTGAATATTTAATCGAGTTAAAATCAGAAGAAACACTGCTTATCATGGCTCATCCATTTGATACAGGTTCACCGATATGTACAGGCTGCAGGTATGAATATGATAACGCAACACATAATTTATTTGATGCAATTGAAATCTGGAATGGAGATAACCCGCATACTACATCAAATTATAAAGCGCTCAAGTTCTATAAAGCGTTATTAAACGAAAATCCATCTGTTGTTATGACCTGTGGACGTGACTGGCATAATGAAGGCTATACCGGACTAGTTCCACACTTAAAAGTATTTGGGAAAAAGAATAGTAACTATAAGGATATTATCCAGGCTATAAAATCAGGACAATCAGAATTACAATATGGTTTTGAAATCAGTACTAACAAATATCTGCCATATGGATTAGCAGTAGATATCCGCCACTACCAATTTGAAATAGTTGCTGATGAAGCACAAGTTAAAGTGGACTCTAATTTTGGATATTTAAACGTAAATGTTCAAAATGGATATCTCGTATTTGATAGTGATACTGATTTCGATAATTTGGAATGGATTATTATTGAAAAATATGTGGAAGATAAATTAGTTGCTATAGGCAATCCTATTTTTAATGGAGGCACTATGAATGGCAAAAAAACAAAAGATGATTAAAACACAATCTGGTACAAAAGCGACATGGCAAAATTTATGGAAACATAGATATTTATATTTAATGTTATTGCCATGTGTAATTTTCTTTTTCGTTTTTAGTTATATCCCTATGACTGGAATGATATTAGCATTTCGTGAGTTTACTTTTAATTCTGGTATATGGGGAGAAGGTTGGATTGGTTTCAAATATTTCGAGCGATTTTTTGGTGATTCAAGAAGCACTCAAATTATTATTAACACACTTATTATTAGTGGTATGAAATTGTTTTTAGCTTTACCTTTTCCAATCCTACTAGCACTTATGTTTAACGAAATTCAAAACAATAAATTAAGAGGTTTTTTTCAAAGTATTTCTTATATTCCTCACTTCTTATCATGGGTAGTAGTTGTGGGGATTGCTAGGAATATATTAGCGCCCGACACAGGACTGCTAAATGAAATTATAAAATTTTCAGGAGGTGAGGGAGACCATTTCTTCATGATGGATCCAGACTATTTTCACGCAATTATGTTTTCTACATATTTATGGAAGGATATAGGATGGAGTTCCATTATATACTTTGCTGCAATAATGGGTATTAATCCTCAGTTATTTGAAGCAGCAGCAATGGATGGTGCAAATCGACTAAATCAAATTATTCACATTATTATTCCATCAATTTTTCCGACGATCATTGTATTGTTTATTTTATCGCTAGGTAACATTTTATCTGCAGGCTTTGATCAAATTTATTTGTTGCAAACACCAGGTAATGCTAAAGTCGCTGAAATTATCGATACATTTGTTATCCGTACAGGTATTCAGCAAGGTGATTTTGGTTATGCTACAGCAATAGGTTTAATTCAAGGTGTCATAGGTTTAATTCTCGTATTATTTGTGAATTATATTTCATCAAAAAAATTCAAAACATCATTATGGTAAAAGGAGTATTGAAATGAGAAAAATTATATTATTAATGGTATCTTTTTTATTACTATTTACAACTGCATGTGGCAAAACAGAGGAAAAAGAGAGTAAAGAGGCGGATAAAAAAGGTAAACCGGATACATGGATAGCAGATCGTAAGATTAAAGGTTTAGTATTTCAAAGTGAAGGAGATGTTTCTCCACTACAAAACAAAGAAGTACAAGCATTAATAAAAAAGAAGACAGGAATTGAATTAGAATTACAGACAGCTCCAGGTAGTGACTCAACTGACGCTTTAACAGCTGGCCTTGCAGCAGGAGATTTGCCAGACTTTATTGCATATTATTTAAATGATAGTGGTCGTCCAGAAATGAAAGTTTTAATGAAAGCTGCTAAGCAAGGTCAATTAACAGACTTAACTGACATGTTAAAAGATTCAAAAGTATATAAAAAATATTTTGAAGATGATTATTTACCAAAAGATACAAAAGACAACATCATGTTCCGTAAAGACTTAGATGGGACTTACTTAGTACATATGAGTATTCCGAGAAATGCAGCAAGTCCTGAAGTAAAGACAATTGGTGGCCCATATGTAAGAAAAGATATTATAGAGAAACTTAAAATAGATCCTAAGTCTATTAAAACTTCAAAAGATATGTATGAACTTGCAAAGAAAATTCAAGATGGAAAATTTAAAGATGAGAATGGAAAATCAATAACACCAATTGGACCAACAGCTTGGGGTGGAAGTGATCGTACTGCTTTTTATAATGATTTAGTATGGACTGGTCCAGCTGATGAAAAATTCTTAAAAGATAAAGATGGAAAGATTAAACACGAAGCGCAAACTGAACAAAGTATGGAACGTGTGAAATATGTTAAAAAATTAATGGATGAGAAGTTAATGCATCCTGAGTTTTACACTTTACCTGAAAATAAAGCAAAAGAAGGTATTGTAAATGGTTCATTCGGAATTGTTTCTGATTTACACAACTATGTAACAGAAAATCAAAACATGAAATACATCCCTGTTGGACCATTAAACTTTATTGATAGACCATACAAGATGTCATTACCATATAAATCTGGGTATGCAGGATGGGCAATTCCTAAGACTACTAAAAATCCAGAAGAAATTGTTAAATTTGCTGATTTCTTAGCAAGTCGTGAAGGAAAGTTAATCTCACAATACGGTATTGAAGGTCGCGATTACACATTAGACAAAAAAGGTAACCCGGTTGTTAAAAAAGAAGTTTTAGATGAAATTGCAAACAATCCAGATAAAGCAAAGAAACGTGGATTCCGCGGAGCAGGTGCTTATTGGGCAGAACATTTAGGATACACTGATATCGATCGTAAAGCAGACTTTGGTGAAGCTGAATATGGTGCAAGTGCACGTAAGAATACGCAAAATACAGGTCAAAAGATAGCTGATATGTGGGGATATGATGAGAAACTGAAAAATGCAGAAGTTATTGATGGATTAACTGTAAAGTCATTCTTACCACGTTTTGAGCGTTCAGAAGATTTAGAGACAGCTTTAAATGAATATGATGAAGCACTACAACGTGCTTATTATGCAAAATCTGATAATGAATCAAAGAAAATTTTAGATGAAGCATCTCAACGCGTTAAAGATGCGGGCATTGAAGATTTTATAAAATTAGTTGAAGATGAAATAAAAAAAGGTGAAAAAGTTCGCTTCTAGTATTTAGCTTTTAGGAGGTTGTACCATGCCAGTAGGCAAAGATAAGTCTTGGCTTGTTATTAAAATTGTTACAATGATCATTTTAATCGGACTAACGTTAAGTATAGTATTACCATTTCTTAATATACTAGCTTTATCGTTAAATAATGGTAATGATGCGCAAAAGGGTGGTATTTATTTTTGGCCAAGAATGTTCACACTTGATAATTATATCGAAATATTTAAACAAGGTAAGATAGTAAATGCACTTTGGATCAGTCTATTCAAGACGGTTGTTGGGACCGTCTTGAGTGTACTGCTCACTGCCATGGCAGCTTTTGCATTAAGTTCAAGAACATTGCCATTTAGAAAGACAATCACATTCTTTATATTCTTTACAATGCTATTTAGTGGCGGAATCATTCCGCTTTATCTTGTGTTAAACCAATTGCACTTAACAAATACAATTTGGGTCTATATTATTCCATCTTTATATAGTGTGTGGAATATATTGATTATGCGCACATTCTTTTTAGAAATACCGAATAGTGTGAAGGAAGCTGCGATGTTAGATGGCTGTAATGACTTTCAAATATTCTGGAGAATTATTCTCCCAATGAGTCGTCCGGTTATTGCTACAATCGCATTGTTCAATATTGTTTCACAGTGGAATGATTGGTTTACAGGATCATTTTTCGTACGAGATGCAAATCTCAAACCTATCGCTACTGTATTGCAAGAAATGTTAACAACACAAGAAGCAATTGCTAACGCATTGAAACAAAAATCTGGGTCATATGAAATGCTGGATAAGATAACTATTACAGGTGAGTCATTGCAAATGGCAACAATAGTCATTGTTGTTATACCTGTTCTTATCATTTATCCATTTATTCAGAAACATTTCGTTAAAGGTGTAAATATTGGATCGATGAAAGAATAGGAGTGTTATTTATGAGTTATAAAATTATTCAATTAACTGATTTACATTTAAGTCCACATCACAATAAAGAGGATGTGGAAACATTTGAATTAATCTCTCAAATGGTTCTATACTATCATCCGAATTTATTGATGCTAACTGGTGATCAAATCTGGTCAGAAGGTATTATCGATAGTGATCAGACATATAAAAAATTAATACAACATTTGAATAGTTTAAATGTTCCTGTTGCTATAACTTATGGCAATCATGATACAGAAAATCAATTTACAAGGTCTGATTTAAGAGCACTTGAATCAGAAATCAATTTATTAGCTGAAAAGAAACATACTTATATTGTTGATGATAAAGAAGCGTATTGTATAGAAGTTACGCAAGACAATAAGTTAACACATGTGATTTATGTAATAGATAGTGGCGATTATGATAAGTTGAATATCAGTCATTATGACTACATTCATCCGGAACATGTCAACTGGATTCGTAAGACCAGAGAGAGATATGTGAATTCTGGTTTTACAGGTAATAACAATATATTATTTACGCACATTCCGCTTCCTGAGTATAAATTAGCAAACAAAGAGAATGGATTAAAAGGAATATACAATGAACAGGTTTCTTCAGCGGATATCAATAGTGGCATGTTCGTTCAATTGTTACACAATAATGATGTGTCATATGTATCATGTGGCCATGACCACGATAATGATTTCCAGTTTAATTTAAATGGTATTAATTTATGTTTTGGAAGAGTAAGCGGATTTCATTGTTATGGAGATGTTCATCGCGGTGCCAGAATGTTTGAACTTGAACCATCAGGACGAGTAACAACAAAGGTATTAGAATATGATAAAAGGTTCAAATAAAAGATTTAATAAGCTTTTTTATCCTGTATTAATCGAACAGTTCTTTTTTATGCTAATGAGTCAAATCGATATAATTATGCTGACAGGTATAGGTTTGTCTACTGTCGCTGCAGTCGGTTTAGCGAATCAAGTATTGGTGATTGTAACTTTTCTTATCACTATAATACATGTCGGAATTTCAATTCGATTAATTCATAGTAAAGAAAAAGACAAGCAATTAATGAAGACGGATATAACGATGGGGTTAATTTTCAATATAGTAGTAACAGTCATATTATCTATTTTTGCTATGTTATTTATTGATCCTATATTGAATGTACTTAATATCCCTAAAGATGTTTATCAAGTTACAAAGTCGTTTGCACTTGCCTTGCTTTTAATGAATTTTGTCCATACAACCAATATGTTAATGGGGACGGTACTACGAGTACTTGAATATGCTAAATATGTGACGATAGTTTCTATCTTGATGAGTAGTATTAATATTATATTGAATGCATATATTCTTTATGGCTCTGGTGATAAATATGATGAGCCAGTATTAATGGTAGCTTGGGCAACTAATATTAGTAGAATTGCAGGGTGTATATTATTAATCTGGTTAATTAAAAAGTATTTAATATCGATAAAAATAAAACAATTTAATATAAGTTTCTTTAAGAAAATCATTGGATTAGGATTGCCTAGTGCAGGAGAGAATATATCATATAATTTTTCTCAGCTTATATTAACAGCGTTAATCGCTAGTATAGGTACACTTGCTGTGTCTTCAAAAATTGTTACTCAAACGATGACAGGATTTGCATTTACCTTTGCATTAAGTTTTGCGATTGCCAATCAAATTTTTTTAGGTAGATTTATTGCAAAGTATAAATATAATATATTGCGCACTTTAGTTCACAAGCATTTAAAACTAACCTGCTTAATAAGCTTGTCTATTGTGCTAATGATAACAATTGTATTTTTTTATTTAGGTCACAACTATTTTGAACAAGAATCATGGAAAGTTATTTTGAACTTATTATTTCTATCATTAATACTTGAGCCTATAAGAGCTATCAATGTATTTTTAGTATTTATACTTAATGTAATAGGTGATGTAATTTATCCTGTAAAGATTAATATTATTGTTACTTGGTTTTTGCTAATACCAGGTGCATTTATTGGTATCAAATTCTTCGGGTTAGGCATTTTTGTTGTATTTATTTTAATGATTTTTGATGAATTGATACGTGCATTTTTAATGTTAGGACGCTTCAATAGAAATGAATGGAAGAAATCTATACAGAAGATAGGTGTATAGTTATGGATATCAAAGAGAGACATGATTATATTGTTAACCATGTTAAGCAGCACAAATTTGTTAAAGTAAATGAATTAGCTATTTATCTTGAAGTAACGCCTGAAACAATACGTAAAGATTTATCTCTACTGGAAGATAATAAGTTACTGTCTCGTGTACATGGTGGAGCAGTGAAATATAAGTTTTCTAATAAAGAGATGGCACTACAAAAGCGTATGGATATTAATTCAGGTGTAAAGCGTAAAATCGCAAAAAAAGCAGCAGAATTTATCCATTCTGGAGATACAATAATCGTTGATGTCGGTACTACAACCTGCTATATCGCTGATTATCTTGAAGATATTACGAATTTAACTGTTGTAACGAACTCTCTAATTGCATGTGAATTCTTTAATCGTGCATTAGAAGAATGTCGTATTTCAGGAGAGATTATTATGCTTGGGGGAGTATCTAATCCTGAACAACGTGCTTTAAGTGGTGCAATGACTGTTCAACAAATTTCAGATTTTACTTTTGATAAAGCATTTATTTCGTGTGGATCGTTTAATGAATCTTTTATTTATGATTTTGATATGAATGAAGCAATTTGCTCAAAGACAATGATAAACCACAGCCAGTATAATTTTTTAATCACGGACGCATCTAAATATAGCAAAAAACCATTATATAAAATATCGGATTACCACTCTATTCAATGTGTGGTTACAAATTTTGATAAACCAGATTCAATAAGTGGAAATCCACAATTGGAATGGGTAAATATAAAGAGGTGAAAATTTGATAGATTTACATATTCATTTAGAAGAAGGACCATATACAAATAATTTTTTTAACAAGACGATTACATCAATAGACACAGTAAATAATACAACTTCAGATGGAACACTTAAAGATATTGAGAGAAAAGAGTATTTATTTAGAAAGCGACTCTCAGAAGGTGATTATTCAGAATGGTGGTTGGATCTATATTTAGATAGAGCACTTCAAAAAGGACTGAAACAAGTTGGTATTGTAGACCACTTATATCGCTTTGTAGAAACTGAAGATTATTTTCTAACGCATATGGATGTATCGGATACTGACTTAGGTAACAGACAAAGGCAATGGTTAAAACAAGTTATGACACATAAGATGAGTGATTTTGTTAACTTTATCAATAATCAAAAAGAGAAATGGGCTAATGCCGGAGTCGAATTAAAGCTTGGAATTGAAGCGGATTATTTTGTTGGTGGCGAGGAAACATTAAAATCTTTACTAAAACCTTATGAGTTTGATTATATCATTGGATCTGTACATTTTAATCAGGGATGGGGATTTGATAATCCTGAACTTGCAAGTAAATTTGAAGAATATGATTTAGTTGAACTATATGAAGACCATTTTAATACTGTAATAAAAGCAGCTGAAAGTGGCATCTTTAGTTTTATTGCACATTTAGATAATTTGAAAGTATTTAATTTCCGACCTGACGAAGAATTATTAATACCTTTTTATAAAAAGGTAGCAAAAGCATTAGTAGAAAACAACGTTGCCACTGAAGTAAACGTCGGATTAAAATATCGCTATCCAGTGAAAGAACAATGTCCGAGTGAAAAATTTATTAATGTATTGAGTAAACATAATGTACATTTCACTACAAGTTCTGATAGCCACTTCCCACATGATATCGGAATTTATAACGAAGAAATAAGAGCTTTACTTAAAAGAAAAGACGTAAATCATATTGTGTCATTTAATAAAATGAAAAGAGAAAAGATGGATATTTAATAAAGACCTTAGAGATAGCTCTAGGGTCTTTACTAGTATTCTAATTAATCGAATCGAATTACATTCAGCACCTATCCCCATCTACATTAAAATTTAATATTATTGCATAATATTTGGATTTGTGGGAATGTATAAGTATTACTGTGTAAATGCACAAAAAGGAGTGTGTATTGTGACTGTTGATGAGAGATATAATGAAATTTTAAATTTATTGTTAAAGCATAAGAAACTTCGCTCTAAAGAAACTGCGCATTTATTGAATGTGTCTTTCGAAACGATACGCCGTGATTTTGAAGCATTAGAATTGCAAGGGAAGTTAAAGCGAGTTCATGGTGGTGCTGAATATATTGAACCGAAGTCGGATGTGGAGAAGAATTTCATAGAGCGTGAGAATTTATATGCAGAAGAGAAGAGAGAGATTGCCAGAAAGGCAACGCAGTTTGTAAAAGAGGGAATGTCCATTGCATTAGATGTGAGTACGACAAATACAGCGATTGCGAGACGTCTTGCCAGAAAGTTTAACCGCTTAACCATTATTACCAACAGTCTTCCCATCATAGAGATTGTTGCTAAAATAACAACTTTCACAGTTATTGTACCAGGTGGCGTGTTATATAATCAGAAACGATGTATTATTGGGGATGTTGCGATTGAGCATATTAGTAAATACAATATTGATTTATTCTTCATGAGTTTAAGTGGTATTGATTTAGACAAAGGTTTTACCGATTATGGTATGGAAGAAGTGAAAATAAAAAAGGCATTTCATGCACGTGCACAAACTGTAGTGGCTGTTGCCGATCATAGTAAGTTTGATAATGTATCCCTTATACATCTGGGAGATGATCAATTATGTGATGTAATAATTAGTGATGAGCGATTGGCTGAAAATATAAAAGAGAAATATGCGAGTAAATATAAAATTATATAGATGGATGGATTAAACACACAAATTAATTTGTGTGTTTTTTATGTGTTTACACATAATTTACATATTATTAACATTGAATACATAATTACCTTGTATATTAGCATTGAAAGGAGATCAACATGAACAAGAATAAGAAGTTATTAAAAAGCAATTGGCTGACTTTATTATGTTTTATTCTGCCTTGTTTAATTCCATTAACAGCATTCTGGATTTTTCCGATGTTCTATAGCTTTTATATCAGCTTTACAGATTGGGATTTTATGAGTGAAGAATACAATATGGTTGCATTAGGTAATTATCAAAGTATTTTAACTGATGAGCAATTTTACAAAGTACTATGGAATACATTTTACTTTGTCGTTGGAACGACAATTCCTACTTTAGTATTGGGGTTATGTTTCGCGTTGCTTGTTGTGAAGAAGATTCATCTCGGTGGCATATACAGAACATTATTATTCTCGCCGTGGATTACGCCAATGGTTGCTGTGTCAATCGTCTGGTCATGGATCTTTGAACCAAAAATAGGTATTCTCAATCAAGTGTTAGGGATGCTTCATTTAGGGCAACCTGGATGGTTGCAATCATCACAGTGGGCGATGGTTGCCGTTATTATTGTCACAGTTTGGAAAGGTATTGGCTGGGCGATGATTTTTTATTTAGATGCTTTAAAGAAAGTGCCGAAAGAACTTTATCAGGCTGCATCAATTGATGGTACACCACCATTTAGACAGCTAATGAAGATTACATTACCGATGATCTCACCTACGACATTTTTCTTAGTAATTATTCTGGCAATTGATGCCCTGCAAGCTTATGACCAGTTCCAGATATTAACGCAAGGTGGTCCGGCAGGTTCTACTAGAACGATACTGTACATGTATTATCAGATGGCTTTTGAAGAATACAATATGGGTCGTGCGACAGCACTTGCAACGATATTAATCGTAATTACAGCGATACTTTCAGCAATACAGTTCTATGTTTCTAAGAAGTGGGTGCATTATCAATGAGGAAATTCAATTTAACGATTAGACATGTAATATTAGCGCTTGCAAGTTTCCTGATGTTCTTTCCGTTTCTATGGATGATTCTCAGCGCGTTAAAGACGAAAGATGAGATATTCCAGGTGCCATTTAAATTGTTTCCTGCATCACCGAAATGGCAGACATTTAATGAAGCTTTTCATTCAGCACCGTTTGCAACATACATATGGAATAGTACGTACACGTCTATTGCGATTGTATTAATTCAAACAGTGACTTCAGCATTATTTGCTTATGCACTGACTCAAATGCAATGGAAAGGTAAACATACGTTGTTTTCGATTGTCATGGGAACGTATATGTTACCTGCTGCGGCAACTTACGTACCGAGCTATATTATTTTGAGTAAATTAAATTTAATTGACAGCCATATCGGATTAATTATTTCGAGTGCAGCGAGTGTTTACGGCGTGTTTTTATTCAGACAGGCATTCAAACAGATTTCTAAAGAGGTGATACAAGCTGCACTGATTGATGGTGCGAGTCACTTTAAGATTTTATTTAGAATTATGTTCCCGTTAACGAAACCGACATTTGTTACGTTTATGTTGATCAGCTTTGTACAGAATTATAACAGTTATTTATGGCCTTCGTTAATCTTGCAATCTCAAGATAAGATGTTGATAACGAATGGTTTAAGACAATTCTTTATTGAAGGTGGAGCATACGGTGTGAAGTGGCCGGAAGTAATGGCAGCTTCAACGTTCACTATCTTACCGTTACTCATCTTGTTCTTTGCGATTCAAAAGGTATTTGTAAATGGTATTTCAGACAATGGTATTAAATAAATTATTAATCATAAACTAAGGGAGAATGAAAAAATGAAAAAGTTTATTTATGCAGGTTTATCTTCTATTGTATTAGCAACAACATTAGCGGGTTGCGGTGGTACTTCAAATGGTGGATCTAATGGTAAGGTTGTAGAGTTAAAAAAAGGTGACAAGGTAGAAATCGAGTTCTGGTATGGTCTAGGTGGTAAATTAGGCGATCAAATGAAGGAGAAAATCGATGCATTTAATAAATCACAAGATAAAGTTGTAGTAAAAGGTGTTCAGCAAGCAGATTATGATGAAACTTATAAGAAATTACAAGCTGCTGTCGCAAGTGGTAAGACACCAGCTTTAATTTTAACAACAACGGACACTGGTAAGATTATGGCAAAGAAAAAGATTTTAACAGAGTTAACGCCATATATTGATGTTAAAGATGATTATGAAACGAAAGATATTATTGAGACATTCTTAAAGGATGGACAGTTTGAAGATAAGCAATTCACGTTACCAGCATACGGGACAACACAATTAATGTATTACCGTAAAGATGCATTAAAGGAAGCGGGATTAACTGAAGATATCTTTAAAGACTGGACGAAATTTGAAGCAGCAGCAAAGAAATTAACTAAGAAGTCTGGTAATAAAGTTGAGCGTTACGGCTGGTCGCCGATGTGGGGTGCTGATAACTTAATGGATATCGCTTTCTCTAACGGTGGTCAAGTAATTGACGAATCAGGTAAGAAAGTAATGATCAACTCAAAAGAGTGGGTTGAAGCATGGTCAATTATTGATCGCGGGATTAATAAAGATAAGACGATGAAAATCAACTCTGGCGGCCAAGGTTGGGAATATTGGTATAAAACGATTGATGAAGTAATGCAAGGGAAATCAGCGGGTTATATCGGTTCATCAGGTGACCAGGGAGATCTTGACTTTAAACAATTAGCAGCAGCTGAACAACCTGGATTTAATGGTAAGAAAGGTGCACCGGTTGCATCAAGTCAACAGTTAGCGATTCCATCTAAAGCTGAAGCGAAACAAAAAGCAGCGGCATTTGAATTTATCAAATTCTTTGAGAAAGCAGAAAATACTGCAGACTGGTCAATGAATACTGGTTATATCGCAGTGAGAAGTTCAGCAAAAGAAGATGCGAAATTTAAAGCTTACGCTAAGAAACATCCACAAATCTTAAAGCCTATTGAGCAGGCAGAACATGCTTCAAGCTTATTTATCGATCCAACTGGCGGTAAGATACAAGATGCAATCAAAAAAGCAGCTGACAAAATGGAAATTGAAGGGAAGCCAGCGAAAGAAGTATTAGATGAGGCACAAAAAGAAGCACAAGCAGCTTTAGATAATAGTGCTAAATAGTAAGGGGCCAGTCAAATGAACAAAGCTATAGGTACAATTTCAATAAGAGGATTCCAATATCCTCTTATTACTTTTAATATACAATGTGAATTCTGGACTTATGTCCGTTTGTATCAGGGTGATACATTAGTGTATCAATATATCGGTAGAGATGCTGAGTTAGTGGTTGATTTAGCAGATGTATCTTATGGGCAATCACAATTATTTGATGATAGCGATCTTACTTACGTCGTAATGGACGTGCAGAAGTTTACGATGCCGATTGTTAATGTTGAAGTATCCAATAGCAAGGCTGCTAATATGCGTGAGAACCATCAGGTTATTCAGAGTATGACAGATAAAAGTATAACAGACAAACGTTTTTATAAAGGCGACTTGCATGCCCATACGAACCTTACGGATGGTAGTTTAACACCAGGTGAATTGGTTGCACATGCAAAGGAAGTGGGCTTAGATTTCTTCTTTATTACAGATCATAACTTTTACCATACAATATGGCCAGAGAGTGAGCTGTTAGTACTTCCAGGTGTTGAGTTTACAGGTAATACTGGGCATTGGAATGCATTAAACCTTCAGGATACCATCGATATGTATTCAGATGACTATAATATTGAATCTATTGAAGGCACGCATCGTTTGATGGATAGCATGCGTGATAAAGGTACGTTAGTGAGTATTAACCATCCATTCTTGACAATTTGGTCATGGTTACATGATGAACTGGATTTAACAAAGATTGATAGTCTTGAATTATGGAATGATCCAAGTTATAAGGATAATCCTCAGGCAACAGAAGATGCTTTAAAGTTCTGGCACGCATCACTTGTAACGGGGCATCGCATTACAGCAGTTGGAGGTAGTGATTTCCATCATCTAATTGATGTGAAAGATAACAATAGAACAAATGCATTAAATGATCCGACAACACATGTATATTGTGATGGACTAAATAAAGACAATTTACTCCAAAGTATCCGTAATGGCCATGTATTCGTAACGAGATTTATGGATGTTGAAGCATTCAACGTTACTGTAAATGATAAAGCAGTAATGTTTGGTGAGACAATGAATACAAGTGGTAACTTACTAGTGTCATTTGAAGTTAAAGGAGAACCTATAACGGCAGAAGTAACGCTATTTACGAAAGATAAACGCTATGTTGCTGCTTTAGAAAATAATGTTGCTACATTTAATATTGAAGTTGAGCCTAATGATTTCTTTAGATTTGAACTTAGAAACGAAGCACTGTTAGCATTTACGAACCCGGTTTATCAAGGTGTCATCGAACGTACAACAACAACGTATAAAGAAGTGAAGGCATTGATGTATGAAGTATAAGTTAGTCATATTTGATAAAGATGGTACCCTGCTTAGATTCGAATCAGTATGGGTAAAAATTGGTCATAATATTGTAGACAGCTTTATAAATTCGTATGATGTTCAAGTTGATAAAGAAGATATATTACAAGCATTAGGCTTAGGTGCAGATTACATCGAACCTGCTGGCATATTATCAAGTGGCACAACAAACGACATTATCAAGGTGTTTAAAGGTTACACTAATGATGCAAGAGTTGAAACATGGACGCGCAAAAATATGGACGCACTCGCCAATCAATATGAACATCAGCTTGAAATGATTAAAGGCACGGACGTTGTACTGAAAAAATTACAGGAAAAAGGTTACCTGTTAGCAGTTATTACAGCGGATGATTATATTAGTACCGATAATTTCTTAACAAAGTTTGATATTCGCCATTACTTTAATGAAATTATCACAAGTGACAGAGTCCCTGTGCAAAAACCTAATCATTTAATACTGGATTCACTTATAGCAAAATATCAAATTAAGACGAATGAAATGATTATGGTTGGTGATACACCTATCGATATGCAGTTAGGTAAGAATGGCAATATTGGACTTACGATAGGCGTATTAAGTGGGACGAGTAAGCATGAACATTTGCACGAGGCAGATATTATATTAAATGATGTGACAGAATTAATTAAAGACGACCAATTGATTTGGGAAGAGGGATTTTAATGCTGAAAGTAGAAAATATAAATAAAAGATATCACAAAGAGCAATGGGTTTTAAAAGATATTAACTTTGAAGTAGCTGCTGGTGAGTTCTTTGTACTTGTAGGACCTAGTGGTTGCGGGAAAAGTACTCTGCTTAAGATGATTGCAGGATTAGAAGATATTACTGAAGGTAAGTTATTTATAAATGATACGTTAGCAAATCATTTACATCCGAAAGATAGAAGTCTATCGATGGTATTTCAAAACTATGCGCTTTATCCTCATATGACGGTAGAGAAGAATATATTATTTACCCTGGAAAATAGAAAAGTGCCTAAAAATGACCGTCAGCAAAAGATGATGGAAGCGGCAAAGCTTGTAGGATTAGAAAGATATTTAAAGAAGAAGCCAGGTGAACTGTCAGGAGGACAACGTCAACGTGTAGCACTTGCTCGTGCAATTGTAAGTGAATCTAAGATATGTCTGATGGATGAACCATTATCTAACTTAGATGCAAAGCTGCGAGGTCAAATGCGTGTAGAACTACGTCAGTTACAGCAACGACTGGGGATGACGATGATTTATGTTACACATGATCAAGTCGAAGCAATGACGATGAGCGATCGCATTATGGTCTTAAATGACGGTCACATTCAACAAATCGGTACACCGTTAGAAATATACAATAATCCCGCCAATAAATTTGTAGCAAACTTTATGGGAAGTCCAGCAATGAATATTGTTAGAGGACATTTAATTGATAACGCGATTAAGTTTGGTGATTTCAGTCTCCCTGCAACGATTAATCATCAAACGATTGATGTAGGGTTTAGACCTGAAGATGTGTACATTGATCAAAATGGAACTGCAGTAACAGTTACCGCATGTGAAATATTAGGAGATACGACAATTGTGAACTTTAATATTAGCGATGAGAAATGTATCGCCAAATTCAATGAGCAATTACCATTGAATATTGGAGATGTCATTCATGTTCGTATTAAACAAGATAAAATTAAATACTTTGATGCAGAACAAGGTACAGTCATCGCATAACTACCGGACAAAGATATTTTGTTCGGTTTTTTTAACTTAAGTGACAGCGATTATTTAATACTCTTTAATACGATATCGTATTAAATGATTTGAAATCACTAAATATTATCGATATTATAGTAATTAAGTTATCCTTAACTGAATTTTCTAATAATTAAATGGAGGAGATGTAATGAGTGAGAATGTAAAAAAGAAAAGTATGATGGACAAGTTTTTAGACATGATTGAAAAAGCCGGTAATAGATTACCTGATCCAGTTGTTATCTTTATTAGTCTTTGTGCCATTATCTTAGTGGCATCATCAATAGCGAGTTTCTTTGGTTTATCAGCAAAGAATCCTACCGATGGAAAAGTAGTGAAAGCAGTTAACTTATTAACGCCTGATGGTATTGCGAAAATTATTTCAGAAGCGGTCCCGAATTTCGCTGCCTTTCCACCTTTAGGATTAGTACTTGTTGTGATGATAGGTGTTGGTATTGCTGAGAAGACAGGATACTTTGAAACGTTAATGAAATATACGATTGAGAAGACACCACGCAAAATTATAATTCCGATCATTATATTTGTAGGTATTATGGGAAATGCTGCAGGAGATGCAGCGACAATCGTCTTACCGCCTATTGCGGCATTAGTGTTTATAAAGCTTGGTTATCACCCAATTGCGGGACTTGTAATGGCATATGCAGCTGCGCTTGGTGGATTCTCTGCAAGTTTAGTAATAGGTATGACTGATGCACTAGCTGTGTCATTTACAGAACCTGCAACAAAACTTATAGATGGCAGTGTGAAAGTGAATGCTGCAATGAATTATTATTTCTTATGTGCATCAACAGTCTTGTTATTATTTGTAGCATGGTTTGTAACGTCAAAGATAGTTATTCCGAGGTTTGGTAAGTACACAGGACATATTGAGGAAGGTGCCGAAGAGAATCACGTATCAGATAGAGAACGTAAAGCGATGTTATTTGCCAATATTAGTGTACTTGTTGCAATGGCAGTTGTAGCACTTTTGGCGATACCTGAAAGTGGTTTATTACGCAATGCAAAGACAGGTTCATTAATTGATGATTCACCGTTAATGAATGGGATTGTACCAATTATTACAGTTCTATTCTTAGTTCCAGGATTGGTTTATGGAATTGTTGCTGGAACGATGCGTTCAACACGTAAGTTCTCTGAAATGCTTGCAGAATCAATGAGCTCGATGGGTGGCTTTATTGTGATCGTATTCTTTGCTGCACAGATGCTGGCATTCTTTACGTGGAGTAATTTAGGAACAATTATCGCAATTAAAGGTGCTGAATTACTAAAAGGGCAGAATGGTATCGTATTAATACTAGGTATACTAATTTTATCTGGATTTATAAACATGTTGATAGGTAGTGCCTCAGCGAAATGGGCAATACTCGCACCAATTTTAGTTCCGATGCTGATGCTTTTAGGTATACATCCAGCATTTACACAAGTTATTTACCGAGTAGGGGATTCGATAACAAATCCGATTACACCGATGATGCCTTATTTACCATTGCTATTATCGTATGCTCAGAAGTATCAAAAGGATATCGGCTTAGGAACGATGATTGCAGCATTAATGCCGTATTCTGTTGCATTCGGTATCTTCTGGACGATTCTATTACTTGTATGGTTTTACTTAGGCATTCCAGTGGGACCAGGTGGACCGATTCATTTAGGAGGAAATTAATATGATAGATTATCAGAAATACGAAGATAAAGTAATACAATATCGCAGACATTTACACCAGAATCCAGAACCGTCATTTAAAGAATATGAAACGACAAAATATATAAGGGATGTGCTTCGTAGTTTAGAACACTGTGAAGTAATTGAATTAACTGAAACAGGTACTATCGGTGTTTTTAATAAAGGTGGTAATAAAAAAATTAGTCTGCGTGCAGACATTGATGCACTTCCGATACAGGAGGAACGTACTGATTTAGACTTTATGTCACAACATGATGGCCTTATGCATGCATGTGGACATGACGTGCATACAGCAGTCTTACTCGGCGCTGCACATTACTTTAATGATCATGCACATGAACTGACAAATGAGATACATTGTATCTTTCAGCATGCTGAGGAATTAATTCCTGGTGGTGCACGTGAATTAGTTGAAACAGGCTATTTTGAAGGATTTGACTTTATATATGGACATCATATTTGGGCAACATTGCCACTTGGGTATATTGATATAAAATCAGGTCCTGCAAGCGCCAATTCAGACTTATACCAAATTGAAATTCAAGGTAGAGGTGGACATGCCAGTCAGCCGAATAAAACGATAGATCCGCTGCTGATAGGTAGTCACTTCGTCAATGAAATTCAAAGCATTGTATCAAGAAAAGTAGAACCATTTGAACCCGTAGTCGTATCGAATACAGTATTTTTAGCAGGCAATGTTAATGGTGCTAATGTTATTCCGGATAAAGTTACATTGGCAGGGTCAGTGAGGACAACAACAGCTGAAAATAGAGAAATATGTAAATCACAAATTGAAAAGACAATAGAACATCTATGTCTGGCAAATGGTGCAACCCATAAAATAGATTATACGATAGGATATGATGCAGTTTATAATGATGAAGCACATACACAATGGGTAAGAGAAATTGCAGAAAGTAATTACCCGGGAAAAGTTGTCTCTGAGCCAACGATGATGGGAGGCGAAGATTTCAGTGCGTATCAACAAGTAGCGCCATGCGTATATATCTTTATAGGAAGCGGCAGTGAAGGATTTGATTATCCGCATCACCACCCTAAATTTGGAATAGATGAATCAAGCTTTAAAGTAGCATTTGAAATGTTTGTCAATATCGCATTAAACTATAAATAAAAGAAACTGAAGAAACAGTGCGCTGAAACATTCAGCGCACTGTTTCTTCATTGAAGATTGCCACGCTTTCTATCTAAATAATCTTCTAAACATCTCAACCACTTTCCGATTGCGATAAGAATATATGCAATAAGTAAGCCGATTAATATATTTAATCCTGGGATGTGATATGGCGAGAAGTGAATGACAAAGTACCCAGTAATAACGACAAAGATAATAAAGCCTGAATATGTTGCTGCATCTTATAATAACCATTCACTGATGAGCTGCTTTTGGGCATTCACATTTTCGAAGCGACGTTTAATTTGAGTAATTGTATCCACATATACGAATAAGGGAATAAGTAGTAGACAGTATGTACCAAATAAAATATGTTTCGGATAATACAAAATAAATAGCATAATTAGTGTAAACACAAACACTAAACTTTTAAGTATGAAAAATTTTCTATTATATTTTATATACCAATGAATCATACTATCTATCCCCTTATAATTTTTCTATATTATAACTGTTTAATTTTGGAGGTTAAATCAAAATAGGATATATTTGTTAAATATATTGCTGAATTTTATATAATAATACTAATATAATGTATTAAAAAAGACAGTTTTTTTATTCTCCGGCACCCGTATTCACAAGTGCGAATGGATATACCGCTTTTGCATGAACTAAAAGTTTTGATGCGACGACTGTCATTGTCCAGCGGGAATTGACGGTATCGTCAATGAGTAGTATGTGTTTGTCTTCTATTAAATCTTCGTTTTGAATAGCAATGGTTTCCTGGATATTTCTTTCCTGCATGATTGAGTTATGCATCTCGCTTTGTTTGTAACCAGGCTTTATTTTTACGACTGCATCGATATATTCGATATGGTTATACTCAGCTACAGCTTGTGCAAGTTTGTTAGTGAGCTTAGGTCGTCTAAGACTTGGAACTGCTACGATAGCGTCAATCTGATGTTCTTGTATCATGTCATTAAGGAATTGGCTGATCTGTAAAGTCGTCTGTTCTGAGAAATGATGATTGTCGCGTTCATACATAAATTTACGGCCGACAGGTGAATAGGCATCTGTTGTATACGTCCATCCTGTCTTAAATTGTAATGATTCATCAATCTTTTTATTATTCGACCAGCGTTTACGCGGTGAGATTTCCCCGTGTAATTTATTCTTATACTGGCTTGCGATAGATAGCATTGGATGATTTTTATCTATCGTTATGAATTCACGATTTCTACAATGTGCACAAATACCACACTTTTCCTGTTTATCTGGTGCATCAAGTTCGTCAGCGATATATTTCATATAACAACTGTCGTAATTGA
This sequence comes from Macrococcus sp. PK, assembly GCF_022501545.1. Classification (NCBI taxonomy): domain Bacteria; kingdom Bacillati; phylum Bacillota; class Bacilli; order Caryophanales; family Staphylococcaceae; genus Macrococcus; species Macrococcus sp. PK. The sequence continues at coordinate 33,249 of NZ_JAEPRF010000009.1, forward strand.
TAAATCGCTTTAAATGCTCGAGTTCCTGTAAACGCGTTACGTTTAATTGCTGCTGTAATTGAGCATTCTCTTCAGCATTAAAGGGTTTATCTGGATTGATGACGTACTTTCGCTTATCCATTAATATGTATTCATGGACGAATAAGTATTTAAGTACCGACCCAAGCTTTGTGACATTCATATTGAAGTGAGGCAGAATATCGTTTCTGGTCATACCTTCAGGATGCTGGCTAATGCGCGTTAATATTTCTGATAATAATTTCGGGTCTTTATTCGCACTTTCTATAAATGCGTTGATGATCGCTTCATCTTCATCACCATGAAGTAGCATTGCAAGCGCTGGTTTACCGTTACGTCCTGCACGTCCAATTTGCTGATAATATGAAATTAAGTTTTGTGGCAGCTGGAAATGAATAACGAAACCGATATTTGATTTATCGTACCCCATACCAAGCTTCACTGTTGCAACAATTACACGTACTTCCGCGTTATGAAATGCTTCAAGCGTAGTTACGCTAGTATCTTCGCCATATTCGTTCTGCATACCTGAATAATAAGGTGCGGCCGAGATACCTTGTTCAATTAAGAAATGTGCTACAGAAACACATTCTTTCTTCGTAAGACAATAGATGATACCTTGTTCTTTGTTCAAAAAAGGATGCTCTGTGAGAGATGCCGCTAAGAAAGCAAGTCGTTCTGCCTTCGATTGTGCTGGGTTCACTTGAATCGAAATATTTGAACGGATTAAATTACCACGAAATACCTGGAGATTTCCGAGTTGCGATTTAATATCTTCAATGACACGATCGTTTGCTGTTGCAGTTGTGCCAAGAATTGCGATTGAATCCGGTAAATCTTTAACGAGGTTCACGATACGCTGATAATCAGGTCTGAAGTCATGACCCCAGTCTGAAATAGAGTGTGCTTCGTCTACTACAATAAGCTCGATATCATTCACTTGTGATAATGCTTCAATAAATCTTGCATCAGATAATTTCTCAGGAGAAACAATAATGGCATCAACCGCACTAAGCCGTGCATAAATATCATCCCATTCATCTTTGTTATTGCTATTGATCGTTACGACATCTAAACCAAGTTTAGCAGCAGCATCAATTTGATTGTGCATTAATGCAAGTAAAGGACTGATGATAACAGCAGGACCGCTACCATTTTCTCTTAATAACTTAGTAGCGATGAAGTATACAATCGATTTCCCCCAGCCAGTCTTTTGAATCACCAGCGTCTTCTGTTTATTTACTACAGCTAATATCGCTTCCAGTTGACCTTCTCGAAAGTTAGCTTCAGCTCCGTATGTTTCATGTAACATCTCTACCGCGCGCTGTTTAAAATCCATTTGGTTGACCTCCTTATTTCTTTCATTATATAAGAACATAAAAAAGTAGACAAAAAAAGACAGCTTTTAAGCTGTCAATCAATTATTTACTTCTTCCTTTTGTATATTTTCCATATGAATCATACATAATAGTGTTCTTTTCAAAGTTTTTATTTATACGATTAAATTTATTATTTTTTAAATAATTTTTCCAATTGTTTAATTTAGTTTTTGTATTATTTTTCATTATTACTACATAAGTAAGTTTTGGGTTTGATTTAGTAATTTTAGTTTCAGTATAAATAAAAGTGACATTTTTATAAACATCGACTTGTTTATAACCAGAATTTGGATTACCTATTCTTAAGGTATTATCTTTGCTAGGTTTTCCATAATGTTTTCTTATATCATCTTTATATAGACGGTAAGGTGAGCTATTATAATCATCATTTAATCGTGTAATTTTTAATTTATTGAAGGGTTTATTTTGTTGGAAATCTGTAAATCCTTTGTCAGCTCCAACACCAGTTCTTATAACCCAAGCACCAGCTTCAGTATAAAAATCATCTACAATACGGTGTGAATCTTTATATTTTTTTGTTGTAAATTTTGATAAGTAGTCTCCTATTTTCATACCATGAAGAGCTATATTTCCATCTTTAACTTTTTGAATTGTTTCCTTACTTTCAATATAATTAATAGATTTTACATATTCACCAGCATGAGCTTCCAAATTAACAGTTGAAAATAATAATGAACTTGTTAGTAAAGTGATAGATAATTTTTTCATGAAATTCTCCTTAAAATATATTTAATAAATATATTTTATAGGCATTTCTTTTAAATAACAATAATGTAAAAATAAAATATAAACAAAAAAAGTAACTAAAAATAACCTAAAATATAATAGTTATAATTCTAGTTTAAAGAAAAAAAGTTTTTATACTTAATACGACTATTATAATACAGCAAGGGTATATAAAAATATAATATTTATGGAGGCGATGAAGATGACAAACGTTGATAAAGATACTACAAGTAATAGACGTGAACTTATGCCGGAATCAGTTATTGATGGTGAGATGAACGAGAAAGTTAAAGACCAGCTTGAGTTACAGCCTGGTGAGAAGAAGGTAAGTAAAGAAGATCAAGATAAATAAGTAGACGTCCTTTATAGGGCGTTTTCTTTTTGGAGTCAATATACATAATTATCAATTTAATGTATAATGATGGAATTATATGAGAGATGAGTGATGAAATGAAACGCGTGTTAATCAGTTTAGCTGTGATACTTTTATTATCGATTGCAGCATTTTTTGTAGTTCATAATATGCAGAAAGAGCAATCTATTATCGCAACAAAAGATATTAAAAAGATTAAAGATTCTTATCAATATTACGATGAAGCTAAATTACATGTTGATGAGCTTGCAATGGAACAATTGGATGATTTATCAGTGCGTAATGAATTCTTTAAACTTAAAGATGGTAACTACTTTAATTTAAGAACATATATGGGGAACAAAGTTGGTTACATTATGAATAGTTACTTAACATTTGATAAGACTGGAAAGACAAAGGTGGCGTTTCCGAAAATTATCAGTCATCAATATATGAAAGATAACAAATTTATTGATAATACCTGGTCGATTAATACACCTGCAGGTAAACTTGATTATCAATCTGGTGCTATTGATAGAAGTGATGATTCAGTTAATCTCTTTATAGAGAGTGATGATGGTAAGCGCGGGGTACTAATGGATAAAACACTGAAAAAAGATGTGACGTTGATCGGAAATAACGGTGAATGGCTGGATAGTGAGAATAATCGTATCGGTACTGACGCATCTTTAAGAAAGTATAATGATCCACAAACTGCAGCAAATGCGGTATTGAAGCAAGTGTCAACAACGGGTCAACTTGTTGCAAAGTTGAATAATGGTGAAGCAACCTTCTTCTTTTACAGAAATAAATATGGTCCTGTAGATGAATATACGGTGATTCCTGTTTTAAAGGATAATACAGCAGGTATTTATCATAAATTTACGCTTGCAGGATTTAATGAATCGATTATCGATTACGAGTTCAAATATGCTGTAAAAGGTAATGAATATCATATTATTTTCAATGATGATTTCGAACATGCAGACAAGTTTAAACATAAAAAAGTCAGCGATAATATCATTATCGCTGTGAAATAAAGTGAACCACTTCTAATGTGAAGTGGTTTTTCTTTTGTTCAGTGCAATTTGAAGTTCTTCTTTCTCCATAAAGTAGCGCACACCATATCCGAATACACCTCCGGCAGGCAGGAAAATAAGCATATAATATGGAGTAGCAAATAAATCAGGTAAGTGTTTGAAATAAATGATTGTGCCATAAATGATGAAAATTATTAAACTCTCAACGACATTGTTTCGAAAGTTAACTATATTTGCTTTATGAATTGCTATTTTGTTGGCAGGATCTATCATTTTAGTTTTATACTCAGCAATTAATTGTCTTACTGAAGTAAAGTAATAAAGAATCATAAATGAAAGTAATATGAGATCTTTATATATTCCGATATTAATCATCCATATCATTAAGACGAGATAGAATAATGTGAACATGAGGATTTTAAAAGAAATCTTCTTAGTCATAACGCACCTCGTTTACTTTTTATGTATATTATATCTTGAAATGGTTATAAAAGGAAGAGTGATAGTTTTCAACTTATTGCATTTGTTGTAAATCTAGTACTCACTATATGGTGCATCGTGTGGTGTGCTCAAGATTTTGAACCTGGAACAAACAAATGGGTACCAAATCCGAAAGCAATAAGGCAAGATAAATACTACAATCCTTATCAACAAAATGATCCTTATCGCAGATGATACGGGTCTTTTTTAGTACATTTTAGTATGATAAATATAAAATGATAAGGGGAGAATAACATGGGAGATCAAAATATAAACAAAGCAGTCATTCAACCTAGTTTTGCAAATACGCATAATGACGCTGACGTATTTGAAGAAAACGAAAGATATATTCATTACCACACACCGAGCCAGCTCGTTAAATATTATGCCAATTACTTTCAATATAAAGTGACGCCGGATGTTGATACTTTTATGACAGACTATGAAACGCAAAAGACATTTCATGAACAACGCGGACAAAAACATGCCCTGTTTATATTTCCTGAGAATGAAGTGCTGAATGATGCGTTGCAGGAGAAAGCAAAGGCTTTAGGATTTATTGTTGAAAAGATGGAGCTTTATTTATTGAAAGAGATGCCGAAATCAAAGGATTCAGAGATTGAAGTTGTTCAAGTATTAAACGATGATGATGTATTCCTAGACTTTCTTCAAATATGTCGTGAAGGGGACTTAGAGTATGGTGAGGAATTTGCTGATCTGAAAGAGCGCACGCATCGACGTGATTTATTGAACCCGCAAATCCTGCAGTTTGTTGGGTATCAGCATGGATTTCCAGCTGGTAAAGTTGAAGCGGTGGAAAGTGCGCAGTATGTGGAATTAGATGACTTCTACGTGTTGGATGCAATGCGTAAGCAGGGCGTTGGAACAGCATTACAACAAGCAATATGGCATTATGCAGAACAAGTTGGTAAGAGAGTTATCTTAATTGCTGACGGTAATGACTCACCAAGAGAAATGTATCAAAGACAAGGGTACGAGTTAGTGAGTGAACGTTATGAATTGTTGCGTGTGCCATCAGCGGATAATTGATATTCACTTTTCTAATATAAATTTATTATTTTATGATATTTAAAGAAAATGCAGAGTTATGATAAATGTATTGAGGTTTAAAAGAAAAGCAAAATTAACGAAACTAATATATAAAATATTGTTAAATAGATAATCTTATTGAGGTAAATATGTATATGATTTACAATTTAGTTGTAATAATTTATCTTTTAGGAGGTTAAAATGAAAAAATTAATAAATACAGTAGCTTTTAGTACATTACTATTTTCAACAATTTTAACTACGAATGTTGAGGCAAAGTCGTATATAAAATCAATCGATTATTTAAAAGATGCTCAAACAATTAAGAAAGTTAAAGAAGGAAAGATGCCTTTACATGGTATGAGATTGGGAGATAAGTTTGATAAATTTAAAATATATGATGACTCCCATACAGTAGTTAATCATACTGTTAAGAAAATTTATGTAAATGGTTATGATGATTATGCTTATGGTGACTTTCAGAAACAAACTAAAGCTAAATTTGCTACAATTAATAGAATTGTAGACCAAAATGCATTTGGCGATAAGGATTATACTCGTAACTCCATTATAAAAAAATATGGTTTACCTAAAAAAGGCTACACTCTTTCTAATGTTAAAAAAGGTTTTGGAATTGAATATATAGATATTTATGATAATGTAACTTTTGTGTATACAGTTGTTGGTGGTGAATACAAAAATCCAAGATTAACAATTGCTATTTTAATGGATAATAAGTCATTAATCAAAAAAAAGAAGTGGAAAAAATATTTATTAAGAGATATAAAAAATAACTCCTTTAATTATGATTATGTAAAAATGATGATAATTAAAGATAAGAAAGGAAATTATTCTTCTAATTGATATTAAAGTTAACATCAAAAATTTTATATTTAATAACTATGGCCGATAAATTGAATTTATCGGCCATGAATTTTGATTTTTAGCTAATTTCATAAAATGATGGCCGATAAAACGAAAATATCGGCCATTAATCTTCCTTAAATATTATCAATTGTAAAAACTAATCAAGAATAGTTCAAACATGTATATTAATTCTGGATATTTTTACATATTATAGCTCAATAATTGTAAAATAAAAGTAATTAAATCGTTCTGGAGGATATGTATGAAAAAATCATTAATCATTGCTTTATCTTTAACGACATTATTAGCTGCATGTGGAGAAGAAAAAACTCAGGATAAAGGTGCGACAAAAATAGAAAGTAGTAATGCATCTAACGATACTACGAATACGAAGAACAGTGAAACTAAAAATTCATCTGAAAAGAAGATTGTCACAAAGTCTTCAGCAAAGAAAACAGGTAAAACTGATATTATGACATCGTCTTTTCATTCAATGTATATGCGAAATGATCATAGATTTTCCGTGGACAAAATCAAATTCGGTATGACTAAAGATGAAGTTGAAGCGATTTACGGTCCGTCACTTGGTAAAGGTAATGATCTTTATGGATTAAAGACGAGTGCATTATATGACGTATATGCAGTAAACTATGATAATCAAAATAAAGTACGTCAGATTGTCATTAATCCTAATAAGAAAATTACAAAAAGTGAATTCTTAAGAGTATATGCGAATCCTAGTGACGAGCCAGTATATCCATTTAATACTTTAGAATACAATGATAACGATAATAACGGTTTCAAAATTCGAGCAGCTTTTGATGACAACGACTATTTAGTAGGTCTAGCTCAAATTAATGATGGTAAAGGTATGCTAGAATCAAGTGATGATACTGCAACTGATAAATCAATATATGAAAAATTTAAGTCTGCAATGATTAATTATGCAGAAGATAAAGGTAAAGCTGTTACCGGCAGATACTTAAACCATGGTGGAGGAATCTCGACAGATATATTCACCAATACTGAGGATGGGTTAATCTTATTACAAACGATGCTTAATCCAGGTGCCGATGTACACGATATTATTGCAGATGCAGGAGTTGTCATGTACGATGCCAAAGATGGCACGATAGGGGAACATGACGCATCATATGATACAGTTACAGCTGAAGGTATCACTGGTATGATGACTTCTGATTCTGATACAACCATTTATTTATTAGCGAATAACGGTAAAGTATACGAATATCACTTCAAAGGGAATAAAGGATTAGGATATTTTGCGCTATACACTGAATCATGGGGATTTGAATCTGATATGATGCCAGAATTTAAAGAAACAACTGATCCTGAAATTAAGAAGATTGCTTCAGAAGTATTAGCAGGTAAATCAGTGTCTAAACCTACTTCAAAAAGTAAAGAAAACAATACAAAAACAAAAAGTCAGTACAGCTTTATAGATGAAAACGGGAAAATTGATATTAAAGACCCTGCATTTAAACAGTATTTCTTCCATGAAGCGCATACTGAAGATTTTGCAGGAATAAAGGTTGGTATGACTCGAGAAGAAGTAGAGGCATTATATGGTCCGGTTGAAAAGAACCAAGGTTATGATATGCATCAAGGTGGGCTAGATAGAGTTGGTGATATATCTTTAGCGATGGGTCAAGATGATAGAGTCGGTGCAATCTACATAACCCCAGGTGTAGAAATGACTGATGCTGAATTTAACAAAGTTTTTGGTGAACCAACTGAAATTGTAAATGATGACTTATTGGGACCAGTGAAAATATATAATACGAATAAAAATAATGGTTTCCAGATAGTGATTGGAAATGCAGGTGGGACAGTTCCGATTTTTATCAATAGGCCAGAAGGACAATATTTTAATTAATATTGAGCTCACTATTTATAGTGGGCTTCTTTTTTATTATTTCTCTGTATATAACGTGTAAATATAATTATTTTTAGCTAAGATTATCATAAGAAGGAGTGATGGTATGATTTTCGTAATTGGAGAGGTATTTAAAGAAAAATTAGCATCCGACAGTATGTCTGAAATTTTAAATACGATGCCACTTGCGCTTGCGTTACCTTTAAATGACAAAGGATATCGTATTCACTTAGGTACTCGTTTTAAAGATAGCGAGGATTTGCAGGATATTAAAGATTATCTGGCAGAAAAAGATATCTTTTTCAATCAATTTGATGACTATGATACATATACGTTAGATGACTGGGACCTTGATTACATTTATGATGCCTATGATACGGATACTTTAGTATTCTTCTCAAATGTGGGAGATGACACGATTGAGAGTATGGCAAGCTTCGGCAATAATTATGATTGTAAAAGTGTATTATATATCAATAAATTATTTATTAGTAAGGAAGCATTGCAGCTTATGTCTCATTGTTTTATAGGGGAGCAATATGTTCAGGGTTACGAAAGTGAAATCCCGAAAGATAAGATAACCATCATTCCAAATCATATCAGTGATACAGAAGCGGCACAGCTGATGATTGATAAGATTATTGAGATAGAGAAAGCATTAAAAAAAAAATAAAAAATTTTGCTTCACCGTATAACTAGAATATAAATTAAAAACGCTTATCCAGAAGGATAGGCGTTTTTAACTATATCGGTGCTGTGCTTTGAAAAATTTAATTATTTCATAGATATTAATAAGAGCTAAAATGATTGCAACGAAAGCATGTGTAACTTGTCCAAAGCCATAATAATGTTCAAGTTGATAAAGAAAAATTCCTAACACAAATGAAGCAGTGAGCACTGTAAACCATAGTAACTTTCTATGTAAATAGCAGCTGTTAAAAAATTAATATCCAAAAGTAATCGTAGTTGTAGAAAGGATATATACTTTATTTAATTTTTCATTTTTATCGAAATGGAATTCTGCTGAACCAGATTTTGTTCTGATAACATAAGATTCAGTATAGAATTTTTTAGTCTTACTATCTTTTAGTTGACCTTCTTCAATTTCATATTTTCCATACAATTTCTTAATTTGTGCTAATGAAACTTTTCCTTTTTGTACTGGCATCTGAATAACGAAATACTCTTTACCAGCTTTAAGACCAAGTGTGTCATATTTCTTAGTTAATAATTTGCTGTTGAACTTTTTATGTTCATTGTATTTTGCTAATGCCATCAGCGCAGGATCAGCTTGTTTAGCAGTGACACTCTTAGTTACTTTCATACCATTTACCGTTACGTTTGAGTTCAGTAACGCACGTTTGAAATCTTTATCCAGTACGAATTTGTGGCTGTAACCTGTGTAACCATTCCATTTGTAATAAGGTGCAACAGTCTTCGTTGATGACTTCACAGGTGTCTTAGCATCAGCGACAGCAGGTGTTAGACCAAGTAGAAGTGTTGAAGCAATTCCGACTTTTAATAAATTTTTCATAAAATATTCCCTCTTCCTTTTTTTTCTTTTAGTATAAGACGAAAAACTGTAAAAATATAGAGAATCATTTGAAATTTAAGGTAAATTTAAGGTTTTATAGGATGACATTTAAACTGTTTGTAATACGTCAGCAAGGGTAAATAAATCTAAATAAAGTTTTAGGATTTGAGGAAAAAAAGATGAAGAAAGTATTAATAATGTTATTGGTCATGCTAACCATCTTGTTTGCAGCATGTGGCGGGTTAGCGCAGGAACTAGATGGGAATCGATATATTGCAAAGGTCGGTGCAAAAGATAATCTCATTACAATGGGATATATGACATTCAGAGGTGATAAAGTAATCTTTTCATCCGATGAAAGTAAAGTGACACGCACAGGCACTGTGACTTATGATGAGCAAGAGATGACTATTAAACTTGCTGATAATCCGGTTTACAAAGACGGTGTGATGAAACTAAAAGATATTAAAGGAAATGAAAAGGGCTTAGTAGCTGAATTTGAGATTTATTCTGAAAGCAAGAAAGAAAATAAAGAGAAGACATATATAAAGCTTATTCAACAAGAAAAATAAAGTTTATTTATTGAATCTGAATGCTATTAACAAAATTAATGATTGATATTACCTCTATCAAATACGGTAGAGGTTTTTTAAGGTAAATTTAAGGTTCACTGCTTCTTTTCAATGCTAGAATAATATAAAAGGAGTGATAATGTGGATGCTTATATCAACTTCTGGAAAAATGCATTTAACTTCAAAGGTCGTTCAAACAGAACAGAATTTAATATGGGGTTCTGGCCACACATCTTATGTATCATCTTAGTATTTACGATTGGTCCGATGCTTGGATTACCGAAATTAGGATTTAATTTGAAGACACCTTTGTTTGAGATGTTATTCGATTTAAACTGGCAGTTATATCATCTTTTGATTGTAGTCGTATTTTTAATTCCGCTCATCTCATTAATGATGCGTAGATGTAATGATTTAAAGATTGAGGGTATTCATGCGATGCTAATTGGATTTTTTCCAGTATGTTATACATTCTATATTTTATTATTTGCGATTATGGGGCAAGGTTTACCTGGGGATGTGATATGGGTAGAAATAATATTTTACGTTATTATACTGCTGCCATTTATTTATTTAGTCTATATGTTATTTATTTTTTCATTGAAGACAGGTAGTAAATAGTAGTTTTTATTAATTGTAAATATTATGTAAATAAGCCTTTGGACTGAGCGTAATAAAGAAATAATTTGTGTATAATGAAACCGAATACAAAATTAACTTTGGAGGTTTAGACCATGAAAAAATTATTACCTGTAGTGCTTGGTGCAACGCTAGTGTCATCCTTAATTGGTGGAGAAGCAAATGCAGCTTTAAAGAAGCCGGTAACAGTTTGGAAAGTAAGTAATACTGCTGGTTTTGTGGATGTAGATGCAGCAAAGAATAGTACGGTTTATATTTATAAAGGTGGTAAATCTTTAGGTAAAGCAAAAGCTGGTAAATATGGTAGTGCTAATGTTTCGATTCAACCTCAGAAAAAAGGTACTGTGCTACGCGTATTCTATAAGACAGCTAAAGGTACAAAAAGTCCCGAAACAAAAGTAACTGTAACGGGTAACTATAAAAAGAAAAAGCAATTAGCAGTGAAGAAATTTACTTTAGCAGAACGTTACGCAATTACTAATGACTTCGTGAAATGGGCATCGGTGAAGGCAAAGAAAGAACATAAAGCTGTGACAACTAAATTCTTTGATCACGGAGCTGCAGGAAAAGGAGATTGGTATGCTGGAACACCTCATGGTCATATGCAGGTGCAGGATTTTAATAATCCAGGCTATTATGCATTTGGGTTACACGCTATCGGAGGTGTAGCTTTCTATAGTCCTAAAGATAATCAGTATGGTTACTCTAAAGACGGATATAACACGTATACAGCTGAGGGCTATTTTAACATTGCTAAACCTAAGACTTATGTTACAAAATATGTACTGGGTGATAACGGCGTAGTTTATGAACTGAAGAAAAAACGTGAACATATGAGTTTCTCAGCTGGTTTTGGTGAATATAATGATAACGGATATGGCGGAACATTCACACCAGGTAAAGGTTACAATATGATAGTTTCAAAAGATAAAGCAGCACAAGCTAAACTGAAAGCAATTATGAAAAAATATCAATAATAAAGACACGCACAACCATGATGGTTGTGCGTGTTTATTTTATATTTGATTGATTTTTGATGTCTTTAAGCAGTTCAATCATTTCTTGATTTTGTCTGATGATATATTTCGTATTCTGGCGTGTGTTGTAAATATGTGATAATACGAAGCCGATGATAAGCGCAGGCAACAAATACATAAGGATGTATAGGATGGACATTACAGATACTCCAATCCACTCCATTAGAAATCATCCTTTCTGTTTTGCTTCAATAGAGCGATGATTTCTTCGTTTTGTTTAATTAACTGTGATGTATTCTGATAATTTTTATAGATATACTTCACAATTAGGATAATACATACTATAGAGAGAAGAATTGTTAACAAGGAAAAGACTAATCCTGTTATACTCATCATAATTTTTGTCCTCCACCTTTATTATTTTGCTTCAACAAAGCGATGATTTCTTCGTTTTGTGCAATAATCTTCTCTGAATTTAATTTCGTTCTGTAACCATCCATTAGGATAAGAAAGACTATGAGAATAGGAGCAAGACTAATTACGATGGATACCAATGCTTCAAACCAAGCCATAACATTACCACCTTCTACATTTTTATTCCATTATAACATAAAATGTATATTTAATAGTTTGTAGCCTGTACAAAAAACTTCGAATGTTTATAGTGGTACGTAATCTTTGAGAAATCAAATGGCTCACCTGTTGCAAGGTAGACAACTTGTTCTAGAAATAGGGCAGGATTACCTTGTTTCAGATCTAGTTTCTTAGCATCAACGTCATTGAGTTCATCAATATGCATATAAATATCAGCAAAACTAATATTAAACTTTAAAGCATCTGTTAAGTAATTAAAGATGGATCCTTCAGCAATTTCATTGTTCAAATATGGTACAAGTTTAACCGGAAAGTAAGATACTTCAATACATAAAATATCGTTATCAATTCTTCGCAAACGTTCTACGTAATAAACTTCTTCATTCTCTTCCAGATGCAGATTCATCTTTACTTCGTCATCTGCGTTCATTCTTTCTAATTTCAGAACTTCAGATGTGATATTGAATTCCTTTAAATCTGCAGTAAATCCTCTATTCGTCAGCAAACTGACATATCCTTCACGACGTTGACGTCTCACAAATATCCCGCTTCCGCGCTGCTGAAATATTGCACCACGTTTCTCAAGTGTATCGAGCGCTTTCGTGATGGTGCTTTTTGAAACGTTATGCTGTTTCATGAGTGATTCAACGTTTGGTAATTTAGTCCCCTGTTCTAATTTCTGGTCATATATACTTTGTTGAATAGTTTCTGCGATAATTTCATATTTGTTCAAATTTAACACTCCTAAATATCTACTTGTCACTAATTATACATTATTTATATTATTTCGCACTTGTTTAATTGAACCGGTTCAATTAAAATAAAAATGTATAATAAATTAGAACGTAATCAATGGAGATGATATTATGGCAAAACAAGTGAGAAACTATGAACAACTCGCTCATGATATTTTAGGGGCAGTGGGTGGAGAAGAAAACATTGTTAATGTAGCAAGATGTGCTACACGTTTAAGATTGGTATTAAAACGTTCGAATCCTGAATTTAAAAAGAAAGTGTCAGAAATGCCTGGAGTTATAACGGTAGTTGAGAACGGCGGACAATTTCAAATCGTAATCGGACAACATGTTGGTGAAGTATATGATGCATTTACTAACATTACAAATGTAGAAGATAATACAGAGGAAAACATGCAAAAAGGATCGATTCTTAACAGAGTCATTGCTACAATGTCTGCAGTATTTGCACCTTTCATCTATATCTTAGCAGCAGCGGGGATTTTATAAGGTATCTTAATATTAATTAACTTAGCATGGCCAGCTTTTGCGAAGACGGGAACTTATGAAGTATTTAGCTTCATTTCATGGTCACCATTCACATTCTTACCAATTTTCATTGCTTTAACTGCTTCTAAACATTTTAAAGTCAACACTTATATTGCTGTTGTTTGTGCGATGGCTTTAGTAAGTCCTACTTGGGCTGAAATTGCAGGACGTATTGCTGAAGGAGAAAAGATAACATTTATGGGGATTGCACTTTCACAAACAGTGTATACTTCTTCAGTATTACCTCCATTATTCTTAGTTTGGATTTTATCTTATGTTGAAAGGTTCTTTAATAAAGTTTTCCCAGAGGTTGTAAGATCTTTATTTGTTCCGTTAATGTGTATGGTAATTATGGTTCCTTTAACAATATTATTAATCGGGCCATTATCAACATTATTTGCAAATGGTGTAGCTGATGGCTATAACTATTTAGCAGAGAATTTACCAATAGTAGCTGCAATTATTATTGGTGCATTTTGGCAGGTGTTTGTTATCTTTGGTGTTCACTGGGGTATTACACCTGTTGTCCTTGCTAACTTCGATAACTATGGTCGTGACTCTTTCCAAGCTTATCAAACAATCGCTGTTATAGCACAAGTTGGTGCTGTATTGGGTGTATTCTTAAAATCAAAAGTTCAGGAAACAAAATCAGTTGCATTATCAGCAGGTATTACTGGTATTTTTGGTATCACTGAACCTTCTATTTATGGTATTAACTTGAGATTTAAAAAACCTTTTATTATAGGTTGTATATCAGGAGCTGTTGGTGCGGTAGTAGCAAGTTTCTTTAATCCATACTATTACGTTTATGCTGGATTGCCTGGACCGTTAACAATTGTAAATGGTATCAGTAAAGATAACCCATCATCGTTTATCGGAATATGTATTGGCGTTGCAATTGCAATTATTTTACCGATTGTATTAATTATGATGTTTGGTTATGGTGAAGATACAGCTAAAGCTGTTGATACGAAATTAGATACACCAGAAGATATTGAGGATGAGGATAACATTATCACTACTGAGTCATTAGAACAAGTGGTTGTTTCTCCGTTATCAGGTAAGTTTATTCTATTGAATGAAGTTAAAGACCCGGTATTTAATAGTGGTGCAATGGGTAAAGGTTTTGCGATAGACCCTTCAGAAGGTATTGTATCTTCGCCAGTTGAAGGTTCGATTGTTATGACAACACCGTCAAAACATGCAATAGGTATAAAGAGTAATGATGGTGTTGAAGTTTTAATACATGTTGGTTTAGATACTGTTGAATTAAAAGGTGAACATTTTGATCTTTTAGTAAACGAAGGTGATAAAGTTTCAATTGGACAACCATTAATTCATTTTGATAAAAAAGCAATTGAATCAAAAGGTTATTCAACTGTAACTCCAGTTGTTGTGACAAATACAATGAACTACAATGATGTCATTATTGACAATACAAATACGTCGGTTTCAAATTCAAATAGAATGATAACAATTATTAAATAGGAGGATTTTAAAATGACGAAACTAAGCAAAGACTTTTTATGGGGTGGCGCACTTGCCGCACATCAATTTGAAGGTGGCTGGAACAAAGGTGGCAAAGGTCCATCGGTTGTTGATGTATTAACAGCAGGTGCACATGGTGTACCACGTAGAATCACAGATAAAGTTGAAGATAATGAATTTTATCCGAACCATGAGGCGATTGATTTCTATTCAAATTATAAAGAAGATATTGCAATGTTTGCTGAAATGGGACTAAAAGTATTACGTACTTCAATTGGATGGACACGTATCTTTCCTAAAGGCGACGAATTAGAGCCGAATGAAGAAGGGCTTCAATTCTATGATGACGTTTTTGATGAATTATTAAAGCATAATATTAAACCGGTTATTACATTAAGTCATTTTGAAATACCTTTACACCTAGCGAAAGAATATGGTGGATTCAGAAGTCGTGAAGTAGTAGACTTCTTTGCGCGATTTGCGGAAGTTGTGTTTAATCGATACAAAGATAAAGTTGAGTACTGGATGACATTTAACGAAATCAATAACCAGATGGACGTTAATAACCCACTTTTCTTATGGACGAATGCTGGGATTCAAGTACAACCAGGAGAAGATGCACGTGCAGTGATGTATCAATCAGCACATCACCAATTATTAGCAAGTGCAAAAGCAGTGATTATCGGAAAGAAAATCAACCCTGATTTTAAAATTGGCGCAATGGTTTCGCATGTACCTGTTTATCCATACTCATGTCACCCGAAAGATATTATGGCTGCTGAAATTGCTAACCGTGAAAGATTCTTCTTCCCGGATGTGCATGTAAGAGGTAAGTATCCAGCCTATGCATTAAAAGAACTAGAACGATTAGGTGTTTCGCTACCGATTGAACCTGGTGATGAAGAAATCTTAGCTAAGGGTACAGTGGACTATTTAGCATTCAGTTATTATATGTCTACAACGGTTAAGCACGATGTTCACAATGATAATACCGGTGATATTGTTAATGGGGGATTATCGAATGGTGTAGAAAATCCACATATTAAGTCATCTGACTGGGGGTGGGCAATTGATCCTGTTGGATTACGATATGTATTAAACACACTTTATAACAGATATCAAATTCCATTATTTATCGTTGAAAATGGATTTGGTGCCATTGATGCGGTTGAAGCAGATGGTTCAATCAATGATGATACGCGTATCGAGTACTTCCGTTCACATATTGAAGCGGTTAAAGATGCTATATTAGAAGATGGTGTAGACTTACTAGGATACACACCTTGGGGTATTATCGATGTTGTATCATTTACGACAGGTGAAATGAAGAAACGATATGGTATGATTCATGTGGATCGTGACAATGAAGGAAATGGATCAATGAAACGTAGTAAGAAGAAATCATTCGACTGGTACAAAAACGTTATTGCTACAAATGGTGAAGAACTATAATTAAAACAATAAGGATTTTGACAATTGTCAAAGTCCTTATTTTCAAATAGGAGTGTGTATTTATGGCTAAAGAAATTAAATTAATTGCTTTAGATTGTGATGGAACTTTAATAGCTGACGATAGAACAATTACTGAAAGAACGAAAAAAGTGCTGATGAAAGCGCAGGAAAAAGGAATTAAGGTAGCACTTGTATCAGGACGTCCGAGAACAGGATTTAAGTTTGAGATAGAACAGTTAGCGCTTGATAAACATCATGGAATAATCGGCGCTTACAATGGTGGTATGGTCATAGATATTGAAACGAATGAAGTGAAATATAAACAGTCATTAACGAATCAGGACGCTAAAGATTTCTTAAAAGCGATTGCGCATTTAAACATTATCCACATCGTTGATAACGGTACAGATTTATATGCAAACGATGCAGATAATCAATATGTCATTCATGAATATCGTGATCATGGACTTAATTTTAATCTCACACATGATTTACATGAAAGACTTGATTTTGATCCGATGAAGATTTTACTTACAGCAGATCCTGACCGTATAGATGAAATTGATGAAGAGATATTATCGATCTGTGGGGATACCTTTGGTGCAATACGGTCAACACCATTTTATTTAGAGATTACTGCTAAAGGTGTAAATAAATACAGTGCACTCGACCATATTTGCGAAGGATTAAATATTGCTAAAGACAATGTCATTGCATTTGGCGATCAACTAAATGATATGGAAATGGTTCGAGATGCAGGCATCGGTGTTGCCATGGGAAATGCGCATCCAGATTTAAAGCAGGTTGCTGATATTGTAACGGATGATAATAATAATGATGGTATCGCAAAAGTACTCAAAGAGATACTTGATTTATAGTTTCTGTGATGAAGGCCGTACGAAAGTGCGTCTTTTTTATTAGTTTTTTTCTGTATTTTCTGACAATAATATTCACTTTTTTTTAAGGCATTGTATAATATTGTTAATACAACAAAAAGAGGTGGGTTAAATGGGAGGAGCATTTAGAAGGTTCTGGAATCTTACATTTGTAAATGACGAGCGAGACACACGATTTCAATTTTGGTCTTCCATGTTGATTCAGTTCATCCTATTATTATTATTTACCGGAATCTTTACATTTTTATTTACAAATTGTTTCCTACTTTCTTTTGTCTGGTTGCTTGTATTTTTAATTGGTTTTATGGTCATTATCTGGCCAACTGCAAGTGCGGCAATGCGAAGAGTGAATGATGTTGGGATTAACTCGTCTTTGTTTAAGAGTATGAGATTTTTATATTCTATATTATTATTAGGTGGGGCTTTAATTTATTTATTAAAAATATTTTTTAATATTCAACTATTAGGGATAGGTCATTTCAATACTTATATGATGATGGTATTTTCGAGCTATATCATTTTTATATTGTGGTATTGCACACTGCCTAGTAATCGATATAACGGTTATAATTCATTGAAAGAATTAAATAAATAATATTATTATTTATTAATTAATATAGAGGTGAAATGTGATGCAATCCTATCTGAGATTTATTAAACATGCATTTGATTTTGATTCTAAAGATTCGAGACAACAATTTTGGCTTCCATTTTTAATACAGATGTTTATTTGTATTGTAATCTTGTTGCCTTTAATAAAGGCAGAAGAAGGGGAAAACATACTTGGAAGATTGCTGTTTGTTATGATAGTAATGCCGGTAGTATTAATACCAATATATAGTGCTTTTCAAAGAAGGATGCTTGATGTAGGAAAAGACTCAAAAATATATAAATACTTCAATATTTTTTATATGTTTTTTGGAGTGATTTTTATGATTTATGGATTACTATATTTTTTTTCTGACATTAAATTATTTAAAGATGAAATAATATTACCTATCATTTTTTTATTTTTTGGTCTAAGATTTATATTTTTGTTATATTATTGTGCGTTACCAACAAATAAATTTAAAAGTACTACGGATAGTATTTGATATCCGTAGTACTTTTTTAATTTTTATTTATAGTTACGCTGTGATTCTTTGTTTCATATAATGTTAGAGTTTGAATAGAAGATGCGTGGTCAATTAGATGCTCAAACTGTTCCCATATGAAATAAGCGATATTCTCAACAGTTGTATTCATTTCTGGTAGTGATTCGTTGAGGATGGGTGCATTTAATAGTGGTGCAATTTTTTCATTATAGTCACGTTCTATTTGATAGAAGTCTATAGCGAGGCCATATGTATCAACTGGACTTTTGATGCTAATATCAAATTTGTAGTTATGATTGAATAAATCTTTATGTTTGCCGTTTGGAAAGAAGATACGGTTGTTCGTTGTAAATGTGAAGGTCAGGTTCAGTAAGATATCTTTTTCGTAATAAGCTGTTTTTTTGGGTTGTTGAATATGTTCTAATAGGCTCATTTTATGCTCCTTTCAGAGTTTGATGCATCGTTATTCTACGATATTTTAATCGTAAGGTATTTTTTTCATATATACAAATTTATATTGTGGAGATAAAAGTTTTATAATATTTCATTAGTTTTTAAACTAAATTTTCAGAAAAAACTTACTTGTTGTTATGCTAAAATAATAAAAATGTGGGTATAGATTAACTGTATAAAAAGTAAAAAAGGGAGTCTTTCGCATGGATACACCTTATAAGGGTGGTAGAAAATTAGTTCTAGGTATTGTGCTTGGTATATTAACATATTGGTTATTTGCTCAGTCGCTTGTTATTGTTGTACTAGATTTGAAGCATCATTTTAACAGTAGCCTTGATGTCATCAATATCGCTGTCAGTTTAACGGCATTATTTTCAGGAATGCTTGTCGTTGGTGCTGGTGGTTTAGCGGATAAAGTCGGTCGTGTAAAGATGACGCAGATCGGTTTAATATTAAGTATCATCGGTTCATTTACAATGATCGCTACACATATGACTGCTTTTTTATTAATTGGTCGTATCATTCAAGGTATTTCTGCAGCATGTATCATGCCAGCTACGTTATCAATTATTAAAGCATATTATGATGATAAAGATCGTCAGAGAGCGTTAAGTTATTGGTCATTTGGTTCTTGGGGTGGTTCTGGTTTATGTTCTTTATTTGGGGGGATGATTGCTAAGAATTTTGGATGGGAATGGATATTTATTATTTCAATTATTTTCTCAGGTCTTGCGATGATATTAATTCACGGCACACCGGAAACAAAATCTGATGAACCAAACGATATGAAGTTTGATTTAATTGGTTTAATTACGTTGATCGTTCTGTTGCTAAGTTTAAATATCGTGATTACGCAGGGTGGTACACTTGGTGTTACGTCTCCAATATTTATTGGACTGATTATATTAAGTATTGTGAGCTTCATTGCTTTTATTATGATAGAGAAACGTCAAATCAATCCGTTGATCGATTTTCATCTATTCCAGAATAAACCATATTTAGGCGCTGTAATTTCAAACTTTTTATTAAATGCAGTGGCTGGTACATTGATTGTAGCGAATACATATATTCAGGAAGGTTTAGGCTTTTCTTCAAGTAAGACCGGTATGCTTTCTATCTTATATGTCGTAATGGTTTTATCAATGATTATCGTTGGTGAAAAGTTATTGCAGAAGATGGGAGCTAAAAAACCGATGTTACTTGGTTCTGCGATAGTATTCGCAGGTATTGTGATGATTTCACTGACATTCTTACCGGAGAATATTTATATCATAAGCTGTGTGCTAGGCTTTGGTTTATTTGGATTAGGACTTGGTCTATATGCCACACCATCTACTGATACTGCAGTTGCAACAGCACCGGTAGAGAAAGCGGGAGTTGCTTCAGGTATTTATAAGATGGCTTCAGCTTTAGGTGGCGCATTTGGTATTGCAATCAGTATGGCAATCTATAGTTTTTGTATGAAATTTGGATTAGAGAAAAGTGCGATGATTGGAATACTTGCGAATGCTGTGATGTCTATCATTTCTTTTGTTGCCATTCAAATTACAGTTCCTAAAGACGATTTAAGAAAGAAGATATAATTTTTGAAGACCTCATTGATTGAGGTCTTTTTTAGGCTTCAATCAGCTATTATTTGAAGAAATAATAATAAAATAATGAATACGGTTACAATATTTTTGGATTTTCATTATACTAGTATTACAAATGATGAAAAAAGGTCTATAATGGAAATATATTATAGATGTGTTGGGGGATATAAAATGAAAAAAGTATTTAAACAAACTGACGTAATATTAATCGGTGGCGGGATAATGAGCGCGACTTTAGGTGTATTACTTAAAGAACTTGATCCGGCAATAAATATTAAAGTATTTGAAAAACTTTCAGCACCTGGTCTGGAAAGTTCAAACGTATGGAATAACGCAGGAACGGGTCACTCTGCATTATGTGAATTAAACTATACGACTGAAGATAAAGATAAGAATATCAATATCGATAAAGCTGTGAATGTTAATGAGCAGTTTCAATTATCTAAACAATTCTGGTCTTATTTAGTGAATGAAGGCAAATTGAAGCAGCCTCAGGACTTTATCATGCCGGTACCGCATTTAAGTTTTGTTGAAGGTGAAGACGATATTCGTTTCTTAAAGAATCGTTTAGCAGCTTTTAAAGATAATCCATTATTCCAAGGTATGGAGTTAACTGAAGATCATGATAAGATGCGTGAATGGGTGCCATTAATGATGGAAGGTCGCGACCCGAATGAGCGAATTGCTATCACACGTATGGCAGCTGGAAGTGATGTAAACTTCGGTGCATTAACACAAGACTTATTTGATGTGATGAAATCATTTGATGGTGCAGTGACACACTACGAACATACAGTAAAAGACATTAAGCGTGCTGAAGATGGCAGCTGGAATGTTAAAGTATATGATCAAAATAGTAAACAAACAGAAATCCACAATGCTAAATTTGTCTTTATCGGTGCAGGTGGTTATTCATTACCATTATTGCAAAAGACAAAGATTCCTGAAGCTCGTGGCGTTGGTGGATTCCCGGTAAGTGGTTTATTCTTAGTGTGTAAGAATCAGGAAGTCGTAGAACAACATTTAGCCAAAGTATACGGTAAAGCTAAAGTTGGTGCGCCACCGATGTCAGTACCTCATTTAGATACGCGTTATATCGATGGTGAACGCGGGTTATTATTTGGACCATTCGCTGGATTTAGTCCAAAGTTCTTAAAGACGGGTAAATATACAGATTTATTAGCATCAGTAAATCCAGGAAACGTAACAAACATGTTGTCAGCTGGTGGTAAAGAGATGAAATTAACACAATACTTAATCTCTCAAGTATTACAAACACATGAACAACGTATGGAAGAGTTACATGAATTTGTTCCAAATGCAGAATCGAAAGATTGGGAAATCGTTGTTGCTGGTCAACGTGTGCAAGTCATTAAAGAAACTGAAGATGGTGGTAAAGGTACACTACAATTTGGTACTGAAGTGATTACTGCTGAAGATGGCAGTGTTGCAGCCTTACTCGGTGCTTCTCCTGGTGCTTCTACTGCTGTATATGTTATGTTACAAGTTATCGATAAATGCTTTAAAGATAGAATGCCTGAATGGGAACCTCATATTAAGAAGATGATTCCATCATATGGCTTGAAGTTAGCAGAGCACAAAGATCTATTTGAAGAAATCAATGCAAATACTGCTAAAACTTTAGGTTTAAAAGAGAAATAATAAAGATAAGGCAATGCCAGATTTGGCATTGCCTTATACTAATTTTGATGATTTTAGTCGCCACCACCAGTGTCGAAGAAAGATGAATCATTGCAGTCTTTATCTACAGTGCCAGATTGAAGTACTAGTAGAACCATCAAATATTGTATCATTTGAATGTGTTTGTTTTTCATTGATAAATATAATAATTTTTTTTAGAGAAATTAACCAGTATTATGATGCCAAGTTTGAATATAACAATATAGAGAAGGGTTTCGAATGTTGTCATTTTAATCACATCATTTATATATTGTGCTACACTTTTAACATACCCAGATTTTTATAATAAATGATAGATAATAATTATTATTTTAGGAGAAAATCGTTGATTGATTTAATGAATAAATTTTTACAGAAAAATATCGCTTTGCTTACATTAATTAGTTTATCTTTAGGTGTCATTTTCGATGAATTTGGACATCATTTTTTAATTATAGTGCCGTATTTGTTCGCATTTATAACGTTTTCCGGCAGTATGAAGATGAAGTTTAGTGATTTGAATATTTTCTACAAAGCACCGAGAGACATATTGTTTTGTATGATTGTTCTGCATTTGATTATGCCGGTGTTAAGTTATCTCATTGCCAATCTAATTTTTGATGATCATTTACTTGTGATTGGTTTTGTGATGTTGATGTGTATACCAACGGGTGTTACGAGCATCATCTGGATAAATGTTGGTCGAGGAGACTTACCATTAGGTTTAGCTGTTGTATTACTTGATACATTTTTAGCACCAGTGATCATTCCACTGACGATGCATATTGTTTCAGGTGAAACTGTGAAGATTAATACGAGTGACTTAATCATGGATCTCATATTGATGATTGTCGTTCCAACAATAGTTGCCATTGTCATCAATGAAGCGAGTCATGGAAAAATACCTGACAAGATAGGTAACAGACTAAATCCTTTCAGTAGACTTGCATTGTTTGGTATTATCTTTGTCAATGGTGGGGCGATTGCACCGTATATGAAAGATTTCTCGATAGAATTAGTTATTATCATTGCGGTTGTATTCGTTGTTGTAGTGAGCGGTTATGTGATTAGCAGTGTGATGAGTCACTTTATGCAATGTAGTTATGCACGTCATGTCAGTATTACATTTTTATGTGGCATGCGAAATATTTCGACCGGAGTTATTGTCGCGACAACTTATTTTCCGCCTAAAGTTGCCTTACCAGTTGCTTTTGGCATGCTCTTTCAGCAACTTTTAGCAAGTATTGTGAGTACCCAGCTTGAGAAGAAAAGACCGATCAAAGAACATCATTTAGATGTTATTTAATATTTTTCGCATCTTCAGAAATTCATGTAATACACCGTGAGCTGCCATTAGTTCATAGTCGAGTGCTTCGAAACCACATCGTTCATACACTTTAATCGCACGTTCATTGAAAGTAGCAACTGCAAGCTCGATAATTGTAGTTTCTGGATATGTCGTTCGAATGAAAGTGATCGCCTCTCTGACGAAAGTTTCACCATAACCTTTACCTGTATATTCTGGCTTAAGTCCAAGCCCGAGTGTACAGGTATTTTTATTGTGATGTAATTCTATAAGTCCGATAAGTTCTTGCTGATATACACTATAGAAATGATTAGTACGAATTGTATCATTCAGTATTTCTGCAGGGTTTTTATCAGTATTATTGATATTGTAGAAATCATAAGGTGAATCATATTGCCATGTTAATATTTCTTTAGCATCTGTAAGTGTCATTGGTTGAATAATAAACATATTTTCACTCCCTTTTCATCAAAGTACCATACTCGAAATGATTTTAGAAGAAAGTAATTTATTTAAAATTTTTATTTTGTTTGTATGTAATTTACCTTTAATATTGTTTATATACTTTCACTTATTGTTCAATAAATCACAATCAATTATATTCAAATGAAGATTTACGTGAAGCATTTGAATTCGGTGCAGAAGGTATAGTTGTACCGATTGTTGAAACACGTTGTCTACATGAAGTGAACGATGTATTTAAAGAAATGCATGACGGTAAAATACAAGGTCGTATGGTTATTGACATGCATAAACAATGTAGCCATTAAAAAAATTTGAATGAAATGCTAATTTTAAGAAACTGCAACGAAAATGCTGCAGTTTCTTTTTTAATTTGTTCCAAA
The DNA here is from genome assembly GCF_022501545.1 of Macrococcus sp. PK. Taxonomy (NCBI): domain Bacteria; kingdom Bacillati; phylum Bacillota; class Bacilli; order Caryophanales; family Staphylococcaceae; genus Macrococcus; species Macrococcus sp. PK. Next base: position 57,484 of record NZ_JAEPRF010000009.1, read on the forward strand.
ATTCATTTTCTGCGTTGAAAGATGCACAATTATTGAATTGCTACAATTTGCACACAATTTCTTTCCTTTATATGATGAGCGAAAGGAGGGCTTAAAATGTTACTCAAGTCACATCATCCATCGCGATATATATCATATTTATTAGAAGTTGATCAGCGCTTATTCTTTAAGAAAAGAGACTACCTGGCATTATCACATTATAGGAAAGGATTAGAAGGTGAAGAAAAGTTTCTTCATCTAATAAGCGATATAGAAAATATTATTATCTTATGGGACATCAGAATAGAAATGCCTGGTGAAATACAATATGACTTTATCGTTATAACTGAAGATACTGTATTTCATTTTGATGTGAAGAACTTTAGTGGTCGATATGATTATGAAGATGGCATATTTACGAGTGAGAATGGATATGTGGAAAAAGATCTTGTGTCTTCAATAATAAAGGGACATAAGAAATTGAAACAAATCGTTAAGGAGAATAGTTTTCACTTTAATGTAATTAGTAAAATCATATTTATCAATGAGACATTGGACTTAAGGAACTTTCCGGGAAGTAAAGATATAAATTTTCATTTTGATGTACATAAAATAGTGAATCATCTTAAACGTTATCAGCATATTAATTCAGAGATGCAGCGTTTTGGAAATATATTGGTCGAACAGCATAAAAATGATTCTGAACATGAGGAGATAAATTACTATGATTTTGAACGAATGAAAGTCGGGATAAAATGTAGTAAGTGTGGAAAACTAGGGATGAGTCATAAGTTTAAGAAACAATATTTTATTTGTAGCTGTGGTCATAAAGAGAAGAATAAAGAAGTGATGATAAGAACATTTGATGCCATTGCAGCGATAAAGAAAGGAAGGGCTAAAACGACTGAAATTGCCAAATGGACAGGTTTAAATGAAAGAACGATACGATATTTTTTATCGAAGCACTATCAAAAAGTCGGTGAAGCAAGATCAACTTGTTATATCGAATATGATTTTTAGGATTTTAACGTTTCATCTTTTCCGGATAGTTGGAGAATCCGGAAAAGATGAAGTGCATAAACATTAAATATGATCCAACATTTCCGGATAGTTGGAGAATCCGGAAAAGATGAAGGGTATAAGCATTAAATATGATCCAACATTTCCGGATACTAAGAGAATCCGGAAAAGATGAAGGGTATAAGCATTAAATATGATCCAACATTTCCGGATAGTTGGAGAATCCGGAAAAGATGAAGTGCATAAGCATTAAATATGATCCAACATTTCCGGATACTAAGAGAATCCGGAAAAGATGAAGGGTATAAGCATTAAATATGATCCAACATTTCCGGATAGTTGGAGAATCCGGAAAAGATGAAGGGAATAAACATAAAATCTAGTCCAACATTTCCGGATAGTTGGAGAATCCGGAAAAGATGAAGGGAATAAACATAAAATCTAGTCCAACATTTCCGGATACTAAGAGAATCCGGAAAAGATGAAAAATAATCTAATATATTAATCTATATTATTTTCGTTATTTAATATTGTATGATATTTTTTTATAAATTTTTAAATTATATACTTTGTCATTGTACATTTACTCTAATTAAAGTAATATTATTCTCATGAATATAATATGTATTCGGTCATACATATCAAAAGAGGAGATTTATAATGAAAAAATTATTATCAGTTTCACTTACAAGTGCAATTCTATTCTCAGGTGTATCTTACGTTGCTCCAAAATCAGCAGATGCTGCAACAAATTCAGAATTTAATACGAGTAACAAATTAAGTAACTACCGTTTGAATGTTGAGTTATTAAAGCTTATTAATAAAGAAAGAAAAGCAAACGGTGTTGCGTCTATTAAATACATCAGCGATAAAAAGATTAAAACTGGTACGAATAAAAGAGCAGAAGAAGTAACAAAAGTATTCTCTCATTACCGTCCAGATGGTACACTTTTTAAAACAGCGTTTCCTAAATCTGTTCAACCGATCATTAAAGGTGAGAATGTTATGAAACGTAGCATTAAAAGTACTGAAACGCCATCAACGGATGAAAAATATTTAGCGCAATTAATGTTTAATCAATGGAAACAATCTAAAGATCATAGAGCAAATATGTTGCGTCCAAATTTCAAAAGAAGTTCTATTGCAATGAAAGTTGCATATGACACTAACAAACAACGTAACTACTATTACGCTGTACAAATCTTTACTACTAAATAAAATGAAAAAATGTCCTGCTACAAATTTGTAGCGGGACATTTCATTTTAAACTAACTTATTTATAGATACCTTTTGCTGCATCAGAATAATCGATGTATAAGTTTTTAACTTGTTGATAGTGACGTAAAGTTTCTTTATACGTTTCACGACCGATACCTGATTTTTTGTAACCACCGAATGGTGAACCAGCTTGAATTTGATTATAAGTGTTAATCCAGATACGACCAGTATCCATTTGATTTGCAACTTGTAATGCACGATTAATGTTAGAAGTAAAGATACCACCAGCTAAACCGTAGATTGAATCATTCGCTTTCTCAATTACTTCTTCTTGTGTTTTGAATTTAGAAACAACAACTACTGGTCCAAAAATTTCTTCTTGAACTAAACGTGATTTGTTGTCATCGAATTCAATAATTGTTGGAGGGAAGAAGAATCCTTTATCTCGTCCATTATCCATTAAACGTTCTCCACCAGTAACGATGTTTAATCCTTCTTGCTTCGCAATTTCAATGTATTCTTCGATTTTATCGATTTGGGCTTGTCCAGTTTGAGAACCGTAATGATTGTTTGTATCTAATGGATCACCGACATTGATTTTTTCGAAAGCATCTTTTAATTTACCAACAAATTCATCATAGATGCCTTCTTGAACATAAAGTCTTGAACCAGCTGAACATACTTCACCTTGGTTAAATAAAATACCTAATTGTGCACCTTCGATGGCTTGCTCAATATTAGCGTCATCAAAGATAATGTTCGCTGATTTACCACCTAACTCTAAAGTAGCAGGTACTAAACGTTCAGCTGCAGCTTTGGCTACACCGTAACCAACTTCAGTAGATCCAGTGAATGAAACTTTTGCAACGTCTTCATGATTGAAGATTGCATCTCCAGATTCTGACCCTTTACCACTTAATACATTTAATACACCTTTAGGTAATACATCTTTGATTAACTCTGCTAAATGTAATAAAGAAAGTGGTGTAGATGAAGATGGCTGAATAACAACAGCGTTACCAGCAGCTAATGCAGGTGCAAGTTTCCATGCAGCAAGTAACATTGGGAAGTTCCATGCTACAACTGCCCCAACTACACCGATAGGTTCATGACGAATAATACTTAAAGTATTTTCAGCTAAGTCTTTATTTGTACCTTCATCTGCTAAAATTACACCAGCAAAGTAACGGAAGTGATCGGCAGCCATTGGAATATCAATATTTGCTGACTCACGAATCGCTTTACCAGAGTTCATAGATTCAATCATCGCTAAATCATCTTTATTTTCATACATAATATCTGCAATCTTATTTAATAAGGCAGCACGCTCTGTGCTTGTTGTATGTCTCCATGTTTTAAAAGCTTCACCAGCAGCTTTAACAGCTTTATCTACATCTCCTGTAGTCGCTTTTGCAATATGCGCTAAAACTTCACCTGTTGCAGGACTCTTAACCTCTAACGTTTCTTTGTTTTCTGCATCAACAAATTCTCCGTTAATAAATAAACCATATTGTTCTTTTAATATGTTACTCATGTTTTTTCCTCCTATATTTAACAGTTATTTTAATGATAGTGCTTACATAATTATAAACGATAGTAATTAAATATTGCAAAAAATCAGTTTGGACATTGAAATCAATCTAAATAAACATCATATTTATATTACATTTTGTAATATTTAATCTCAGAAAATGAATCAATATTAATGCGTAAATGCCTTTAAAGCTTGTCATATCAGTCTTTTACGAATGTTACAAAGTCTAATGCAATTTTGTAACAATGTGTCATAAAACGTATATGTTATGTAACAAGTCTATTACAATGCACATTTCGATATTTTTCGGTGTTATGATTATCTCAAGAAGTCGCACAGACAATCAAACTTATAAAAGAAAATTCTGGAGGAAATATATATAATGAAAAAATTATTATTAGCAGCAGTTACATCAGCAGTAGTATTCACATCGGTACCAACGCATGACGCAGACGCAGCAACTAAAAAGACAACTTATAAAAAATACAAAAAATACAATTCATATAATGTAGCATCAGTAGCACGTTCTATCGCAGCAAACAGAGTATACGTATACGGAGCAAACAATCGTTACGCAGTAGATTGTTCAGCATTTGCACAACAAGTTATGCGTGCTATGGGGAAATCAATCCCTCGTACAACTTATGCACAAATGGCAGCAGGTAAACGTGTTTACAATCCGAGACCTGGTGATTTAGTATACTTCAACGGTGGAAGCCACGTAGGTGTTTATATTGGTAACGGACGTATGGTAGATGCTTTAAACCCAAGAGCTGGTGTTGGTGAGCGTTCAATTAAATACTTTTACGGTACAGTTACTGGATATTACAGATTCTAATAACTTATATACAAAATACATCACGTAATGTGGTGTATTTTTTTTGTTATATAAAATTATTGCATTATAATAGAAGGAAAGGAGATTTAATAATGATTTTAAATTATTTAATGTACATATTAATGTTAGCAATGGGGGGATATTTGATATATCTCAGTAAACAAATTGTTAATGCAAATGTAAATACGAAATACAAAAAAGAGAATTATAGAAAATTATATTTATATATGGGATATACATTTATAATATTTGCAGTCATTTCATGTATTACCCGTATGACAGCACCACAATATGAATTTATTATGCCCTTCACAATGATTATTATATTAGTTGTACTAAATAAAAAGTATAGGAAGTAATCATATGCATATTAGACAGGCTACTTTGCAAGATTTAAAAGAAATCATGTGCACAACAGAACTTGCCTTTGAAAATGAACCGACGAGTGATAATCAGGAACATACATTGGTAGAAGAATTAATGCGATCAGATAGTTATATTCCAGAATTAACATTAGTAGCAACAATGGATAATAAGATTGTAGGACATATTATGTATTCAAAAATAAAAATAGATGGATATGATGGTTTTGCGATGGCACCATTATCTGTGCATCCCGATTATCAAAAACAAGGGATAGGTACCGCGTTAATGCATTATACCTTGTCAATGATCCAATTATCAGTTCCTGTTGTAATATTAGGTCATCCAAGTTATTACACTAAATTTGGATTTGTAAAAGCATCAACATATAATATTAAAGCCCCATTTGAAGTGCCTGATGACGTATTTATGATTCGTGCATCAGAAGAAGTTAAAGAAAAACGTATACAAGGAACTGTCATTTATCCGGAAGCATTTCAGTAAATATAAGAAAATCCGATCAATAAATTTTAATAAAAAATATTAAAATAATAAGTAATGATACAAAAAACGTGTAAAAGCGCACTGTAACAACAATGTTACAGTGCGCTTTTTTGAATTAAAGTTTCGTAATATTCTTGGATAAAGTTTACAAATTCTATATTTGAATAGCTTCTTTCTATACTATAGGTATGGGATTTTCGACAAAGTTAATAATATTACAAGGTTTGAAAAATTATATCACTTCGTTAACAAAACATTTACATCGCACTTTTTCATGTTTATCCATGTTATAGTTGGACATGTGATTACGACGAGTTGAAATTTTGTATCAAGTTCGACAAAATCACGAATTAAATCATTTAATTAAATACTATACTAATATATAAACAATTCTTGGAGGAATTAAACATTATGAAGAAAACTTTATTAACATTAACGACAGCAGCGACAGTAGCAACATTAGCACCGACGAATTCAGCAGATGCAGCAGCAGAACTAAGAACTGATGTCTCTACAACTTCTACATATTCAGCACCAGTTCAAACATCAACATACTCTGCACCTACAAATACTTACCATGCACCAGTTACACAAACATCAACAGTAAATAATACTTTTAATACTAATAACACAAATAATACAATTTCAAACATTTCTACTAACGCAGTAACTGAAAGCACACGTGTAGTACAAAAAGCACCAACTTCAGTAGCTGTAAATAATGATGTAGCTTCAGTAGCATTATCAATTGCAGCAGGAAAATCATATGTATATGGTGCAAACTCTGCATCAGCAGTTGACTGTTCATCATTTGCACAACAAGTATTAGCAGCAATGGGTAAATCAATTCCACGTACAACTTATGCTCAAGCAGCAGCTGGTACACAAGTATCAAATCCACAACCAGGTGACTTAGTATTCTTCAACAACTACAGCCACGTAGGAGTTTATATCGGTGGTGGACAAATGGTTGATGCTTTAAACCCATCAGCAGGAATCGGTCAACGTGCAGTATCATACATCTCAGGATCAGTTGATGGATACTACAGATTCTAATTAGAACTTAATATTAATTTCAATTATCTCTCACTTGAATATTAGTGAGGGATATTTTTTTGGGGAAAAATTAGTGTAAAGATATCTTTACACTAAGTAGGTGATCACCATCGTTATCAATTATATTAAAGAACATCGGACGTCACGTAATATTTCTCAGGTTCAAATGGCCAAGGATCTAGATATTACACGCCAAACGATTAACGCAATAGAAAATCATAAATATAATCCAAGTTTAGAACTTGCTTTAAAGCTTATGCAGTACTTCGATGTACCAATTGATGCGCTATTTAAACTGGAGGAGGATTAAAATGAAAAAAGGAATGACACTTCGTAAACAGATTCATTATTTTCTTTTGTATCTTGTAATATTGGTACTTACAACGATGTTCATCAACTATTTCAAAAGACCAGATCAATTATATAATATAGAACAATATTGGCCATCACTTTTAGGAGCTATAATTGGATGGGGTGTCATGTTTTATATTCAGTATAAGAAGAACCCTGGTGGTCTAGACACTAAGATTACTGATGAGAGAGACGAATTAATTGCAAATCAATATAACTCGTTAATGCTTCCTATATTATTATTTTATGTACCAATCGCATTTATTTTATACGCTATCGCAATGAAGATAGAAAAGTTTTCTGTCATGTCATTTTCAATCGTTTTATGTTTGGTATTTTTCATTTATGGGATAGGTTTTTTATTATATAAGAACGTAAAGTCTTAAATTGGAGCGTGTTAAAAATGTACGTAAAAAAAGCGACAAAGAAAACTTACTATAAAAATTTAATGATAGTATTTTCATTATTAATTATATTAGAATTGTTAGATCATATTATTCTTAATGAAAAGATTCATTATGATTTTTTGATTTTTTATTTAGGTGGTGTATGCCTAGGAACATGGAATAGATACAAAAAACATAAAGAAAATATGAACGAAAATGGAGAAGTAATTATAGAAGACGAATTTACGATAAAGTTAAAATATGAATTTGATCATCGATTTTTATTGTTCATCACTGCAACAGTAATGGCGAGCTATTTTATTCTAAAATGGTTAAGAATTGATTCAATAAATCTCTCTGTTATAGCCTGGATCATTCCGATTATGATGCTAATCTATGTAACAAGTAGATATGTATTCGTAAGTGAGAGAACAGAATAAAAACAAGTCCGATATACGACTTAAATCGGACAAGACGCACCTCATAATCGCGTAAAATCAAAAAACAAGTCCGATATACGACTTAAATCGGACAAGACGCACCTCATAATCGCGTAAAATCAAAAAACAAGTCCGATATATCGCTTAAATCGGACAAGACACTCATCATAATCGCGTAAAATCAAAAAACAAGTCCGATATATCGCTTAAATCGGMSWARAMWCWMAWMAYAANTCMSATAWATNNNTYAAAWMNNACAAGWCMSNNATNATRMTCAMATWAWYKSAMWWWWYMWRTYYRAWMTKNTMWWATTWTCKRWCYTTWTNNAWTWMAAYYWWATWAWYWTMTAWMSKKRTNNTRNARKSAWATRWRNCATNATAAAKKRKTTGARGNGMTNTRWRSCWTTRKARATTNTNWSAAGAKMTWWAAMCTTWGGNNAGATNNACWWKNTATMNTARANCWKNAGKGYWRWTAYKWWKAWMNTMGAKSAGMAGKRYTNATYATGMRNGNAWATSKATRANGAAGNNGATWNTRTMATKSSTGCRTATGYRYRAAKWAKTNNTGANAGYGKAWWYGSTGCRTATKSGYSRWKTWWTCSTGMAKCSNNTRMKKTSCRTRKTRSKSGTSTTRNTMRWGMATYSNTGRWTYMSGYGKTACRRKNTMTTGMTAMASANTNSATSNATYAKKYRWWWYWAYATMTYSAWRSRCAKSMWCATTWWKWAANATTTWMMKSTMSWWKSGSAKKYNCAYWYAGWAWNNGAYKTNTACKNNGTMGWTTYRNATTYCACAYRKTNATMTGNANCGTCNTRCTTTNGNTNCGAWTTMAYNNTYMAMAKGWKSRTAWKRWGMRTMYTKMTWTTRGTYMGWNTTSAYMNTTAANNAASGMGNGTWANNTATKARYATYWAKMKWMKTMRGTKTKATMTTMWTNGMAMRYGRTKACRYRWYAGMATNAWGYNGANCWTMRNTRTYAWSYKMTTTRYWMMTGATGMMRMGMSWGNAAYAKGTTRMYCWKCWKATSARRMRAWTWATKMSTNATRYANAGMGNTRTMRMASGTTAYYYTSMWGRTGAGWWAAAKMANTNKARYNTRKMMGMKWKATCKRNCRTKRTWYTSAAKKTSAGWWANNAAKCWSKKWANNACTKKYMRMTWKAYCTKYMNGGTNAMTSAAKWWSWKAMAKYRATMTSRGWRRSAYKWTTRANTANACCYKWMRGYGAWTCRWGMWGTYRSWGNTGMWATYRGTGNARATSMTNTKATRAYYSKARWRCSATKCSWKCNTGTMRKYGGWRMRAKYGGTNNGCWMANTSSTKTYANTGRTKGTWKWRMYATGMMNATMGWRTWATYRGWNANAGARNGGTANASCWYACNTKRWTTMAKWGGWGGWWWARWWATGARKWTASMAWNATTNGTYMKANAAKGTRKWYCAKAMKWTAMWTAMKAGGAKGRMWWANAATKANGTWTRCCMAATNGTSCGMANATGNNTGGNNCMGAWYAWWCMTNAMGWKGAWGRSWYARMKKWTRTWWRSSMWAKKKKMGSAMATNANTKKYMRATSANTSSWGANAGTKSWASWRWYAKMRRWKATTWANNAWRGTKWARGRRAYWTYWTMMRTSATKRAGAWAGNTRCKAMNAKTAWAAARKATYYRWAKKWTNNAAMSGGAMWWYRKYCRTSAYWWWGAWNGGTAMRRWRGWWRRMWKTRNTCMGTWWWANTYRAAMMGKRAARTKGTSAWRAMRTTRAWKGWANAAGYGKATRGMTWKSRTYNGWTAWACTTMRANNGKKAWGWNGTRWWAWMGKKAWATKAWTWANGMRTATMGWKRGCWTYSATATRMWTNGARGTWTNAKWMKKATCSKKWWRTNTATTTNTRAATMKCSKSKKSWTCMRTRKKWATRNAAGTTWAWWMKKATYNTTTAKTSNATWWTWMATYKYMKCYNGATNAKTSGYKWTWTWAKTTRRMTWYKRTTTWKMYNTMATRRYYSAWWWTATYMRAKRTYSKSGTKKTWAYTTKRYTYCRGTKTWRYMWWRAWGGMYGRMARYATTAMNNNTCGTRKTKGKANCTTTNTNMCAKKGTTWNTNMTWGWWSKATGGCRRYATTWYWMRTRTYTRKRCTKTYAYAKGRYTTNCTKCWNTRWTMTWTKKMSNTRTTTYNAAATRTNTATKMYGNCWYAKSACWNGCKRYAATAWTAWTTKTAYTGWWTMYRANNAKAKYATTACNGMKYATSWYWGCGATAWTNATKMAKYNGKATTKMWTMKGWWRAGARCWYNTAMSKWKTRWRWYTKCNAYAWWNATGMAKNNGGATTWMWKYGRTRWMGARCKNGTAASTTWWGMAAYWTYRNNCAAWATRAWWGNGATTWMWKYKATSWSGRGYKNGYAANTNMAKYAATMYWGKTNCAAYRYWRNAGTKATTTCTTNNCKATCAKGSSTTTKNANTNATTAWTNNAGGKAYRNAYGNTGARWYRTKNCKWAWCKATYNAWGSMWWTWAYAKWAYWWRRRRTGWMKRTGWWNCGTGMKWWYMTWTNTSWWKGMAWTWRYAGRMMWTAMWKTGAMRWWKTTMRTGATTKCWTWYGWMWTYRNATKTGWWGGCWTYWYWTKRWWWTATTTANNATGRTKGSKTAYNGWWATCWATRWGMTRSMTTMTNATGRKTYWMKTTAYTRTGSKRKKRTMYWGYWRTMWAKAARYTAYWTKAKMYRKKTCAMSKTAYKGKGMNGATKAKCYWKNCAKTAWAKANNTTATKYNGAGYYWWTTNAAYGTWYRKSGWAKWTKANNTKTAYNTTAKAYAWTATGSWSARTTNATYAATNGYWCAWNGTATWTYNTNTRTTKNASWYRMWATSGTSWWKTNTCMANNGMWSAWKTWTANCWWGTWKYWMTTKCAAWMRNGTTKWWMCAGRKSMYTYTYRMAWGKATTTRKYKCAARAWKWYYWAWYWGRRMYMNTSTCRWNATKGNANTTWRKYKYWWRAWTASSWATTTNNGMRWTWMTRTSNTTAYWRYAAYWWRKYTWTTMAATNAKGARKWKRYGCRTYWMNATGYKMSWAKAAYWWSRSKAWWMAATMNAWKAKKASGTGNNTYAARTGSNGMKTWNGAATNNCWGSWAAARNATWGAWKNAWTNCGWSTKAMKTKRWGATNTTTGAAKMWGCWWWWGYAWNTGMNTGYMATSRNASTGAMTYTRTGATGTWTKANASRWKYATWTKWRARTGYMTGWMANGATASWGAAWCWGTGNNGWAYTAYACGNTTTAKNATTMKWANTGTNANTKWAWSMTWYARRWRMAGTRNAACKRCRCNATTTARYAKTNCWTAYTRTYAKKYWATSCKTTMWGTKNNGNAAAYGRCSSATNNARYARTGMANTNAWWAKYWTGYWAYRMSTYYTRTTKWWATRWSCKRTRSCARWGMMGNTGAWWASKKWKWWASAANCWYTTNATWYWKMKAWRCWRNTRYYARAGCYNNTGATNNTAMRRATMARGWWGCAWKWRATAYRKYRAARCAARNTRYTAAARMKTKAKMNTAAARWKSWSGTTGMWWKMAATMWRWTAWMRMARRMWGCKWAAWNGWYMGATRMNAKTRSKCKTTNGMTTTSWMTYAMRYMTNAWWKAMRGCGNAMTRNAMMGMWRCCWYKASGCTKWWNGCTTTGTCTWACGCCTATTTACGGCGACTACAAAGCAACCTCGAGGCTGAACGCATTGTCTAACGCCTATTTTATTCTTCTAACCATAACTCAATCGGGACGATAATCGGGAATTGTCCACGGTCTTCAGATAGTTTTGTAATAATTGATGACGCTTTCGCATATAAAGGAATTGCAAACATGCCTTCTTCCTTCTTAATTTCTGAAATAACATCAACTTCACTGCCATCTTCACTTTGGATCAGGATTGCTGCTTCGATAACGCCATCAACTTGAGTACCAAAGTGTCCAAACATAAATGTTAATTTAAATTCATATAGACTTGGATCTTGTTCACTTTGTACATAATCTAATCGGTGCATTGTTGTCGGTTCAGCTGACATATCATCAAAATCTCTCACATGTGCTTCTTTCAAAAACATGTGTACGACTTGTTTATTTAATTCCACTCTAATCGCTCCCTTAATATAAGTTATCTTCATTATAATATTATTTTACTGATTCACAAAGTTATTGATTGTATAATTATTATTTAGTTTGTAAAATTTAGTGGTGATAATGTAATTTTATACTAACATGATGTATTGTTATTGATTCGTATTATTTAATGTTGTAAGATGTATAGACAAATAAAAGGAGAGTATTGAGCGCTAGCTCATTATTTTTTTGGAGGAAACATGAAAAAATCAACAATTATAATGATTACTTTTTTAATTGGTGCATTCTTTACGTTCTTAAATGAAACGTTACTGAATATCGCATTAACGGAAATAATGCGCGTATTTAATGTAGATGCACCTACCGTTCAGTGGCTGGCTACTGGATTTATGCTGGTGATGGGCGTATTGATGCCGTTATCTGCATCACTTATACAATGGTTTACAACGAGGCAGTTATTTATCGGTTTAATGTCTTTATTTTTAATCGGAACATTGATTGCAGGTTTTGCTGTCAACTTTCCGATGATTCTTGCAGGTCGTATGATACAGGCTGCAGGTACGGGACTACTTATTCCAACGATCATGAATGCGATGCTGAATTTATTTCCGCCGCATGAGCGTGGTAAAGTAATGGGGAATTTTGGTCTTGTGATGATGTTCGCTCCAGCGATTGGTCCGACGTTATCCGGCGTTATCGTTGATACTTTAGGCTGGCGCTGGTTATTCTTCTCGGTTGTGCCATTTGTCATCTTCTCAATTATATTTGCTATGCGTTACCTGGAAAATGTCGGTGAAGTAACGAAACCGAAGATTGATATTTTATCTGTCGTGTTATCGACTATTGGTGTAGCTGGTATCATTTATGGGTTCAGTTCAGTAAGTACAGCTAAAGGTGGATTTGGTAATCCGATGATTCTTACATTTATTATTGTCGGAATTGTAGCGATGGTATTGTTTGCATTAAGACAACGTAAACTTGCTGATCCATTACTTGATCTTTCTGTATTTAAATATGCAAACTATGCGCGTGGGATGTTCATCTTTGTTGTCGTTGTAATGGCTATGTTTGCTTCAGAAATCGTGATGCCGATGTATTTACAAGGTCCGATGGCATTTAGTGCAAAAGTGGCAGGCATGATTTTATTACCCGGGGCATTATTAAATGGTGCGATGAGTCCTGTTATGGGACGTATCTTTGATAAACTAGGGCCAAGAAAAATGATTATTCCTGGAATGTTTGTACTGGCACTTGTCATGCTATTCTATTCAACCATTCATCCTGGTATCAGCGTTTATGTCTTCATCGTTGTCTATATGGTATTAATGGTGAGTATTTCAATGATTATGATGCCGAGTCACACGAATGCAATCAATCAGTTACCGAAGAAACTATACCCACATGGTACGGCAATCGGTAATATGATTCAGCCAATTGCTGGTGCGATGGGTATTTCAGTGTTCGTAAGTATTATGACACATGGTCAAAAGAAAGCGCTAGAAGGGATTTCAAACCCATCGATGACCCAAGTTAATGAAGCATTAACGACAGGGGTGCATCATGCATATTGGTTTGCGATTGCCTTAACAGTTATCGGTCTAATCACAGCATTATTTATTACGAAATCTGTGGCACCTGAGGGTGAAACGTTCGGACTTCCGGAAGAACATTCAAAATAATGTTTTATTAATATAATAGCAGGGTAAACAAACATGTCTGTCTTAACAGGCATGTTTTTTAAATTCGATAAAGGAGCGTTTTTATGAGTAAAAATAATATAGAAGCAATAAAAATTGGCTTCGCGTATGTAGGTGTTATTGTAGGTGCAGGTTTTTCTACAGGTCAAGAAGTTTTAACATTTTTTACGAACTATGGTATATATAGTTACCTAGCTATATTAATCGCTGGCTTGATGCTCACTTTCTTTGGACGCCAAACTGTAAAGTTAGGTTATGGTTTAGATGCAGAGAATCATGAATCTACGATTCAATACCTATTTGGTAAAAAATTTGGAAAAGTGATTGACTATCTTTTAGTATTTTTCTTATATGGTTTAGCTACAATCATGGTTGCTGGTGCAGGTAGTGCAGCACATGAAAGTTTTGGTCTACCTATATGGTTAGGATCACTAATTATGGTAATAGCGATTATTATTACTTTATTATTAGATTTTAGTAAAATAATTGGTGCGTTAGGTATAGTAACACCTTTTTTAATAATTGCAGTAACTACGATTGCTGTATATTATTTCTTTAAAGGTTCGATATCATTTGGAGAGATTCAAAGTCATATTAATACTGATAAACAACCATTTAAACTTTCATTCTTACCAGAAAGTTCATTGTGGTGGTGGTCAGGACTTAATTATGGAGGTCTTGCTTTTGCAAGTGGATTTAGTATACTCGCAGCGATAGGTGGAGACGCTAGTCGTATGAAAGTTGCAGGAAAAGGTGCAACAATTGGTGGAATTACGTTATTAATACTATTATTGATGGTGAACTCAGGATTATTAAGTGAATTAGATAAGATTAATAATTCTGCAATACCAACATTAATATTAGGTAAAGCGATTCATCCAATTCTTGGAATTGCTTTAAGTATAATTATGTTGATGGTAATATATAATACGATTGCAGGATTAATGTACTCATTTATTGCAAGATTTTCTGAACCATATTCTAAAAAATATAAAATAATGCTATTTAGTTTAATGGGACTATCATACTTATTAAGTTTTGTAGGATTTTCTAAATTAGTTCAAACTGCTTATCCATTATTAGGCTATGTCGGTATTATTTTATGTATCGGTATTGCAAAGAAATACTTTGATCGAAAGAAAAAAGGTAAAAATCATATCGCATAAAGATAAAATGGGGATTGCCCCATTTTATTTTTTTATCATTTTAGGTGTTATGCTATAATAATGACCTACGAGAAAGGGCGGTTGCATTGAAGAAAAGATATTTAATTTACATAATTTTAATTGCGTTGATAACGATGGGAATCAGTGTGATGATGGGATGGCATATTAGTGATGATGCGAGATTATCAGAAAATGCTTTACTGAATGAGCGTGCGATAGAAGCATCAAATGTAAAGATGCTAAGAAACGTTACATATAGCGATATTGCCCCGTTATCACAGATGGATATCATTATGCCGAAAAACATCAAAAAAGGTGATAAATTACCGCTTATTATGTGGACACACGGTGGTGGATTTATTGCTGGAGATAAACGCCATAAAAATCCGTATCTTGCACAGATTGCAGAGAAGGGATTTATTGTAGCGAATATCAATTATGCATTGGCACCGGGAAACCAATATCCAACACCTATTCTGCAGGAATTAGCAGCGGCAAAATTCTTAAAGAAAAATGATCATCAATTACCGATTGATTTTACTCAGATTATCATCGGTGGTGATTCTGCTGGTGCTCAAATTGCAAGTCAGTTTGCAGCGATGCATACGAATAATAAACTGATGCATGATATGCAGCAAAAGCCTGTGTTTAAAGCCAATCAACTGAAAGCAGTAGTATTGTTTGGAGGGCTATATAATATGCAGACTGTGCGTGCGACAAAGTTCCCACGTATAGAACTGTTTATGGAGAGCTATACCGGTGAAAAGCATTGGGAGAAGCAATTCAAACCGATTGAGCAGCTCAGTACGACAGCAAATATTACGAAGCGATATCCACCGACCTTTCTAACGGTTGGCGATGCTGATCCATTTGATTCTCAGGCGCATGAACTGGTGAAAGTGCTAAAAGCAAACAATGTACCATACGCCTATTCATTTTTTGATGACACGCATGGATTACGCCATCAATATCAGTTTCATATGGAGCTGAAAGAATCTCGTCTGACATATCGTAAACTCATGATGTTTCTCGGTAATCATACAAGTCAGTCACCTTATTCATCAAATACTGTAAAAGAGAAGATGCCTGAAATTAAGGTGAAGCAGAACAAAAATTAATAAATCATTTTTATGCAGATAAGAAATTGGGTACAATATAAGAAATAACCGTATGGAGGTCAAAAGATGAAACCACGTTTATTACTAACAGGTGCGACAGGTTATATCGGTAAAAACTTATATGAGTATTTAAAAGATGATTTTGAAATTTATGCAATGAGTAAATATCCTGCTGAAGACAGCAAAGCAGATATGCATTGGGTCACAGGAGATATGTTCTCATTGAATGACTGTATAGATGCACTCGGTCAAGTGGACTTTGGTGTATATTTTTTAGACCCGACAAAACGCTCTAACAAGCTGAATGATGCGACGTTTCAGGATATTAATGCAATCAGTGCTGATAACTTTGCACGTGCGGCAGAAGCGACAAACTTAAAGGCGATCATTTACGTGAGCGGTACAGGTGAGGATGAAGAAACGATTAATATCCTGAAAAGCTATAAAACACCAGTTCAAATCACAAAGACACCCGTTAAACGAAAAGGTATCGTTGCGCAAACCCAAAACTCTAAATCGAATGATGTCCGTAGCATTCAGCGTACATTAATGCCTTCCAGCTGGACGGTTGAACGTGTGAGTAAACATTACTTTGCATGGTTAAGTGACATGGCACTGGACTTTGTAGACGTAAAAGAAAATGACGGTCGCTTTGAAATATATGGTGTTAAGAAGCATATCTTAACGCTTGAAAAAGATGATGAGAAATCTGATGACAATCGCATTGTCTATAATATAACAGGCGGTGTATTACATCATGCACACGTTGATAGTAGGGCACGTATGGAATTCAGACGACTAAAAGGTACGGATACGTTAATCATTGCGCTACATGATTATGAGCCGACGTTACCATGGCTTGTTTATATGCTTACGCAGGCACCCATTCATCATTTAACGATGAAGATATTTGATGTGGAGATGCGTATCGAACGTTTCCAGGAAGAAAAGGAAAAAGGTATTGAGAAGAAATATACAAAATAAAGGCAAAATGGCATCCTGATGTACTATGCATCAGGGTGTCTGTTTTTTTACTTTTCAGACAAGTTTACAATACTGAAACACTAAATTTACAATAATGTAATATAGTAAACGTTTACTATAAATAGTTTACTTTATTTTTACAAAACACTATGCTTTCACTGTTTTTTCCTATAGAATATCGTTGTAGTCATAAAATATGTTTTTTATTAATGGGAGGATTTACGATGTTTAACAGAAAGAAAGATAAGTTTGCAGTGCAATTAGAAGCGATGGCAGAAAATCTGGATCGTGCAGCGATTGCATTTGGTGAGATGACGTTTCATAATGCGTTTGATCTGAAAAAATATGCAGACAATATTAAAGCATACGAAACAAATGGTGATGAGTTAATGCATCAGATGATTTCTGACTTAAATCAAACATTTATTACACCGATTGAACGTGAAGATATTCTTGCTTTATCCAATGCTATTGATGATGTTATGGATGGCATGGAAGAGACGTCAGCGATGTTTGAAATGTATTCTATCGAATATTCAGATGAGTATATGGCTGAATTTGTTCAGAACATTCAAGGTTGTACAAAGGAAATTAAGACAGCAGTGACACTTGTTGCTGAGAAGAAGTTATCTCACGTGCGTGTACACTCTATTAATATTAAAGAGCATGAAACAAACTGTGATGGTATTTTAAGACAATCAATTAAACATATCTTATCTGTAGAAACAGATCCTTTAACTGTGATGAAAGTTAAAGACATCTATCAGTCTTTAGAAGATATCGCTGATAAATGTCAGGCAGTAGCAAATATACTTGAATCAATCATTATGAAAAATAGTTAAGGAGCATTTTTATGGAACCGATTATTATTTTTACGTTTGCGATTGTGTTCTTCGCGTTAGCCTTTGACTTTATCAATGGTTTCCATGATACAGCGAATGCAATAGCAACAGCAGTTTCTACTAAGGCGTTAAAGCCTCGTCATGCAATTCTAATGGCAGCTGTACTGAACTTCATCGGAGCGATTCTCTTCCACGGTGTCGCTAAGACAGTAACAAAAGATATCGTTGACCCGTTTACGTTACAAAATGGTCAAGTAGTAATATTAGCGGCATTAATTAGTGCAATCACTTGGAACTTACTTACTTGGTATTATGGAATTCCAAGTTCATCATCTCATACATTAATCGGATCAATTGCAGGTGCTGCAGTTGCCTCTGGTGGATTTGGCATATTAGAATATGCTGGATTTACGAAAATTGTTTTCGGATTAATTATTTCACCACTACTTGCATTTATCGTCGGATATATTATGTATACGATTATTAAAACATTATTTAAAAATGCGAATCTGACTAAAACAAATCGTAGTTTCAGAGTTGTACAAATCTTTACAGCAGCAGCCCAAGCCTTCGCACATGGTTCTAACGATGCCCAGAAGGCGATGGGGATTATTACGATGGCATTAATCTCTGCGGGTATGCAAACAGGTAGTACTGAACCACAATGGTGGGTACAGTTATCATGTGCTGCAGCAATGGGACTTGGTACAGCAGTTGGTGGATGGAAGATTATTAAAACTGTTGGTGGTAACATTATGAAGATCAGACCAGCAAACGGTGTTGCGGCAGATTTATCATCAGCTTTAATTATCTTTGGTGCAACACATATTCACTTACCAGTATCAACAACACACGTTGTATCATCATCAATTTTAGGTGTCGGGTCAAGTCACCGTGTGAAAGGTGTAAAATGGACAACAGCACAACGTATGATCATTACTTGGGTAATTACGATGCCAATTTCAGCTATACTTGCAGCAATTGTTTTTTATATCGTTAATTTTGTTACACATATCTTTTAATTAAATGATACATATTCGGGTAAACTAATATTAGTTTATCCGAATTTTTTTTATGGAGGGATGAAGATGAAACACATTGTATTTGTGCATAGTGCCGGCGTACAGTCGGTAACGAGTGGTAGTAATCCGCTCATCAGAAAGACGAAAGAAGAGATACCGGAATACATCTGGCATGCAGGTGATTATCCAAGAGACATCGGACAAATTTATGATAACTGGGTGAAAGTATTCATACAGAGTTTAGCTGAAGTACCGATGGATGAAGTGGTTATATTAATTGGTCATTCGTTTGGTGGCACGGTTATTACAAAATATTTAACCGAAAACACAGTACAGCACAACATCGAAAAAGTAATCATGATTGGTTCACCATATTTCGGCTGCGATGAGAAATTTAGTGATCCACAAAATATCATAACTGGTGAATTAAAAGTAGCAGCCCCCTTATATCATATACAGTCAGAAGATGATGACCGCGTTCATATCAGTCATCAGAAATGCTGGCAAGAAAAGTTCCCGGAAATTCAGTTGATTACAGAACAAAGTGGCAAACATGAATTCCATGATGGTATTCAAGCCCTCAATCAACTTTTAAAATAGAGATATTTGCACGGTTTAATGTTTAAACCGTGTATTTTTTATATCTTTTTTAGTGACAATTTTGTAAACGCTTCAAAGTAACCGTTTACAAAAATAAAACTTTAAAGTAATATACTTGTATACAAGTAGACGGGGTGGAAAGAATGCTACCGAAACAGTGGATAGAAAATTTATCGTCAGGAGAACGTATCGCTTTTCATTTAAGACATATGATTATTTCAGGTGAGGTAAAAGGCAACGAAAAACTTTCTGAAAATCAATTAGCTACATTATATGAAGTGAGTCGATCACCTATTCGTGATGCATTAAAGATTCTCGCAAATGATCACCTGATTCGATTAGAACGTATGGGTGCTGTAGTGTGTGCTTTATCGGATAAAGATATTCAGGAATTGTACGATATGCGTATTATGATTGAAGGGTTTGCATTTGAGAAAATTGATCAGGCAACAATAGAAACATTAGTACTCGAACTTGAAAAGAAACTTGAGATGATGCGTGTTGCGGTTAAATTTAATGATGCTGCAGAATTTGCGATGCAGGATATTTTATTTCATCAGACGATGATTGAATCCATTCATCATCAGCAGTTAGAAAAACTATGGCAGGCGATTAAACCCAATATGTTAATCCTTAATCTCATTTCAATGCAGCAACGAATGAATGAAGATAAAGCAGATTTTGAACGAATATTTAATAATCATGAGATGTATATTAAAGCAGTACGTACTCAGGACAGAAAGTTATATAAGAAAGTGCTGCACATTAATTTTGATGATTTAAATGATGAGGTGGATGATTTATTCTACTCTCAAACGAAGGAGGATATTTAAATGTATATGATCGGTGTTGATATCGGTACGACAAGTACGAAGAGTGTACTTTATAACATGCGTGGAGAAATCATTGCAGTCCATCATAAAGAATATCCATTACTTACCCCACATAGTGATATAGCTGAGCAAGATGTCCAGCAAATATTTGATGCAGTGATAGAGACGATTGCTCACGTTGTAAAGATAAGTAAAGCTAAAGAAGATGAAATAGCTTTTGTAAGTTTTTCGAGTGCGATGCATAGTCTGATATTAATGGATGAGGCACATCAACCACTGACGAATAGTATTACATGGGCCGATAATCGTAGTTATAAATACAGTGAACTGCTCAATCGAGAATATGATGGTCTATCCATTTATCAGCGCACAGGTACACCAATTCATCCAATGAGTCCTTTAAGTAAACTGATGTGGTTTAAACATGAAGAGGTAGATACATTTCGTGCTGCGAATAAATTTATCGGTATTAAAGGATATGTGTTCTTCAAATTATTTAATCGTTACGTAGAAGATTATTCGATATTAAGTGCGACAGGATTATTTAATATCAATACATTAGACTATGATGAAGCCGTGCTTGAGCTCCTTGGACTTACAAAAGCCAATTTCTCAGAAGCGGTAGATACGACAGAAGTCATTACTGGTCTTAATGTTGAATATGCGAGACTGATGGGGATTAGCCCTGATACACCATTTGTCATTGGAGCAAGTGACGGTGTATTAAGTAATTTAGGTGTTGATGCCTTCAAACCTGGAGAAGTTGCTGTAACAATCGGTACGAGTGGTGCTATTCGTACTGTGATCGATGCACCGAAGACAGATGCACACGGCAGATTATTTTGCTATGCATTAACGAAAGATAAGTGGGTTATTGGCGGACCGGTGAATAATGGTGGCGTCGTGTTACGCTGGATTCGTGATGAATTTGCATCCAGTGAAGTAGAAACTGCAAAACGTCTAGGTATAGATAGCTATGAAGTGCTTACAAAGATTGCTGAACGTGTACCACCAGCGAGTAATGGATTGATCTTCCATCCATTTTTAGCCGGAGAACGTGCACCTTACTGGAATGCCAATGTACGCGGTTCATTCTTCGGCCTGACATTATCACATAAAAAAGAGCATATGATACGTGCTGCTTTAGAAGGTGTCATCTTTAATCTATATACCGTATTTATCGCATTAGGTGTATTGATGGATGGTGAAGTAAAGACGTTGAAAGCAACAGGTGGATTTGCGAAAAGTGCACTCTGGCGTCAAATGATGGCTGATATATTTGAACATGAAGTGATTGTTCCTGAAAGTGTTGAAAGTTCATGTTTAGGCGCAGTTACACTTGGACAAGTGGCACTTGGTATTAAACCGGATTTCAATCACATCAGTGATATGGTGGGCGTTACAAAACCGCACAAACCGATTCAAGAGCATGTAGTGCTCTACCGTGAAATATTACCGATTTATATGAAAGTAACGAATCAATTGATGGATGTTTATCTAGATATGGCAAACTTCCAGAGAAATCATGAAGGGAATGAAACAGAATGAATTTTATGACGGCACAATGGCCGCTAATCACGGTATTTATCGCAATACTACTATTGTTATTTCTTATTATGGGACTGAAGTTAAATACCTTTATCTCATTAATTGTTACAGCATTTACGACAGCATTGTTATTAGGGATGCCGCTAGATAAAGTAGTGGCAACAATTGAGGCAGGTATGGGCGGAACGCTTGGACATATCGCACTTATCTTTGGACTTGGTGCGATGCTCGGGAAATTACTTGCTGATGGAGGTGGTGCAACGCGTATCGCGCACACATTGATCGACAAGTTTGGTTTAAAACATATTCAGTGGGCAGTTGTCGTTGCATCATTTATTATTGGTATCGCATTATTCTTTGAAGTTGGATTAGTATTGCTTATTCCAATCGTCTATACAATCGCAAAAGAAACGAAATTACCAGCACTTTATTTAGGTATTCCAATGGCGGCAGCGTTATCAGTAACACACGGATTCTTACCGCCCCATCCAGGGCCGGTTATGATCGCCAAAGAATATGGTGCAAATTTAGGTGAAGTATTATTATATGGTTTTATTATCGGAATACCGGTTGCAATAATTGCGGGACCAATCTTCAATAAAATTGCTCAGAAAATTGCACCGACTGCTTATACACGTGAAGGTGATATTTCATCACTCGGTAAAAATGTACATTTTAAAATTGAAGACACACCAGGATTTTTTATCAGTACATTAACTGCTTTATTCCCGGTTATCTTAATGTTAATTGCTACAGTAGTGAAATTGATTGTTGAAGCGGGTGGCGTAGCACCAAATGCATTGATGAAAACCATCTACTTAATTGGTGATGCATCAACTGCAATGTTGATTTCAATTATATTAGCGATATTTACGATGGGATTAAATCGCGGCAGACAAATGAAAGATGTAATGCAGTCAGTGACAGATGCCATCTATCCAATCGGGATGATGATCTTGATTATCGGTGCAGGTGGCGCTTTCAAACAAGTCTTGATTGATGGCGGTGTCGGTAAACATGTTGAAACTTTATTTACGCATTCAGACTTCTCTCCAATATTACTGGCATGGCTGGTTGCAGCAGTATTACGTATCGCTTTAGGATCAGCGACAGTTGCTGCGATATCAACGACAGGTATCGTTATTCCAATCTTAGAATCAAGTGATGTGAATTTAGCGCTCGTTGTACTCGCAACAGGTGCAGGTAGTGTTATTGCCTCTCATGTTAATGATGCAGGATTCTGGATGTTTAAAGAGTACTTTGGATTAACTGTGAAAGAAACAGTGTTAACATGGACATTGCTTGAAACAATTATTTCAGTGAGTGGACTCATCTTTATATTAATATTTAGTATGTTTGTTTAGATTAGACAGCCTTTGGGTTGTCTTTTTTACTTTGAGTATTAATTTAATATATTGATAGAACATCCTTATAGTGTAGAGTTTAACTATAAAGTCCACAATATTTGTGTAATATGACGAAACAAAGTACAATAATATATACAAAAATAATAATTTTTAAAAGAATGAGGGATTTAATGAATAATTATAGTTATCAGGCTCCACGACAAATGTCACATGGCTCTGCAATAAGAAATGCATGGCTTTATTTCATGTATTACTGGGTGGTTTTTGCGGCTGGAACGTTTGTCGGACAGTTCGTGCCACCAGGTATGCGTATGATGGTTTCAGTCTTAATATTCGCTTTAGTAATCATTTCTTTATTTGTTAAAGCTTCAAGAAAATTTGGCGCAGTCATTTCAAACGTAATGGCATTTGCACTTGGCGTAGTAAGTTATGCTTCATTTATGTATTATATCGGAACGCTTGGGCCAACTGTATTCTATCAGAACGTAGGGTTAGCAATTGGTGCATTCCTAGCATTCGGTGCAATGGGTTACTTCGTTGTTGGTGATGCAACCAACTTAGGACGTCTATTATTCCCTGCGCTTATTGTATTAGTATTAGCAAGCTTTGCTGGAATTTTCATTCAAATACCGATGTTCCATCTCGTGATTACGATTGCGGGTCTTGCGATTTTCTTACTATATACAATTTATGATTTTAACAGAATGAAACGTGGTCAATTTTCCCCACGTGAAATGGGCTTTAACTTATTTATTAACTTGTTAAATATCATCATGGATATTTTACGTTTAGCAAGTATTTTAAGAGATTAGCATTAAAGAATTTTGAGGATACACGTTTGTCGTGTTTCCTTTTTTTTGTTTTGTGCTATTGAAAATATAAGTGTATAATAATGACATATTAATTTGAAAGAAGCGTGTATATAATGGGTCGTAAGTGGAACAATATTAAAGATAAGAAAGCAGCAAAAGATAAAAATACGAGTCGTATTTATGCAAAATTTGGTCGTGAGATTTATGTTGCAGCAAAATCTGGTGAACCAGATCCAGAATCAAACCAAAATTTAAAATTCGTACTTGAACGTGCAAAAACATATTCTGTACCAAAACATATCATTGATCGTGCCATTGAAAAAGCTAAAGGTGGCGGCGAAGAGGATTTCGATGAATTACGCTATGAAGGTTTTGGGCCAGGTGGATCAATGTTAATTGTTGATGCGTTAACGAATAACGTCAACCGTACAGCAAGTGATGTGCGTGCAGCTTTCGGTAAGAATGGCGGTAACATGGGTGTTTCTGGTTCAGTAAGCTATATGTTCGAAAACACTGCAGTATTTGGTTTTGATGGTAAGACAGCTGACGAAACATTAGAATTATTAATGGAAGCCGATATCGATGTCCGTGACGTGTTAGAAGAAGATGGACACGTAATCGTTTATGCTGAACCTGATCAATTTGCAGCTGTCCAAAATGCGTTAAAAGAAGCAGGCGTTGAAGAGTTTACAGTAGCAGAGCTTTCAATGCTTGCACAAAACGAATTACAGTTATCAGATGCGGACTTAGAAGTATTTGAGAAACTAGTCGATGCAATCGAAGATTTAGAAGATGTACAAACAGTACATCACAATGTGGAATTATAATTGATTTAAAGTCAGGATGAATCCTGACTTATTTTTATGCAAAATAAAATCGTACAGGTGATAAAATGACTCAGGACCAATCGGTATCAAAAAAGAAGTTCAGACCAGAAATAGAAGGTCTTCGTGCAGTTGCTGCATTGCTTGTTGCAATCTATCATATATGGTTAGGTAAAGTTTCTGGTGGGGTTGATGTGTTCTTTGTCGTAAGTGGCTTTTTAATTACGACGAGTCTACTTTCTAAATTTCGTAGGACAGACACAGTAAATTTCTTTGAGTTTATTATGGGACTGTTAAAAAGGTTGATGCCTCAAGCATTCTTTGTCTTGTTTACTGTGATTATATTAAGTTATTTCTATTTGCCGGGTGCGAGATGGATGCAGACGATAAAAGAGGTATTTGCTTCTGCATTGTACTATGAGAACTGGCAACTGGCACTTACATCGGTGGATTATTTAGATGCAGGCAATGAGAAGAGTCCTGTACAGCATTTCTGGGCGATGAGTATACAGGGACAATTTTATTTGATTTGGTTCTTTGTAATATGGTGCGCTATTTTACTATCACGTTTATTTAAACAACAGATAAAAAAACCTTTGTTTGTACTACTCGTAATATTGTTTAGTGTATCACTAGGCTACTCTATTTATCTTACACAAGTTAATCAGCCATGGGCATATTTTGATACACGTACACGCGTATGGGAGTTTAGTTTAGGTGGCATACTCTGTCTAATGATACAACGCATTAAGTTGCCATCATTTTTGTCTGCAGTAGCAGGTTGGTTTGGATTAATCATGTTGATACTTTGTGGTATTTTACTTGAAGTTTCAACGATGTTCCCCGGTTATATTGCATTATGGCCGACGTTATCTGCTGTGTTAATATTACTTTCCGGAGAGAATGCTACAAAATTTGGTGTAGAACGATTACTTGGTTCAAAATGGATGGTTAAACTTGGCGGCTATTCATATGGCTTTTATTTATGGCATTGGGTATTGTTGACATTTTATCATGTAATCTTTAACAATGAACACGTGTCTATTTTGCATGGATGTCTAATTATGGCTGCGTCACTTTTATTATCAGTATTAGTCACACACTTAATTGAGCGTCCGATTCGTTTACTTAAAGCTCGTAATAATTCATGGCCAGTATTGTTAGTGATATTACTTTGCTTAGCACCGGTCCTTGGGCTGAATTCATTATGGCAAAACCATATGCATCAGGAAATAGAAAAAAGTAAAGCACTTGCTAAATCAAATCAATATCCTGGTGCAAAAGTCTTTGAAATGAATGATTTTAAAGAAAAGCCTTATATCCCACGGGATGCTAATATTAAAGAAGATCAGGCACAACCGTATAAAGATGGTTGTCACGTATCGAGTAATTCTCCTGAAGTGAAAATTTGCGAATATGGTGTTACTAAAGGTTATGATTATACGGTTGCAGTTGTTGGTGGAAGCCATTCTACACATTGGTTTACAGCTGTTCATGATATTGCTAGGAAGCATAAGATTCGCTTATTAAACGTAACAAAGAGTGGGTGTCGTTTATCTACTGATAGAAAAGGCTTACCATCTTGTGATAAGTGGAATGAGCAAGTTGTAGAGAAAGTAAGCGCAGAGCAGCCAGATCTTGTGTTAGCCATGGCCGAAATTTCGTATTTCGACGTGACTGAAGTTCCGCAAGGTTACATCGAACAGTTTAATGCCTTTACAGAGCGTGGTATTGAAATATTTGCAATAAGAGATACACCTTATTTCAGGAAGGACGTACCTGAATGTATTCAGGCAAATGGACGTGATAGTGATCTTTGCAAGGTTGAGAAAGCACTTGTTGTGCCAAAAACAACAGATTGGTCAAAACTTGCTGAAAAACCAAAAGGTGTTCATTTTGTAGATTATACGGATAAAATCTGTCCGGATGATTATTGTGAACCTGTTGTAGGGAATGTTGTCGCCTATTTTGATAAATCACATATGACAAAAACATTTGTATCAACACTAACACCTTACGTTGAAAAAGATATGATGCCAATATTAGAAGATATAAAAGCCAAACGTGAGAATGTCTTGTCAGCTAAAGAAGATATACCGGAAAGTTATAAAGATGGTTGTCATATTCAGGATAAATCGAAAACAGTTAAAAGCTGTATCTATGGTAAGAAAGATAACTATAAATATACAGTAGCACTCGTTGGAGACTCACATTCAGCGCATTGGTTAGGGGCATTGCAAACGATATCTGAAAAGTATCCTATACGTATCGTTAATATGACGAAAAGTGGCTGCAGCCTTGAAGAGAAAGCAGTTGCACGTCCAGACTGTAAAGCATGGAATGATTCGATTATTGATAAGATAAAAGCGTTGAATCCTGATCTCGTCTTTACAACTGCTGAGAAATCATATTTTAATATCACTACTGTACCACCAGGGTATATTAAACAGTTTCATAAATTACAGAGCGCAGGCATTGAAATATTTGGTGTAAGAGATACACCTTACTTTAGAAATAGTGTACCTGAATGTGTCGCTCAAAATGGTGCAAAAAATATCAAATGTACTGTACCGAAAAATCAAGTCGTACCAAAAACGACAGACTGGTCAAAACTTAAAGAAAAACCTTCGAATGTACATTACTATGATTATACTCAATACATTTGTCCAAAAGAGCGATGCGAACCAGTTATAGATGGTGTCATAGCGTATTCAGATAAAGGTCATATGACACAAAGTTTTGTTAAAACTTTAGCACCACACATCGAATCGGATTTAATGCCGTTACTTAAAAAGACGAAATCAAACAAAGAGGATAAAAAATGATTAGAAAGTTTGAAGAAAATGATATTGATGCCATACAAAAGATGAATGCAGCAGAAGGTTGGGACAATTTAGTTGCACGTCATGAACAGACACTTGCTGCATGGTTAAATAGTGAGAGTTACGTCTATATTGAAGAAGAACAGGTTGTTGGTTGTGCCAGAGCTATTACAGATGGACATATTAGTCTCTATCTTTGTGAATTAATTACACATCATGATTATAGAGGCCGCGGTATTGCAAAGGCATTGGTTGAACACATTCACCAGTTATACCCGACCACACGTATGGAATTGCTGGCAACAAGTGACTCTAAAGGCTATTATGAAAAAAGTTTCAGATCATTTTATGGTTTTAGAAGGACATTTGGTGAATAAGGATTGAAATTGTGCATCTTTTCCGGATACTTTGAGTATCCGGAAAAGATGCATTTTTTATTTTAATTTCTCAACAATTTTTTCAATCGTTCTTAAATTACGTGTCGTTGTTTCACTTTTATAATTTTTTCTACCTAATGCTTTACCGAATGTTGAATCTAATGTCATTCCTTTCGGGACATTCCAATATATGATGTTATCACCAGACATGATTTGTTCATTATCATCTATCGGGAGTGATAATAATTCTTGTAATACTGATTTATTATTTACAAAAATAATATACGGTTGCATGTCATCAGATAATTCAAATGGATAGTCATCAACCATCTTCTGCAAGACAACACCCTCTCGAATGATGACGAATGCCTCGTAGTTAAAAGTATTTCGCAAAGCGGTTTCTATTTGTTGTTTCTGTTCTTCTATGCTGATGGCTGTATTATAGATGACATTTCCAGTCTGTAATATAGTTGTAATTTCAGTAAAATTCAAACGTTCAAAGACATTTTTTAAGTCTGTATTTTTAATTTTTATACCATTCACATTAACTCCACGTAAGAAACAAACAAACATAATATCACTCCTTTTTCCTATTATCATAGCATGATTTTTGATATATTTTAGGTAAAAGGAGCTGATAAAATGGATTTAGGTTTACAAGATAAAGTCGCAGTGATCACAGGTTCTAGTAAAGGTATCGGGAAAGAAACAGCAACAGTTCTGGCTGAAGAAGGGGCGAACGTTGTTATCGCCAGCCGTCATGAAGATGAACTGATTGAAGTGGTAAAAGAAATTAAAGAGAAAACAGGCAAAGAAGTCGCATATCAAGTATGTGACGTAACAAAAGAAGCAGATTGTAAAGCATTCGTACAAAAGGCAATTGATACTTATGGCAAGCTTGATATATTAATCAATAATGCAGGTAGTGCGTTTGCTAAAAATTTTGAAGAAGTTTCTCTGAATGATTGGCAGGAGGATTTAGATCTTAAACTATTTGGTGCATTGCATATGTTACATGCCGCGATTCCAGAACTTAAGAAAAATGGTGGGGCAATCGTTAATCTTACAGCTGTCGCAGGTAAGAATCCACCAGCTAACACAACACCAACGTCTGTTACGCGTGCAGCAGGATTGGCATTAACAAAGACACTCAGCAAAGATTTAGCACAATACAATATTCGAGTGAATGCTGTATGTATCGGTTTAATTCGTAGCGGACAAATTGAAAAACGCTGGCAGGAAGAAGCACCAGAATTAACTTGGGAAGAATATGCAAGAGATCCGAAGTTTGATATTCCGTTAGGTCGTATTGGCGATACACGTGAAGCGGCGAATGTTATTTCATTCTTAGTCAGTGAAGCGGCAAGTTATGTGACAGGTGTAGCAGTCAATATCGATGGCGGGAAATCACCGAGTTTATAATCTTAACTGCATATATATGATTATCCTTGAACACACTCACGTGTGTTCTTTTTTTATCTTTTATAATTTTTTACAAATTCTGCTTGCAATTATCCGTTCTAGGTGTATTATAATAAGTAGTACGGTTAATACAGTAGAAATGGAGGGGTTATATGATTTCAATCGATAATCGCAGCCGAATCCCAATATATGAACAACTTGTCAATGGATTTAAACTACAGATCATGAATGGTGTATTACAAGCAGATGATCAATTGCCTTCTGTTCGCCAATTGGCACAGGAACTAACGATCAATCCTAATACCATACAGAAAGCATATCGAGAATTGGAAAGATTAGGTTATACCTATTCAGTGCCTGGTAAAGGAAGTTTTGTCAATAAAGTAGAAGATACGATGCAAAAGGAGCGAATTGATATGTTATCTGAATCATTAGAGAAAATCGTTCAGGAGTTATTGTTCTTAGGCTTAACGAAGGAAGAGATTATAGAAAAGATTCAGTCGATGAGGGGTGATGAAGATGATTCAAATTAATGATGTAACGAAGAAGTTTGGACATTTCACTGCGGTAAGTGATACCACGTTAACAATTGAACCAGGGAGTATTCAAGGATTACTTGGAAGTAATGGTGCAGGTAAGACGACATTACTTAAGATGATTGCAGGAATTTACAAAGCTGATAAAGGCAGTATTGCATTTAATGAACAAGATATTTTTGAGAACGAAGATTACAAATCTAAGATGATTTTTATTTCTGATATACCTTACTTTTTTGGACATGCAAACTTAGGGGAGATGGCTGACTTTTATCACAAATTATATCCAAACTTCAGTGTAGAACGATTTAATCAGTTATCTGAACTGCTTAAAATGAATCCAAAGAAAAAGCTATCAAAACTTTCAAAAGGGATGCAGCGTCAATGCGCATTTATATTAGCTATTGCATCGCGTCCTGAAGTAATGTTATTAGATGAACCGTTTGACGGGCTCGATCCGATTGTGAGACATACGATTAAAAATATTCTCATTCAGGACGTGAGTAATCACGATATGGCATTGTTTGTATCCAGTCATAACTTACGTGAGATGGAAGACTTTTGCGATGCTGTAACGCTGATGCATGAAGGACGTGTACTGATGACACGTGACCTCGATGATTTAAAAGGAAATGTAGCTAAGATTCAGATGGCTTTCAGTTCATTACCTGACGAATCATTCTATAAAGGGATGAATGTGATTGATAAATCGATAAAAGGACGTGTTGTGACGTGCATTGTAAAAGGTGACTTTGAAGATATCGAACAATATATTACGTCCGGACATCCGTTAATGTATGACATCTTACCGCTATCACTTGAAGAGATATTTACATATGAATTAGGAGGTCATGGTTATGCAATTGAAAACATTATCGTTGAATAAGGCACTATACAGTAATTTATCACGTTCAATTATCTTTTTAACGATCATTAATATTATTTGCACTTTTATACTGGTACCATTTTCGTACATCATTGCGCATTTAGACAATAATACTGCACCACATGACCATAGTAAATACTTAATCGGAGAATTAGCAACGATGCCAATCTATTTCTTTGGTACGATGGCTTATGCATTATTATGTGCAGCATTTTTAACGTATTACTTCAAATCTCAGGCAGCATCTGACTTTATACACAGTCTACCGATAAGACGGGAACGTGTTTTAACAACAGTATATGCAGTGTTCTTTTCACACTTACTCGTTAATCTATTAGTTAATGGTTTAATTACGTGGATAATTGGTGTCAAATATACCTCTATTGATATTGAGAAGATTGTGATTTGGATTCTAATTAATCTAGTAATAGACTTCTTTATCTTTACGATAACCATGTTGTTCGGCTTATTTATTAACAATATGCTAAATCACTTGATTTCATCAATAATTTTAATAGCATCACCATTAATCCTTGGGACGATGGTGTATACGACACATATGTTCATGTTTAAAGGGTTAGAAAGTTATCCGGAAAAATTGATGATGAATCTTACTGTACCTTTTCGCTTTCTTGGAAATATTATGAATGATAAACTGGATTTCAAATATTTATTGATTGTGTTAATCGTGAGTATTGTAATATTCTTATTGAATTTTATTATTTATAGAAAACGAAAGAACGAACGTATTAACGAAGCATATGCGACAAACTATGCACATTTTATTGTGTTCTTTATTTCAATGCTAATCGCTACGTTACTTGGAGGCATTATATTCAACTCAATCTTTAATGAGCAAAAATTAATCACGATATTTATATATATAGTATCTTTCACTTTGATTTATATATTCTTGGAAATGATTGCTCAGAAATCTGTGAGAATTCAGTTTGATCGTAAACTATATGCGATGACCTTAGGTTTAATCGCTGTTTCCATTTTAGGTATATATATTTCAGGACAAATGAGAGAAAATTATGTGCCTGAAGCGGAAAGTGTTAAGAGTGTACAAACATCATTTAATGAAAATGATCATGCGTTAGAAGATGGCATTTTAAGTAAAGCAGCCGTAACTGACAAGAAATTTATTCAGGATGTCATAGATGGCCATAAAGATTTAGTAAAGGCGAAACGTGCTACTGCTAATTCAAATACTCAAGTACCAGTAGATATTACATATATAATGAATGATGGTCGTAAAATAAATCGTCACTATTATGTTGATGATAATACTTTTAATCGATATATGAAAAATGTTGCTACTAAAGAGAATGCGGAAACGATTACGAATTATATCAATTGGGATAAACTAATGAAGAAAAGTGTTACTTTAAATATAGAAACATCCGATAACTCTTTTGCAGGACAAGATTTAAGTGAAAGACAAAAAGAACTACTTAAACCTTTATTAATTGAAAAGTATAAAAAATCTTATGATGAAAAAGGTGATATTCCTTTCAATAATACGGTTCTTAATCTTGCATTTAGTGATAGTGATATGGGAATTAATGAAGACAGTCTATATATTTCATTATACGATACAGAAATTCTTCGTTATCTAGTTAAAGAGAAACTAATTACTAATCTTAGCTCAGCACTGCCTCTAGGAAATATATACGATTTAGGAGACAAATCGAATTATAAAAAAATAAAAACCACTCAAGATGTTGATGTGAAGCAACTTGACTTTGCGAAAAAGATAAATAGAAATCAATTTAAAGAAAAATTTAATGAAAATGGTGCAAATTCAAATGGAAATCATCTTTACTATTTTGATGGCGGATTCCAATTTGTACTTATGAATAACTAAAAGCAAAGTCCTTATGGGCTTTGTTTTTTTGGTATAATAAAGTGAATATATGGAGGTGTGCTATGCCGAAAAAAACGAAACAAGTTACTAAATCTAAGCCTAAAAATAAACGCAGAAAAAAGAAATTTGGTTTCAAAAAAATTGCGTTTATCTGCTTTTGCGCATATATTGTTTGTGCAATATATGGTGCCAATAAACCACTGCCAGGTGGCGTGTCGAAATGGTTTGATTATAGCAAGACGAATGATGCTGAAGTGTTGATTGACAATACATATGAGAAGAATAAAGTGATGCATTATGATCATGAAATCTTTAAAGCACAATTACAGGCAATTCGCGATGCACAGGATTTTATTATTCTGGATATGTTTTTGTTTAATAATGCTTATGATGGTGAAATTAAATTTCCTAAATTAACTGAACAATTAACGGATGCATTAATTGCTAAAAAAAAGGCTCAACCGAATATTAGAATTTACATGTTAACTGACCCAATCAATTCATTCTACGGTAGTTATACACCAGAGCATTATAAAAAGTTGCGCGCAAATGGTATTAATTTATACGAGACGAATTTAGTAGCTCTAAGAGACTCTAATCCAGTTTATTCAGGTTTTTGGCGTCCGACATTACGTTGGTTTGGCAATAATGAGAATGGTTTAATCACCAATATATTTTCAAAAGATGAACCGAATGTAACAGTTCGTGGATTTGGTAGATTGCTCAATATGAAAGCCAATCACCGTAAAACGTTAGTAACGGAGAAAACTGCAATTATCGCTTCAAGTAACCCACATGATCCGAGTGGTCATCATCAAAACGTTGCTTTAAAAGTAAGTGGTCAGATTCAGGAAGATTTAATCAATAGTGAAGTACATGCGATGAACATGAGTGGTGCGGATTTAAGGATAGGTGACTTTGAGATCAATAAACGTGCATTTAATAACGGCATGGATTATACGACAACACTAGTTACTGAAGGAAAGATTAAAGCTGCGCTGTTAGAAGAGATTGGTCGAATGAGCGATGGAGATTCTGTTAAGATGGGCATGTTCTATATATCTGACCGTGATATTGTAAAATCTTTAATCAATGCAAGTAAACGTGGTGTTGATGTGCAGTTGATACTAGATGTGAACAAAGAAGCATTCGGTAAAGAAAAACCGGGCATTCCGAATAAACCTGTAGCGCATGAATTAATTGCAAAGTCAGATGATAACATCAAGATTAAATGGGCAGTGAGTCATGGCGAACAGTATCATGCGAAATTTACATTACTTGAGGATAAGGATAAGCATAAATCGACTTTAATTTTAGGTAGTGCGAATTTAACAAGACGTAATGTCGGTGACTTAAATCTAGAGACGGATGTTATGATTTCTGGACAATCGAGCTTACCAGTATTTACTAAGATTGATCAGGATTTTGATGCGAAATGGGATAATACATATGCGCATGTGACAGATCATTATGATGTAAAGAAGGATCCTTCATTCTTAAAATCCGTGATTTATCGCATTCAGGAGTTTAGTGGATTATCAAGTTTTTAATAATAGTATTTGATGGCCGATAAACTGGATTTATCGGCCAAGAATCCACAAAATTAGAGGGAAATCAAAAATGATGGCCGACAAACTGGATTTATCGGCCAAGAATCCACAAAATTAGAGGGAAATCGAAAATGATGGCCGATAAACTGGATTTATCGGCCAAGAATCCACAAAATTAGAAGAAAATCGAAAATGATGGCCGACAAACTGGATTTATCGGCCAAGAATCCACAAAATTAGAGGAAAATCGAAAATGATGGCCGACAAACTGGATTTATCGGCCAAGAATCCACAAAATTAGAGGAAAATCGAAAATGATGGCCGACAAACAGCATTTATCGGCCAAGAATCCACAAAATTAGAGGGAAATCGAAAATGATGGCCGACAAACAGGATTTATCGGTCAAGAATGCACAAAATTAGAGGGAAATCAAAAATGATGGCCGACAAACTGGATTTATCGGCCAAAAAAACCATCTCAAAATTTTTTAAAAAATTGTGTTGACAGATATTTTGATTCACTGTAACATGTAAAACAACTTAATAAATATTTTATCAAGAGAGACAGAGGGATATGGCCCGATGAAGTCTCAGCAGCGGACTCTAATTTAGAGCACTGTGCTAATTCCATCAAGCTCACACTTGGCAGATAAATTCGGACGTGTAACGTGCATTTAGCTACCAGCTGAGTGCACGTTTTTTATTTTGGGAGGAGAAAAAATGGGAATCATTGAAATTGATCACGTGACTAAAACCTATCAAACAAAGAAAGGTCTGATTAATGCGCTAGATGATGTATCGCTTTCAATTGAGAAGGGTCAAATCTACGGTATTGTTGGATATTCAGGTGCTGGGAAATCTACTTTACTCAGGTTAATTAATCGACTTGAAGCACCATCTTCTGGTTATGTTTATGTCGAAGGTAGAGATATCGTTGGATTAAAAGAGATGGATTTACGTAAACAGCGTCAAAATATCGGCATGATATTTCAGCAGTTTAATTTATTTAAAGCAAAGACTATCAGTGATAATATTCGTTATCCTTTAAAGCTAACGAAACAATATACTAAAGCTGAAATCGAGCAGCGAGTAGACGAATTACTGGCATTTGTCGGTCTTGTTGATAAGAAAGACGATTACCCAAATCAATTATCCGGTGGACAGAAGCAGCGTGTAGGTATTGCAAGAGCGTTAGCAACAAATCCTGATATATTACTTTGTGATGAAGCAACAAGTGCGCTGGATCCTGAAACGACAGATGAAATATTAAACCTGTTAAAAGATATCAATGAAAAGCTTAATATCACGATAGTGATCATTACCCATGAGATGGAAGTTGTGAAATCAATTTGTGATGAAGTGGCTGTAATGGAAAAGGGCAGAGTGGTTGAGAGTAACAAAGTATTTGAACTATTTACTACACCTGTTCATCCAACAACAAAGCGTTTTGTGCATAGTGTACTAAATGATGACATTCCTAAAGATATTAATGTTACGAATCGTAAACTATATCGCTTTATCTTTAATCATGAGCAAATTCTTGAGCCGGTATTGAGTAAGATTGGTAGAGCAAATCAAGTTGATTTTAACATTTTGTATGGCGGTATAACCGAGTTAACTGATAGATTATTTGGTAATTTATTAATTGAAGCAGTTGGTGATGTTCAAAATATTCAAAGTGCCTTATCAGAAATTACACAGCACGGCATAGAAGTAAGGGAGGTAGAAGGATTTGAAAACTGATTTAAGTACATTCTGGCCAGTAATATTAGAGCACACGATCAGTACACTCATCATGGTAGCAATTACTTTAGTGCTGGCTACACTGATTGGTTTACCGTTAGGCATACTGCTCTATGCAACTGGTAAGGGTAATATTTTAGAAAATAAAGTGTTAAATACAATTTTGAATGCAATGATCAATACGATTCGACCGATTCCATTTATTATTTTCCTCGTAGCACTGATTCCGATTACAAGATTTTTAGTAGGTACATCTATCGGAATCTGGGCAGCGATATTTCCGATGACGTTAGCTGCATCATTATCTATTGCACGTGTTGTGGAAAACAATATCGTTTCAGTAGATCGAGGTGTAATTGAAGCGGCACAATCTATGGGGTCAAGTAAATTTGATATTTTATTCAAAGTATTAATTCCGGAAGCAGCAGGAGCACTCATTCTAGGCTTAACATTTACTACCGTATCACTCATCGAGTTCTCTGCAGTAGCAGGTCTAGTTGGTGCTGGTGGTATAGGATATCTCGCTTTTACATATGGCTACCAGCGTTTTGACGTTGCAGTCATGTTTATTACAGTTTTAATTTTGATTGTCTTAGTACAAATCACACAATTTATTGGTAACAAAGTAGCAAGCATATATACAAGTCGTTTATAAAAAAAGGAGAATGAAAAGATGAAAAAATTATTCGTATTATTTTTAAGTTTAATCGTAGTGCTAGCAGCATGTGGTAGTAAGAAAGATGAAAAGACAGTTAAGATCGGTGTAACTGGCGTAGACTCTAAAGTCTGGGAAGTTGTTAAGAAAGAAGCAGAGAAAGATGGCATAAAAATTGAATTTGTTGAATTCCAGGATTACACTGCACCAAACAATGCGCTTGCAGAAGGTGAAATTGATTTAAATGCATTCCAGCATTTCGCTTTCCTTGATCAGTTTAAAAAAGACCATAATTTAAAATTATCAGTAGTAGGTACAACAGTATTTGCACCACTTGGGGTATATTCTAAAAAGATTAAAGACATTAAAGATGTTAAAAAAGGCGATACAATTGCAATTCCTGATGACGTAACAAACCAGGCACGTGCATTAAAATTATTAGAACAAGCTGGATTAATTAAGCTATCTAGTGACTTCGGTCTATTTGGTGGACCAGACAAAATTGAAGAAAATAAACTTGATCTAAAAATCAAACCGATTGATGCGCAGCAAACACCACGAGTATTAGAAGATGTAGCAGTATCTATCATTAATAATGGTGTTGCAGCACGTGCTGGACTTAATCCAAAAGATGATCCGATTTATCTGGAAGATGCGGATAATAAAGATGTCGCACCATACATTAATGTGATTGCAGCGAAAACAGAAGATAAAGATAACAAGACATATAAGAAAATCGTTGAATTATATCACTCTGATCTAGCGAAAGATGCATTAAAAGAAGATACGAAAGACGGAGAAATTGCGAAAAACTTATCACAAGATGAAATCAATAAGATTGAAGAGGGTTTGAAATAGACAGGTTGCTCCTCGGCAATTAATGTTCACTTAGTGAGACTCTAAGTGAACACCCCCCTTTAACTCCATACCCATCCCAAACAAAACCCCTTATCCAGATGGATAAGGGGTTTTATGATGATTGGATTATATGAATATATTATTTTGCATAATGTACGAAATTGAACTTTCCACCTGAAATGCCTAACTTTTGATAGTATGCATGCATGTAGTTTGCATTTGCGCGTGCCCATAATATATCTGTAGCATATTGGCTATCTCCTGGAGCAAATGGGTTCCAGCGCATTGCATATAATGTGTTTTGATTTTCAGAAACGAACCCTTTTGAAATAAATTCTGCACCGCCAATAATTGCTTCATTCGGTGTATCCCAACCGACATTTGCTGCATATTTTGCGCCATATTTCACTGCATCTTTGTCGTATGCACCAACACCATACATATTATAGAAACGTTTGTTCTTATCTTCACCTTTAACTTTAACGCCTTTAGCTAATGTACTTGTACCTTCTGCAGTTTCTAAGAAGGCATGGCTGATTAAATAGATTTCATTAATATTATACTTTATACTTGCCTGTCTAAAAGCTTCCCCATGTCCTTCTAAAATGCCTTTACCTTGTAATAATATATTAAGCTGGTCTGCAGTGAGATGTTGCGGTTCGTTTAGAACTAGAAATTGATATTTTTGTACAGGATCAATCATAGCCTCTTCTGGATTCATCGCATTTAGTACATCTTTACGATGTGCATTCTTCCATTTGATGCCGTTTGAGCTTTGTGGTTTTGGATGTAGTGACATTTGAATTTTTAAGGCATCTTTAATTGAGATTGGTAATTCGATATGGTTGATGCCTTCACCTACAGGTCTTGGCTGTGCAGCGATATCTACTAAAGTTTCTTCTGCCTCAGCATCCATTGATTTTTTATCTTCAGGTTTAACTTGAGGTTTAGCTTTCTGCTGGATAGGATTACGCTTCACCGGCTTTCGCCCAACATCATTCGTAATGTTAATCCAGCCTTTCATACCGCTTGGTAGTGTTCCGTAAATATAAGTTGAAGCGTTAACACGAATGGTCTTTTCAACTTTGATCACTTCATTTTTACTGATTCTATCAATCACTTGTCTAGAACTGCCGTTTGGCACTTCGAAGAGTTTTGTAGAAGCGGCTTTCATCGTATATGTCTTCATTTTTGTAGGGACAATTTTCGTTGTATTGATTTTAAGGTCACTTGCTTTCACATAACCAATCGCATTGTTGATATCATCCGTTGTCTGAACGCGATAATATTTCTCACCGTTAATCGTATGTTGATCGTTAATATATAACGTGTACTGTGCAAAGTCGCCGGCAACTTTCTTTGACATCGCTGTTTTATTTGTAATAATGATTGCATTTTCGTCTTTAATCTTACCGACTTTAAGACTATCAGCTTTAGCAATGTGAGGTAATGCAAAAAGTGAAGCAGTCGCTAATGCTCCAATTGTAAGTGATTGATATAACTTCATTGTGTGCCTCCATTTATTTAATATCTATATTATTATACTCGATATTTGACATGAGTGAAATAAAACACTTTTAATTTAGCGGTTAATTTTGAGGATATTATTATAAATAATTTTACTGATGACTTCAGGAGATTCCGGACAGTCATTTTGCAGCCAAAAATATAAAATACCAAATTGGCCCCCGATTGTATAACTGACGAAATAATCAGGATAGTTTAATGAAATTGTATTATTTAGTACATTTAAATAATTTTCTCTCCAGCTGCTTAATAATTTTTGTGTGAAGTTTTGAGCAGGATGAAGTGTAAGTAAGATTTTAAAGAATTGCTTATTATCGAAAATATATTGAAATGTTTCTTTTAAATACTTTTCAACATATGGTCGCTTGTCTTCTTCGTCTTTTAAATTATTTAGATTATCGGTCATGAATTGTTCGATATTGTGAATATGAAAATCAATCATACTGTCTAACAGAGCATATTTGTCTTCAAAATAAGCATAGAATGTAGAACGGTTTATATTACTTTCTTCACAAATCATTTTTATTGTAATATCTCTAAATCGATGGTGTTCCATCAATTGAATAAATGAATATTCTATTAAAGTTTTTTTATCTGTCATTGTTTCACTCTTTCTTTTGGATGATAGCGTTATCAATACTTCATTGTAATCAAAATCCAACAATTAAACAAATTTTGTTGGTTGAATGAAAGTTAAATCGGATTATAATAATGGTTATGCGAAAAAAATAAGGAGGAATATATTATGAAAAAACTCGTATTAATTAATATTTTAACTTTAATCATTCTTGTTGCAGGAGGATTTGCAGCGTTTCATTTCTATAATGAAGCAACGAACTATGTCAAAACAGACAATGCTAAAGTAGATGGTA
Organism: Macrococcus sp. PK; assembly: GCF_022501545.1. Classification (NCBI taxonomy): domain Bacteria; kingdom Bacillati; phylum Bacillota; class Bacilli; order Caryophanales; family Staphylococcaceae; genus Macrococcus; species Macrococcus sp. PK. The sequence continues at coordinate 97,166 of NZ_JAEPRF010000009.1, forward strand.
CGCAATTAGTCATTGCGAGTCCGACAGCAGGTAAACTGACAGCATTAGACAAAACTGTAGGAGACAAAATTTCAAAAGATGATAAAATCGGTACTGTTGTAGGTATGGGTCAAGACGGGAAACCATCAAAAACTGATATCACTATGCCTCAGGACGGAACAATCGTTAAAACGCAAGCCACTGAAAATGGATTTGTTGGAGCAGGTACACCGATTGCTTATGCATATGACTTAAACAATTTATTTGTCACAGCAAATATTAAAGAGACACAAATCGATGGTATTAAAGTTGGTCAAGACGTGGATGTATATGTAGATGGTTACAAAGATACTGATTTAACAGGTGAAGTAAAAGAAATTGGTTTAGCAACAGCATCAAGTTTTTCTATGCTACCTTCTTCAAATGGTAATGCGAACTATACAAAAGTAACACAAGTAGTACCTGTAAAAATTGAACTAGATAAAGATAAATCATTAGACATTATTCCAGGAATGAATGTAACTGTACGCATTCATAAAAACTAAGGAGGTTTTTGTATGACCTCTATGTATATTCTATATATATTATTTAGCTTACTCGTGTTCTGGGCTTTAAACAGATTCATGATGCGAAGTACGAAGAAAAAAGATAACTTAAAAACAACGACACCGTTAACAGAAAGTAAGTTGGATACACCAAATGAAACAGTGAAAAGTACTACTTACACAGCGAAGTCAACAGATGAAACAACACAAGCAGAACATACTGAACTGGATGTTAATAAACCTGTACATGAGCAGGTAAAACCACAAGGTGCACTTGTTGAATATGGTAAAGGTATAACGCTTGGTAAAGTTATTACTGCTTTAATGATCGGTATGTTTGTAGCGATACTTAACCAGACGCTTATTAATGTAGCATTACCGGTATTAATCAATGATTTTAGTATTTCAACATCTACAGCACAATGGTTAACAACAGGATTTATGCTCGTCAATGGTATTTTAGTACCGATTAGTGCATACATGATTCAACGATTCACATATCGTCAGCTTTTCTTAACTGCGATGTTGTTCTTTACAATAGGATCAATGATCTGTGCCATTTCATTCAACTTCCCGCTAATGATGCTTGGACGTGTCATTCAGGCAGTAGGTGCAGGGATATTAATGCCGTTAGGAACAAACGTATTTATGACGTTATTCCCACCTGATAAACGTGGTGCTGCAATGGGGATGATGGGGATTGCAATGATTTTAGCACCAGCCATTGGTCCAACATTAACAGGTTGGGTTATTCAGAACTATCATTGGAATGTCATGTTCTATGGAATGAGTGTTATCGGTATTATTTCCTTAATTATTGGTTTCTTCTGGTTTAAGATTTATCAACCGACTAAAAACGTTAAACTTGATATTCCCGGCGTAATATTCAGTACACTTGGATTTGGTAGTTTACTTTATGGATTCTCTGAAGCAGGAAATAAAGGCTGGGATTCAGGCATCGTAATTTCAACAATGATCATAGGTATGATCTTCATCGTGTTATTTATTTATCGAGAAATGACAATGAAGATTCCGATGATGGATTTACGTGCTTTGAAATATAGTGGCTTCTCATTTACGTTACTGATCAATATTATTGTTACGATGAGTTTATTTGGAGGTATGCTTTTATTACCTGTCTACTTACAATCTATTCGTGGCTTCTCACCACTTGATTCTGGATTGCTCTTATTACCTGGATCTCTTTTAATGGGTCTGATGGGACCGATATCAGGTAAATTACTTGATAAGATTGGTATTAAGCCGATTGCAATCTTCGGTCTAGCAATTATGACCTATGCAACATGGGAACTCACGAAGTTAAGTATGGACACAAGTTATGGACATATATTAAGCATCTATATTCTGCGTTCATTTGGTATGAGTTTCATTATGATGCCGATTATGACAGCAGGGATGAACGCATTACCACTTCGTATGATACCTCATGGTAATGCAATTAGTAATACAATTCGACAGTTAGCTGGTTCTATCGGAACAGCAATTTTAGTTACAGTAATGACACAGCAAACAACTGCGCATATGGGAGACATTGCTAACCAATTAGATAAAACGAATCCTGCAATAGCGAATTCTATGTCACAGATTGGACAGCAGATGGGTAGTAGTAATCTTGGTACACAAGTTGTTATGGGACAAATACAGAAGATGGCAACAATTAACGGTATTAATGATGCATTCTGGGTCGCAACTGCATTAAGCTTGCTTGCATTTGTGCTGGCATTTTTCTTAAAAGGAAAAGATCATTATACAACAGACGAAGTATAATTGAATATTTTTATAAACAAGGAGATAAAATGATTTATCATCCTTGTTTATTTTTATATAATGATTGGTAAGGAGTGGGTTGTATGAAAACCAAGTATATTGATAAACGCAGCTGGCGCCGTTTAATCAGAAAAGAATATCATGAAATTGCTGTCAAAGATGAACAGTTTGAAGGCATTATCGGGGAAATTATTATGGAGAAAGTAAAGTCACCGTTAGTGGTAAATATTATTGGAGAAGACATTGTCGTTGCAGATGATGGCTATCGCTGGCTACAAATATTACCGAAAGATAAACATTACAGTATAACAGTGATGTATAATCGTGAAAGTCAACCTATTCAATATTACATCGATATAAATGAAGAAAATTTTCCTGAACTTGGTCAGGCAAGAACGCATGATCTTTATTTAGATGTATTAGTATTACCTGATGGTCGATATGAACTGGTCGATGAACAAGATGCTAAACGTGCATTACGTAAGAAAGAGATTACGAAAGCACAATATGATTTTGCGTATCAGACAGCAAATGAGATAATGCAGCATGTAAAGACAAACTTTGGTGATCTGGAAAAGTTAGCGGTCTATTGCAAAGAAAAAATAGAAAAATAAAATGTGCCTATCGAGGATGATAGGCACATTTTTTTAGCTTGAAATATAATCTCCACCATTGATGTGGATTGTTTGACCTGTAACATACGTAGAATCATTGCTTGCAAGATATACGTAAGCCGGTGCATTCTCACTTGGTTGACCACGACGTCCTAATGCAGTTTCTTCACCATGCTTTTCAACTTTCTCAGCCGGGAAAGTTGCGGGGATTAGTGGTGTGTAGATAGGACCTGGAGCAACAGAGTTTACGCGAATACCATCATCAGCAAGACTTTGTGATAATGAGCGTGTAAATGCAGTGATTGCACCTTTCGTCGCTGAATAATCAATTAAAGTCTTAGAACCACGATAAGCAGTAACACTACTTGTATTGATGATCGTATCTCCTTTAGAAAGGTGAGGAAGTGCTGCTTTTGATAAATACATCATACCAAATACATTTGTCGCAAATGTTTCCTGAATTTGATCTGCTGTAATATCTAAAAGACTATCTTGTGGGAATTGTACACCACCGTTATTAACTAATATATTTAGGTTGCCAAAGTCATTGATCACATTATCAATCAATTGTTTACAATCAACTTCTGATTTTAAATCATGTTGATAAGCTTTTACTTTTGCACCGAGCGCTTCTAATCTCTTAATCGTATCGTTAGCATCCGTTGCTTCATCGAAATACCCGATTGCAACATCAGCACCTTCCTTAGCATACAGAATAGCGACAGCACGACCAATACCAGAGTCACCACCGGTAATCAGTGCAACTTTACCTTTTAATTTACCACTTGCTTTATAATTCTCATCTTCAGCGATTGGCTTAGGATCCATATCTTTTTCCCTACCAGGTTGATGCTCTTGAGTGTAACCTTTAATCTCTTTGTCAATCTTCTCGAATTTATCCATCAATAACGCCTCCTAAGTAAGTATGTTTATATTATTCCCTGAAAGCATTCTATGAAACGACGTGCAAAATTAGAATTGAAAATTAGATTAAGTTATTTGCATTTGTATTTTGTATAATAATGAAAATATTATCATATTGATTTAAAAGTGTAAGGACACTACTTTAAAGCAGTATCTAACTAAATAAATTGATACAATGTTATATAGAAATTAGTAGAATTAATCAACAAGTCCGATATAAGTAAGATATCGGACAAGATATGTGGAAATGGCCGATTAATCAGCCAAACAAGTCCGATAAAAGTAGGATATCGGACAAGATTCCATCGTAATGTAAAGGAGAACACTATTATGTACGACGCACATATTCATTTAGATAAATATTCTGAATCTAAGCAGCAACATATACTACAAAACGAAGCGATTTATGGTTTGATTGCTGTTGCCATGGATTATCATGGTTCTCAAAAGTTACTCGATTTAGTCGATTATCCAAAAGTTAATATCGCGCTCGGATTTCATCCTGAACAAACGCTAAATCACACTGAAATCGATAAAATATTATCCCTAATCGATAATCATCATAATCAATTAACTGCTATCGGAGAGGTAGGTTTACCTCAATATTTAAAACGAGAACAGCCAAAGTTAAATGTACAACTTTATATAGAGGTGCTCGAACAATTTATGATTAAAGCGAAACAATATCGTTTACCGATCGTGCTGCATGCTGTGTACGATGATGCACTTGTAACGCTAGACTTACTGCATAAACATGCAATTGAAAAAGCGCACTTTCACTGGTTTAAAGCGAGTGATGCTATAATCAATCGATTATTAGCTACAGATTATATGGTGAGCGTTACACCTGATGTATTGTGGAATCCAAAGACACGTAAAGTTGTTACTTATTTCCCGCTTGAAAGATTAATGATTGAAACGGATGGTCCATGGCCCCATGATGGTTTTGAGGCGCATCACATTCATGCTCAGTTATCTGCTATAATAGAAGAAATTGGACATATAAAATCAATCGATACTGAAACTGTTAACCTGACAATAGAAGAGAATACGATTCGATTTTATAATCTTTAGAATTGAGGATTGTATATGAAAATTGATGATTACAGATTACTCGTTGCGCTTGCTGATGAAGAGACGTTACGTAAAGCAGCAGACACATTATATATATCACAGCCTGCAGTGAGTCAACGTCTTAAATCTATTGAAACAGAGTGGGGTACTGAAATCTTTATTCGTACGAAAAAGAAATTAATTGTTACGACAAATGGAGAAATGATTATTCAGCATGCCAGAAAGATGTTAAAAGAAGAAACGAATCTAAAGGAGATGATTCATTCTTCTGACGGTGTGGTCAACGGTAAGCTTTCAATAGGTGTATCTTCTTTGATTGGACATACAATATTACCGATAGTTCTAGGAAGATTTGTAGAACGTTATCCGAATGTAAAGATACAGCTGCAAGTCGGTTCATCTACACGCATTACAAACAATCGTCATGACTTTCATGTGTCGGTAATACGTGGGAGCAAGATTATGAATTTGCACAATGAACTGTTAATGAGTGAAAAGCATTACTTTATCTATCCTAAGAACAAAGCACATGAGCTTGATCAGTTACCGATGATTGAATTTCAGGCAGATCCCATTTACTTAAAGGAAATTGAACATTGGTATACAGAGCAATTTAATAAGGAATATGCTCCGCAAATAAAGACTGATCAAATTTCTACTTGTAAATCACTGTTATTAAATGGTGTAGGTATGACCGTATTGCCGGAAATCGTTATGAAAGACATAGATAATGATCAGTTCGAAATTCAGCTGTTAGAAGTCGCAAATAATCCATTACTGCGTGAAACTTATCTTTGTTATGAAACGGATATGTTAAGTTTACCGCAAGTGAGTGCTTATATTGAATTGATGAAAGAAGTAACTGCTGAATATCTTGATATAAAGAAATATGTACCTATAATATAGTGCGAATACGATGTGTATTCGTACTTTTTTCTGTGTAAATTTGGTATATTAGTCTAGAAGAGAGGGAGTAAATATGGACGTAAATCAAATATTTAGCAAAATTGAAGAACAGACTGAGTTTGTAAAAATGGCAGAAGAATTTCAATATTTCTTTAAAGAATATGAAATGGGGCTTCTAGAACTTACAAGTGATATTGAAATTATTGACCTTGAATGGCAGGCACGACATGGCTATTCACCATTCGAACATGTTAAATCGCGAATAAAAGAACCACTTTCTTTACGCGATAAATTAAATCGTAAAGGTATTCCTATTACACTAGATGATATCAGAGCAAATATATTCGATATTATTGGTGTACGCATTGTAACGACATTTGAAGAGGATGTTTATAAAATATGTGAGCTTCTCAGTGGACGAAGTGACTTAAGGATTGTACGTGTAAAAGATTACATTAAAAATCCAAAACCAAGTGGCTATAAAAGTTTGCATCTTATAGTGGAGACTGAACTTGTACTGTCAGAAGGTGTGAAGTGGATACCTGCTGAAATTCAAATTAGAACACTCGCAATGGACTTTTTCGCATCAACTGAACATAAGTTACAGTATAAATATAATACAAAACAATTAAGTGATGAAATCCGAAAAGAATTAAGAGAAGTTGCAGATGCATCAGCAGAACTTGATCGTAAGATGACTGAAGTACGAAATACAATTCTACTAGGGTAGGTGTAAACATGATAACATCCGTACTGGCTCAAGGAGTAGGAATAATGAATGAAGATGCTGTTGTCATCAATGAAGCAGCAAATATTTATGGGGTTATTGACGGAGTAACAAGTTTGAAAGGTATTATGATTGATAATATCACACCTGGAAAACGTGCTACGGATGCTGTAAAAGCTACGTTTGAGCAAGTTGATAAAAGCATTACTTTAAATAATGCGACTGAATTTGCAAATGCCAGCATCCAAACAGAGATGGAAGCATTCAATATCGCTATTAATCATCCGAAAGATAGATTTCAGTGTTGCCACGCTGTTGTAAAGCTTCATAACAATATAGCCGATTATTCCAGTTCAGCCGACTGTGTTATCTACACAATTACGAAAGAAAATAAAGTATCTCAAATTGTTCCTGATTATAGTAAGAAGAATGAAAGTGATCGTGTGAAGTACTGGCAGGAAAAATATCCTGGTGTATACGAATCAAATACATTGCCGAAAGAAATGATCGAAGCCCTTGATAATGCTAAAAGTACAGCAAATATTCCAGATGGATATTCGGTGATGAATGGTGATGTAAATTTCAATCAGTCATATAATCGTGGACAATTTGAATTATCAAATTTATCACATATCCTGATTACAACAGATGGTTTCTTTGATATAGAAAGACTTGGTCTTCAGAAATTCGTTCAGAAATTTATTCATGATGGCTTAGATGCCATGCTCGAATATATGATTACGAAAGAATTAGAAGATATCGAGAAGATTCATTATCCACGAGTGAAATTGCATGATGATAAAGCAGCGGTATTAATCACGTTATAAATAGACGTGACTATACAAATGATATTTTTGCTTTATAATATAACAGTATTATATGTAGTTATAATAAATAGAAAGTAAGTGTATATATGTTTAAAAATTTATTAAGTATTAAAAATTATGTCTTATTTCTTATTAATATGACATTACTTGGTATGGCATTAGCGATTACTGTGCCATTCTTTGTGCTTTATGCGACACAGGAACTGGGTATGACACGTGGTCTGTATGGTGTCATGATGGCATTATTTGCACTTGCTGGATTTGGTGTAAATACGATTGTTGCTAGATTCTCTGATAGAGCAGGATTTAACAGAAAGTATATGATCATGTTCAGTTTAGCAATGGCATCAGTTGCATTTAGTATGTATTATCTTGTTTCTAATCCTTACCTCTTTATTGCATTATATGTATTCTTTGGTGGTATGTCTGCTCCTGCGATGCCTCAAATGTATGCTTCTGCAAGAGAGAGTATCAATGCTTCTGCCTCAAGTAAAAATGCAGTATTTGCAAACACTGTTTTACGTTCAATGTTTAGTTTTGGATTCTTGTTTGGACCATTAGTAGGGACGGTCTTACTTAAACATTTCGGTTTTGGGGGCATTTTTGGAGGAACAGTAATCATTTACTGGATTGTATTGATTTCATTCTTAATCTTTTTCCACGAAGTGAAACCTGAGAAAGTTGTCTACAATTCTAATAGAATTGAACCCGTTGCACCAAACTTAGCTAAAGATATGTATTTATTGATTCCATTTCTAGCATTTGTATTCTTACATGTTGGGCAATGGATGTATACATTAAATATGCCGCTTTTTGTAACAGAATTTATAAAAGAAGATGAAGCCAATGTAGGTTATCTCGCAAGTTTATGTGCGGGACTTGAAGTGCCTTTTATGATCATACTTGGCGTACTTGCAAGTAGATTTCAGACAAGGACATTATTGATGATTGGTGCAGTTTCTGGTGGTGCCTATTATTTCTCAATCGGTGTATTTGATAATGTCACAGCGATGTTAATCGGTCAGGTATTGCTTGCGTTCTTCCTTGCGATATTACTTGGATTAGGGATAAGTTATTTTCAGGATATACTACCAGACTTCCCGGGTTATGCATCTACATTGTTCTCAAACGCGATGATTGTCGGACAATTAGTTGGTAATTTATTAGGTGGCGTTATGAGTGGGTTTGTTGGGCTAGGTAATGTTTTCTTTGTATCAGCAACATTCATGTTGCTTGCATTCGTTTTATTAATATTCACTAAACCTGTTAAGATGGAGGATTTAGCATGACATTCATACTATGGACATTCGTTATATTAGCTTTTTTATCAGCATTCGTAGCATTAGTGATGCCAATGATACCTGGTATACTGATGATGTGGGTTGGCTTTTTTATCTATCATTTCGCGATTAACAATAATGAACTATCATGGTTCTTCTGGATAGCGATGGCAACACTTACGATTATTATTTTAATAAGTGATTATGTATTAGGAAGTCGCTTTGTTAAGAAGTTTGGCGGAAGTAAAGCAGGGGAGCTTACGGCAGCAATCGGGATTATACTCGGTAGCTTCTTCTTCCCACCATTCGGTATTATCATAATACCGTTTGTTGCAGTATTCATTGTAGAACTACTGATTCAGCAAGATTTTAAACGTGCGATGGATGCAAGTATTGGATCGTTATTAGGCTTCCTTACAAGCACGTTGGCTAAGTTTATCATTTTAATTATTATGATTATATGGTTTATATTTGATATCATCATTTAAAAAAAATCATCCCAAAGCATAAACTTTGGGATGATTTTTTTATTTCATAAAGGCAACTTCCTTATCGTTTCGTGAAGCATTAAATAATAGCTTATAGAGTAAGTAAAACGCTACGCCAATGCTGATATTAACATACCAGGGGATATGAACAACTGGGCCGATGTGTACTAAATCTGGTAAGAACATCGAAACAAGGAATGGAATAACCATCACAATCCATAATACAAAAAATATTGTAATTTTTTGTCCTCTTGTTTCATCATCTTTAAAAGCGCTAAGTTGTAGATATTTGAAGATACCGAAAATGATTGCACCGATAACAAGTGAAGTTATAAGATTAGCAGTTAATTCACTACCGAGATAAATCGCATTGTCTCTGTGTAACAGATTAACGGTGATAAAATCAGCAATACCTGAAATACCTCTAAATATTGCAAATAGTAGAAAGAATATTGAAGCACCGAACATCCACATATTACGCTTCGATTCTTTTGGAATCTCTGCAACTAAATCTTTAGCAAACTGTTCTGGATCATGGCCGAAAAATTCTTCGGTTGTAACATCATGCATTTGTGCTTCAAGTAAGTGATCTAGTAAATCCATTAAAGTCACTTCTGTAACGCGCTCTGAAATTGATAAATCACAACGTAAATACATCAATACCTGCTCGTAAACTTTTAAATTTTCTGGTGTCAGTTCTTCACGTTTTAAATTGTTTTGTTCGATAATATCTTTTGTTTTCATGACATTCACTCCTTATTAATCAAATGAGATATTGGTCCGACAATTGCATTCCATTCTTCGACCATGTTCTCGAGTTCTTCTTCACCCTCAGGCGTAATAAAGTAATATTTTCGTTTCGGTCCGACATCACTTGCCCGCATTTCACTGGTAATCAAATTTTTCTTTTGTAAACGAAGAAGAACTGGATAGATTGTCCCTTCGCTGATGTTACCGAGTCCGGAATCGAGTAACTTCTGTGAGAGTTCATAACCATAAACTTCTTTTTCTTTAATAATCGAAAGAACGCATGCATCGAGTAATCCTTTCAATAATTGAGTGCGCATACTCATATGTTTCACCTCTATTTTGTAATACAAGATAGCTAATCTTTTAAAAGCTACTTTGTATTACCAAGTAGCTTATTTATAATATATAACTTCTCGTTTTAGATGTCAAATATGGTTTTAAATAATTCGAGTAGGCTGAATTTATGGCATTCAGCCCACTCGAAGTTAAAATTCTATTAAAAATAACTGTGAGTGGGCTAGAAACATCATTTTCAGCCCACTCACACCAATTCATTCAACTATTATCTTTTTCCCATCTTCGCATTACGATTTGCTTTACCTTGTTGGGTCATCTTCTTCCATTTGTTACGTTCATCACTCATCTTTGCTTCATTATTACGTCGTTCCACAAATGCCAATTCTTTTAAATATTTATTATATCGTTCAATTCTCTCCTCAGTTAATTCACCTGATGTTATTGCAGCATTTACTGCACATCCTGGTTCATTTGTATGTGTACAATCATTGAATTTACATTGAGCTATAAGTTCTTCTATATCTTCGAATTCAGTTACTAATCCTATATTTTCACCGGTACTCCAAAGCTGGAACTCACGCATTCCTGGTGTATCGATTAATATTCCTCCATCATCTAGTACAAGGAGTTCACGATGAGTCGTCGTATGTTTTCCTTTATCATCAGTTAATCTGATTTCGCCTGTATCCATAACGTCTTTTCCTAATAATCGATTGATCAACGTAGATTTTCCTACACCACTAGAACCGAGTAAAGTGCCTGTTTTATGTTCTTTTAGATAAGTTCTAATTGTTTCTATATGATTATCACTATCATGACGCACAAAATATACTGGTACTGTTGGAGCTACATTGCTCAATTCTGCAATCATAATTTCTTTATCTAGTTCTGTAATTAAATCAGCTTTTGTCATAATGATAATTGGTGTTGCACCTGAATCATATGAAGCAATTAAATAACGTTCTAATCGATGGGTGTTAAAATTATCATTACAGCTCATCGTAAGGAATGCATAGTCGATGTTCGTCGCGATTATTTGTGGTTTCGTTTGATTGCCTGCAGCATTTCTGATGAATTGTTGTGTTCTTGGTAATATATGTTGAATAATACCTTTATATTCATTTGGAAATGGCTTAATTAACACAAAATCTCCGACTGCCGGTACTTCTATAAGATTGCGACTGCTAAATTTATCTCTACCTGAGAGCTGAACGAGGTATTCGCCATTTTCAGTGAGTGCGCGATACATTCCTTTATGTTGTACAGTTATTCGTGCTTTAAGTAATTTTTCATCGATAGCGTTTGCTTGTTTCTTTCGTTCTTCGTTATATCCTAATTGAGTTAAAATTTCCATTATATTGCTCCTTTTATATATAAAAATACCCGTGGCGATTATTCGTCACGGGTATACGAGCAATAAATTAGCGAGTAATGTCCATGACGAAATAAAATGTAGCATTTACCAGATTAAATTTCGCCATAAAACATCACTCCTTCCTTTTTTAATATCATATATTAATTTATTATATTGTGTCAATATTACAAATTATATAATTATAATGTGTGGTTCTTTCGTTTTAATGGTATTTCATTAGGAATGAGGGTATATTAAAAGTATTACTAAGAAGGGGGCATTTCAATGTTTCGTATTAAACAGGATTTTATTAATCAATATCGCATGGAAGCAAATACGACAATCGCGTGTTTAAAAGAGTTAACTGATGAGTCTTTAGATCAAGCGGTATCAGAATTAGATCGTACTTTAGGTGAGATTGCATGGCACGTCATTTCAAGTGTCGGAGGTTTTGCCGAACGTGCCGGTTTAAAAGTAGAAGGTGCAACATTTGATTCTGCTAAACCAGAAACGGTTGCTGAAATGGTAAGTGCAGCAGAAGAAATATATAATAATACATTAGCAGCTTACGATGCTTCATTAACAGACGAAAGTTTAATTGAAGATGTTGATTTCTTCGGTCAAAATATGCCGAAAGGTCATCTGCTTTATTCTATGATTGCTCATCAGGCACATCATAGAGGTCAAATGACTGTATTAATGAGACAAGCTGATTTAAGAGTACCTCCTATTTACGGACCATCTCGTGATACACAATAATTTGTTAATAGATTAATTTAAAAGTAGGTAGTTGATTGTAGACTACTTACTTTTTTTAATTTTGATAAACTTTTATGTGATATTGATTCGTTTAGGGGTATAATTATTTATCATTAAAGATAAATAGAGGTGACAAATGGAAAGTTTTATTATTATTTTAAGTCTTGTATTTGCAATCATTGTCGCTACGATTGTTAATTACTATTTTCCGAAGGTACCGTTAGCATTTATCCAAATCATTATCGGGATGCTAATATTCTTAACACCAGTACCTTTACATGTAGAATTTGAACCGGAACTTTTCTTAATGGGCATTATCGCACCACTATTATTTTTAGAAGGCTATCATGTATCAAGATTAACTTTTATAAAATATTTAAAGCCAATCATCTTAATGGCAATGGGACTGGTATTTACAACAGTGATTGGATTAGGTTATATTGTCCACTGGATGATGCCATTTCTGCCACTCGCTGCAAGTTTTGCACTCGCTGCAATCATTTGTCCTACTGATGCTGTAGCAGTGCAGGCAATCGCTAAAGGTAAGAAGCTGCCTAAAGGTTTGATGACGATACTTGAAGGGGAGTCATTACTTAATGATGCTGCTGGTATTTTAAGCTTTAAGATTGCTTTGCTCGCGTTAACAACTGGTGCATTCAGCGTTAGTGAATCTGTCTCACAGTTTTTTATTGCAACTGTAGGTGGTTTACTGATAGGTCTATTTGTCGGTCTATTGTTTGTACAGCTAAGAATTTTCTTAATCAGAAAAGGATTTTTTAATGAATATATCTTTATTTTAATTCAGCTTTTAACACCGTTTATTATTTATGTAATTGCGGAACAAGTTCACTCGTCAGGCGTAATCGCGGCTGTAATTGGTGGTATCGTACACGGTATCGAACGTGATAGGATGAGTCAGGCAACGACGCGTTTACAGATGGGTTATAACAATACGTGGGGATTATTATCAACTGTACTAAATGGATTCGTCTTTACGTTACTTGGTTATTTAATACCTGAAGTGACTACTTCTTTAGTTGAACATGGTAATGAAGATATCTTTTCAACAGTGATGTATATGCTTTTTATTGCACTACTTGTCTACTTCTTTAGATTTATCTGGGTATTTTTCTTATATGATATGTTCTATATTCGGGAAAGTCGTTTCGAGCGTATCTTAAAACGAGAGAATATTGATCAGAAAGAAGTTCGACCAAATCGTTTTAAGTATGCATTGATTGCAACTGTATGTGGTGTACATGGGACGATCTCTATGGCCATCGCATTGACGATTCCCCGAGAAATTGTTAATGGAGAAGTATTTAATTATAGAGATAATTTATTATTTATCGCAGCAGGTGTTATTGTCATCAGTTTAGTAGTCGCACAAATCTTCCTGCCAATATTGACGCCGAAAGTTAAAGAAGCTGTTGATGAATCAATGCTTAGCTTTAATGATGCACGTATTAAGTTAAAAGAATACGGTATTAAATATATTCATGACAATACGACTGAAGAAAATAGTATGATAGCTGGAAATTTAATCAGACAATATACAATGCAGGTTGGTTTCTATAGTGAAGTAACTGATAGAAATCATAGTCCTAAAGAAATTGATCGCCTCCATGCGATTGCGATGAATGTTGAAATGAAGACTTTAGATGAGATGATTGATTCAAATGAAATTACTCAAAGTTCATTTAATAACTATGTTCAATATATTGAGCGTTCGAAAATATTCCATTCCACAAACTTTTTTAGACGTATGCTGTTTCTATTTAGAATGCACCGCAAACGTAAAGAGTTTGCAAATCGTATTAATCAGGCAAGTTCTTTGTCGATAAAGAATAATTTATATGAAATTCAAAAGATCGCTGCGCGTGTTCATTACAATGTCGTCCAGCGTTTAAGTGAAGAAATGACTTTAGACAATCGTGTGGAAATTGCATTAGTATCAGATAATTATTTAAATAGGGTGAATCAATTAAAACGAAATGCAACAAGTGAGACATTAGAAGATGACGAAACGTTATTTGCACTAGATGTATTAAATGCTGAGAAAGATTTAGTCAACCGTCTGTTAGCTAGAGGAAAAATAACGACAAGTTTAGCAGTAGAACTCAGACAATCGATTAATTATGATGAAATGATGTTGCTCGATACATATGAGGATGACTAACATAGAAATAGTGAATACGAAAGAAGCTTCCAGCAAAAGCTGGAAGCTTCTTTTAATTACTTAGTGGCGTCTTACCTTTAAAGTTTACAAGATCATATGCATGTTTTACATCTTCATCACTCGGTGGTTCAATATCAGATAATGGATATTGAATACCTAATGCTTCCCATTTATGTACCCCAAGTTGATGATAAGGAAGTATTTCAAATTTTTCTACGTTCTCTAGACGATTGATAAATTCGCCGAGTTTGATTAAATCTTCTTTATCGTCTGTTATACCTGGCACAAGTACATGTCTGATCCAGACAGGTTGTTTTCTTTCTGAAAGTATTTGAGCAAATCTTAAAATATGAGTATTCGGTTTTCCTGTAAGTTTCAAATGTTTCTCATTATCAATATGTTTAATATCTAATAGAAATAAATCAGTATTTTTCTGCATTTCATCGAAGTGATGCATAAATGCTGGGGTTTCATTAAAGCAACCTGCTGATGTATCAACACAAGTAGATATGCCATGCTGCTTTAACTTTGGAAATAACTCTTCAAGGAATGGTAACTGCAGTAACGGTTCACCACCACTAACAGTTACGCCACCACCTGAAGCGTTAAAGTAAGGGATATAAGGAACTACTTCTTCTACAATTTCATCAGCAGTAACTTCTCTTGAAGGTGCACCGATTTCCCAAGTATCAGGGTTATGACAGAACTGGCAACGCAGAAGGCAACCCTGTGTGAATAATATATAGCGT
Source organism: Macrococcus sp. PK (assembly GCF_022501545.1). Lineage (NCBI taxonomy): Bacteria > Bacillati > Bacillota > Bacilli > Caryophanales > Staphylococcaceae > Macrococcus > Macrococcus sp. PK. Next base: position 112,406 of record NZ_JAEPRF010000009.1, read on the forward strand.
AAACCAGGTCCGTCTACCGTACCTAAACTTTCTACTGAATGAATATGTCCTTTAATCATTTAAATCCCCGTCCTTTAACTACTTAGTGCATTGTTATATTCTACATTTTTTCGTGGAATGTTCTTGAAATAACGTCTAATTGTTGTTCTCTTGTTAATTTAATAAAGTTTACAGCATATCCTGATACACGGATTGTAAGTTGAGGGTATTCTTCTGGATGTTCCATCGCATCAAGTAAAGTTTCTCTGTTAAATACGTTAATGTTTAAGTGGTGACCATGTTGCATCGCATATCCATCAAGTACACCAACTAAGTTTTGTTGCTGAGCATCATCTTCTTTACCTAAAGACTTAGGAACGATAGAGAATGTGTTAGAAATACCATCTTTACAGCAGTCATATGGTAATTTTGCAACTGATGATAATGAAGCTAAAGCTCCGTTTTTATCTCTGCCGTGCATTGGGTTAGCACCTGGTGCAAATGGTTCTCCTTCTTTACGACCGTCAGGTGTATTACCTGTTTTCTTACCATAAACTACGTTTGAAGTGATAGTAAGTACAGACATTGTATGCTCTGAATCACGATAAGTTTTGTGTTTACGTAATTTGCCCATAAATGATTCTACTAATTGTACAGCGATATCATCGACACGTGCATCATTGTTACCGTATTGAGGGAATTCTCCTTCAGTTTCAAAGTCTACAACTAATCCTTCTTCGTTACGGATTGTTTTAACTTTAGCGTATTTGATTGCTGATAATGAATCGGCTGCAACTGATAGCCCTGCAATACCTGTAGCCATTGTACGAATAATTTCAGTGTCATGTAAAGCCATTTCAATTCTTTCATAGCTATATTTATCATGCATGTAATGTATCACGTTTAATGAGTTGATATAAACACCAGCTAACCATTCCATCATTTGATCAAATTGTTTGTACACTTTATCGTAATCTAAAATTTCATCAGTAATAGGAGCGAAGTTTGGTCCAACTTGAGCGCCACTTACTTCGTCAACCCCACCGTTGATTGCATATAATAATGTTTTTGCTAAGTTGGCACGCGCACCGAAGAATTGCATTTGTTTACCAATCTTCATTGCAGATACACAACAAGCAATTCCATAGTCGTCGCCATAGCTTTCACGCATTAAATCATCATTTTCATATTGAATTGAGCTTGTTTTAATACTCATTTTTGCACAGTATTTTTTGAAGTTTTCAGGTAAGCGTGTAGACCATAATACAGTTAAGTTTGGTTCTGGTGCTGGACCTAAGTTATCTAATGAATGTAAGAAACGGAAAGAGTTTTTAGTAACTAAAGGACGGCCGTCAATACCGACACCAGCGATTGATTCAGTTACCCAAGTAGGGTCTCCAGAGAATAATGCGTTGTAATCTGGTGTACGTGCAAATTTAACTAAACGTAATTTCATAATGAAGTGGTCGATGATTTCCTGTACTTCGATTTCTGAAATTGTACCAGCTTTTAAATCGCGTTCTGCATAAATATCTAAGAATGTAGATACACGACCTAAACTCATTGCAGCACCGTTTTGTTCTTTAATTGCTGCTAAGTATGCTAAGTAAGTCCATTGAACAGCTTCTTTAAAGTTTTCTGCTGGACGAGAAATATCAAATCCATAAATATTACCTAATTCTTTTAATTCATTTAATGCACGATATTGTTCAGAAACTTCTTCACGTAAACGAATAATGTCTTCTGACATTACTGATGATAAGTTATTGAAGTCTTTTTGTTTTTCATTCATTAAGAAATCGACACCATATAATGCAACACGGCGGTAGTCACCGATAATTCGTCCACGTCCGTAAGCATCTGGAAGACCTGTAATTACACCAGCTTTACGACAAGCTAACATTTCTTTAGAGTAAGCATCGAATACACCAGCATTGTGTGTTTTACGGTAATCTGTAAATATTTTTTCAGTTTCTTTATCTAATTCATAGCCATATGCTTCACAAGCAGCTTTTGCCATACGAATACCACCAAATGGTTGCATAGAGCGTTTGAAAGGTTTTTCAGTTTGAACACCGACAATTGTTTCAAGATCTTTATTTAAATAACCTGCGTCATGCGATGTAATCGTAGATGGTATTTTTGTATCCATATCCCACATACCACCACGTTCACGTTCTTCTTTTGTTAATTGCATAACTTGATTCCATAATGTCTTCGTTGCTTCAGTTGGCCCTGCTAAAAACTCATCTTTACCGTCATATAAAGTGTAGTTTAATTGGATAAATTCACGAACGTCGATTCTTTTGTTCCATTTACCAGTTTTAAAACCTTCCCAAGCATTTGTTTTTTTAGTTTCTTCTTTAAACATATTAATCCCTCCAAATTTTCATTATGTTAATTACTTCACAATACTATTATAACAACTTTCGTGAAAATAATCACATTTATTTTGAAAACGGTTAATTTTTTTAGAAACATTGATTTAAAGCTTTTTATCTGTAATGGTACACACTAGTTTTTTGAATTTTGTATATATAACAGCTAAGAGTTAGAGCTTTAGATTGCAATAACATTCAAGTTTAGTGTGGAGTTATCAAACATATCCATGTACAATAAAAAAGGTGAAATAACATGAGAAAATTATCGTTAACTGAAACAAATAAGATAAAAGAAATTGCAGCATTACATGAAAATATCCCATTAGCTTACGATTCATCATATAAGGTAACACCTTTGGATATTGATTTGCGATATGAATCAATTCAATTACTGATGAAGCATAAGCATGATCAGATTACAGTCATAGAACACAACAACAAAATCTGTGCATATATTTGGTATGCAATAGATGGTGCAATACATATTAAATCAACATTTGTTTATCCGAAATATCGTAATCAAGGATACGCGATACAACTTAAGTACTATGTTGAAACAATCGCAAAAGAACAACACATTGGTATTATTTACAGTGACGTTGACCCTAAAAATTTTGCGATGAGACAATTAAATGAGAGATTAGGCTATCAATTTAAAGAGCATAGTAATCGAATGATAAAAATAATAGAGGTGCAAAATGATTAGAACGCTTTATATTGATGAAATGAATACGTTGCATGTTTGTGATTCACCCTATGATATAGAAGTAACGCCGAAATGGCTGTGGGTGGATATGAGTGAACCTACAAAAGAAGAGAATCTACTACTGAGTCAGTTTTTTCACTTTCATCCATTATCTATTGAAGACGCAACGACGGTTAAGCAACGTCCGAAATATAAAGAATATGATGATTATTTATTTTTCGTCTTTCATGCAATTGACTTGCGTACGATGAAACCTGAAGAAATTGATATCTTTATCAATTCAACCCTTATTGTGACCTATCATAAAGAGGCTTCTGAAGAGGTCGATAAAGTCTGGCATTCAATGCTGAACAAAAAGCCGAATGAAAAGGTTACGACAAATGAAGTGATGTATAAAACGCTTGACGCTATCGTCGATAACTATTTCCCGTTCGTATATGACTTAGAAGACAAAGTATTCTCGTTTGAAGATAGACATTCAGTAGATATCTCAACCGAGAATCTAATAGATGAGACGTTTGATTTGAGAGAAGATCTTTTATTGATTAGACGTACAGTATTGCCGATGCGCGACTTAGTATATCGACTATTAGAAGGCAGAGTATTGGCATTAAGTAAGAAACAGAAAATATTTCTGCATCATATTAATGACCATTTAATTAAGCAGGTAGAGATGATTGAATCTTCCCGTGAGATGACAGCGGATATTCGTGATAATTATATTTCGCTGAACTCTTTTAGAATGAATAATATCATGAAAATTTTAACAATATATTCAGTAATCTTTATGCCACTGACTTTAATTGCAGGTATTTACGGGATGAACTTTGATGTCATGCCTGAATTGCACTGGAAATACGGATATTTGGCAGTATGGATTGTGATGATTGCTATTACGGTTGGAATGATAGGCTATTTCCGAATAAAGAAGTGGTTTTAATATAAAAGGAGCAGAATTAAATTTCTGCTCCTTTTATCATTATTTCACGTAAGTACTACAATGATAAATATTGTGCCATTCTTTAAACATTACACCTTTGTCACCTTCGATAGGGTCATGTTCTGGTAACATTACACTATTTATCGTGCTGTTAATTGTTTGGATGTCTTCATAACTTGTTAACGATTCAACATCAATATCTGTTGGGTATGCACCGACAACTTTAAAATCCTCACTTGCTGCGATACGTTTATGACCATAGCCTGCAGGGAGTAATAATGCATCACCTTGTTTTACTTTTAACTGACTTCCTGATTCACCACCAATCATCAAAGTTGCTTCACCTGAAGCGATACCAAGCACTTCATGTGTATTAGGATGAAAATGATGATAGTCAAATACACCATTTGTCCATATATCTGTCCATTGATTATTTTTAAATATTTCAGTAAAATCTCCTTCAACATTCTGATAGACGATAACTGGAAGAATCATGTGATTCGGTGTGCTTTTTGATACAGGGCTATGAATAATTTTATATTTCATAAATATTCCTCCTCGTATTGATATATTCTTATTGTTCGTTATTTCTTTTTATAAAGCAAAAGATAAGATTTTAACCAAATGTTAATTCCATACGAAATTTATATTCTATGTTAAAATAAAGACAGAATGATGAAGGTGGGATTAACTTGAAAAACTTTGCGTACTTAGCAATTTCAGGTGCTTTATTTTTAACGGGCTGTAGTAATGATGATACAACAGCAATTAAAAAAGATATTGAATCATTAAAGCAGCAAAAAGATAAATCAGAAAAAGAATATAAATCGTTACAGGAAGATAATAAATCGATTGATAAAGAAATTAAAGAAAAGCAGTTTGAAATAGATACGCTGAAAAAAGAAAAAGAAGCTGAAATAAAAGCACAGATTAAGCGTGAAGAAGCTGCGAAGAAAAAGCAGGAGGCTATCGATAGACGCAATCGATTAATCGCAAAACAAAAAGCTGAACAGGAAGCTAAAGTGCGTGCACAAAAAGAAAAGAAAATAGCACAGGCAAGAAATAAAGCAACCATGCCCAATACAATTGCAGCAAGTACAAATGGTAAAATTCAAACGATTAAATCGATTCGTAACGTCGGTCTGGATTTTAATGATGCCGGCATGAAGACATCAATTAACCGTATACAAATATTTAAAGTAACAGATATGCCTAAAGATCAGGTCGTTCTATTTGATGGTGAGACAGAAGGTTATGTACTAATCTATGAAGTAACTGCAGAGAATACTTTAGATAAGCCGTTATATTATAATAATATCGGTGTCCTGGATTTAGGAGATAAGAAAATATTTTCTGAGAACGCTTCTTTCATACCACCAGAATTACAGGAAAGTTCAATGAAGAAAAGTAAAAATAACTATACTGAATATGCGCCAAAGGAAAAAACGATAAGCTATAAATCAATCGCAATTAATAAGGAAGATTATAAAAAAGTTGAAACTGGTAAAGCGCTTCTGTTTATTAAAGGTGGCGTATCCCAATCACAAGATATGAATGATAAAACAGATACGCAGTCAAAAGGATATGTAATTCAGTAGTTAAAAAGATGGATATTTTGAATGTTTTTTACTGATAGAATCGGGAATATAGAAGAAAAGACTACGGAGGCGTTCAATATGCATGAAGAGAAATTTGTACTGCTGGAAGGTAAATCATTTACATTATCAGAGATAGCGCGTGAACTTGAAGCAATCACGGGTTATACTGTTAAAGATAGCTACGGAGATATCAATCGCATCGTTGCACAGAAACCAAACTTTGATCAGGATTTTGAAAGTTATTTAGTTACTTATGAATTCAATGAATCTGATGATTTAACGGATGTAACAGTAACAACACCGAAAGATGCTGACGTCAATCTGCAAACTGACAAAGTGAAAGTGAGATTAATTTCTTACAATACAAAATAAAAATAATAAATTTACAGTAGTGTGTTAATGTATATGTCATAATATATATTAATACACTATTTTAATGAGGATACTTATGAAAAAAATCACAGTACTATTTGCAGCAACGATATTTCTGACTGCATGTAATTCATCAAATGAATCTAACACAACAAATCTTAAATCTAATGATGTAAGCGAAATATTATTTGATGCTTCACATGGCGTGACTGCTGGTGAAGCGGATTGGGTTATCGATGGTGGCTTTTCTACGTTTAATGATGACATTAATAAGTTAGGTTTTACTACTGCTTCTACAGATTATCAGACAGAGATTACACTGAAATTATTAAAACGATATAAAGCATTTATTATGCCAGAACCTAATATACCTTTAAAAGCAAGTGAGCAACAAGCGATTAAAGAGTATGTCAATAGTGGTGGTAGCATCATGATGATTGCAGATCATTATAACGCTGACAGAAACTTAAATCGCTTTGATGCTTCGGAAATTTTTAATGGATACCGACGTGGTGCATTTCACAATATTACAAAAGGTATGTCGCAGGATGAAATAAATGCTGATAGAATGCAAGATGTTATTTCAAGCGACTTTCTAAGTGAAACATTTGGAGTACGTTTCAGATATAATGCATTAGATGATGTCGTATTGTCGGCGAAGGATGAAGATAATGCTTTCGGTTTGCTTGATGATGTTGAGAAAGTAAATATGCATGCCGGCAGCACAATCATGATAACTAATCCTGAAATCGCTAAAGGTATCATCTACCCTGAAAAATTATCAAAACATGATAAATGGTCGCATGCGGTAGATCAAGGGGTCTATACAAATGGTTTTAAAGATGAGGGGGCCTTTATTGCGATTAGTAAACTAGGGAAAGGTAAAGCCGTATTTATCGGTGATTCATCAATCGTTGAAGATAGCACCCCAAAATATGTGCGTGAAGATAATGGTCAGGAAAAGCAGACATACGATGGAATTCGCGAGATGGATCATCAAGTTTTAATGGAAAATCTCATACAGTGGATGATGAAACAAGAAGACTATTCTTCGTTAAAGGGTAAGGTTTCTTTAGATAAACCTACGAAAGTGTTAAAATTTGAAATACCAGAGCAATCAACTGAACCGAAACGTGAACCTTGGGGAACACCTGGACATGATTATAAATGGTATGATCCATCAACTTTTGAACCGGGTAGTTTTGGCAAAGACACAAAGCATATAGCTGTATCAAGTAGCGAGCATCAACAGAATAATAAATCAACAAATAAAAAAGATAATACAGATAATAAAACCACACAGGATAAAACGATAACAGGAAATAAAATTGACGTACAGTATCCAAAGACGGTAAGTATCGGTCAGCGTTTCACCGTGGATGTATATACTCAGGAACAGCTAAATCAAGTTTCAATTGAACTGATTGATGCTGATGGTGAGCAAGTCGGCCTTTTTGATGGCAATCCGCCCGGACAATCGCGCGCTTATGATACTAAAAAAAATGAAAATCGTTTTCATAGCTATTTTCATGGTAAGATAGCTAGAGAAGCGAACGGTGAGATTACGATTAATATATATGCGAAAAATAAATTAATACAAAAAGAAAAGATGATTGTGAGGTAAGGCAGTGAATAAATTCATTAAAACATTATCAATAGCAGCTATTTCGACTGTATTGTTACCAACGAGTATGGTATATGCCACTAATACACAAGTACCAAAGACAGAAGAAGAAATTAAGTTTGATAATACCGATAAGATTAAAGTGAATGAACCAGTACTTAAATCGAGTTCTACTGTTGCAAATAAAGTGCCGGCATTTAAGAAAAGGATTTATCGTGAACAACCGATGAAAGAAAACGTGCTCGTCGTGATGATGGATTTTAGCAATAGTCCAGCTTCTACTTTGACAAAAGCTGATACTGAAAACTATCGTAAAGTTTATGATAAATCATATTATGAGCAGTTATTCTTTGGTGATTCAATTACAGGACCTGATCAGAAACAGTATGATTCTATCAAAAAGTATTATCAGAACGTGTCTGGAAATAGTTTAGAACTACAAGGGCAAGTAACAGGATGGTATCGTGCGAAACATCCTCTAAATTACTATGGACATAATGAAGATGAAAAAGTAACTGAATTAATTATGGAAGCAGCTACCCATGCAGCTCAAGATAAAAGTATCGATATGAGTAAATACGATCAATATGATTATTATGATTTAGACCAGGACGGTAACATGAAAGAACCGGATGGCATCATCGATAAATTTGTCGTTGTATTTAGTGGTATCGGTGAGAGTGAAGGCGGTGGTAAGTTCTTACAGAATTCGATTTGGGAACATGTTTCTGAAGTAGCGTTATCAAAAAATGGCAATCCAAAATCAATCCCTGGAACATATAGCAAACATTCAAAATTCTATAAAAATCGTCTTGGAATCGCTGAATATGGTATTTTAGCTGAAGATAGTACGGTAGGCACATTCTCACATGAATTTGGCCATATGCTTGGTTTAATTGATGAATATGACACAGCGCCGAATGCAAATAGTCATGCCGGAGAACCAGTAAGATTCTGGTCGTTGATGAGTTATGGCGCAGATGCCGGCATTATTCCCGGTATGGAACCAGTCGGTTTAAGTCCATTTGCAAAGTCAGATTTACAACAAATTTACGGTGGAAACTGGATACTAGGTAGTGAAGTAAACTATAAGAATATTTCTTCGAAAAAAAGATATTATTTATTAGATCAGGCAAGTATTAAAGGTGTTAATAATGATGTTGTGAAAGTGAATTTACCACCTATACGAAAGAAAGATAAGAATGGTAAGGTGAAAAACTACAATCATTATTATCTGTTAGAATGGCGTTCACATAACGGTGTGGATAAAGGACTTTCGCATATTAAGGATCCTTTTGGCATCAATCAATATGGTAAAGGTTTATTAATCTGGTATGTAAATGAAACGTACCCGGATAACGCAAATTTATCTAAACACTTTGGTAAAAGTTTAGTTGGTGTCGTTGATGCTAGTCCATCTAATATCACAACACCAGATGGTTTAATACCGATGTCAGATACGCAAGTGTTTGATGCACCATTTAATACGAAAAGTTATGGTCAGTTTAACAAAGCAAAAAATTATTTCTTTAAGAAAAAATCGACTAAACCTGTAACTTTATTTACAGATAAACGCTATAGTTTATCTGCTAGAGAGCGCATGCAGGTACCAGACAGTAGTCGTATATTGCCACAACTTGGTATAAAGATTAAAGTTGAAGATCAAAATACTGATGGAACAGTAGCGAAAATCAGTATTTTCAAGTAAATATTTTGATAGAACAGGACAGTAATTGCTGTCCTGTTTTTTTTGTTACATATTTGTAATAATAAAAATGTTAAAAAATATATTTACAATTCTGAAAATTTAGAAGATAATAATTTCAGAAACAAAAATTAAAAACATTCGGGGGCTAAGCGATGAGAAAAAAACAATTATTTTCTTCACTACTTGCGTTATCTTTAGGGTTTTCAAGTCTTGGTTTAACAAGCGGTGCAGCATATGCTGATACAAAAGTACAGACGATGAGTGGCAGTGGTTTCGATGCGGGTGTTGCAAATGAAGAACGATTAATTAAGATGTTACAAAAAGAAGGGATACTTTCTAAAACAGCATCGAGAGCTGAAGCAGAGAAAGCAGTACAACAATTTCTAAAACATAAGCAGGAACAGTCTAATAAATACATAAGAAATAAAGGTGCATTCGATAAGAAATATAATAAAGTCACAACAAAGAAAAATGCACAAAATGCACAAAATAAATATACAAAAGGTAAAGGGAAAAAATTAGGACACGCTAAAAATTTACCATCAGTAGTACCTGAAGTATATTCAGGTGAAAAGCGTACAGACAAAGTCTTACTTTTAGCAATCGACTTTCCAGATTATAAAAACTCTACAATTACTAAAGAAGAATCAGATATGTTCTATGAAGACTATCCGATGAGTCATTTCCAGGACATGGTGTTTAGTAAAGATGGATATAAAGGTCCTAATGGTGAAACATTAGTAAGTATGCAACAATATTATAATAATCAGTCAGGTGGCAGTTACGCGTTGGACGGAGAAGTGCATGGCTGGTATACAGCAAAACATGAAGCAGCATATTACGGTGGAAATTATCCGGATGCTGATGGAAATGATCAACGACCGAAGGAACTTGTGAAAGAAGCGCTTGAAGCAGCAGCGAAAGATCCTAACGTCAATTTAGAGGAATATGATCAGTGGGATCGATATGATCTAGATGGGGATGGTGTATTAAATGAAAAGGATGGTATCGTCGACCACGTTATGATTATCCACGCATCACCTGGTGAAGATGCTGGTGGGGGTCGTCTAGGTACAGATGCTATCTGGAGTCATCGCTGGAGTTTAGACTTTGACGAACAAGGTGAGCCATATACTATTCCAAATACGAAATCAGGTCAGGATCGCTTCGGAGGAGAGCTTGCAGTAATTGATTACACGATTCAACCTGAGGATGGTGCTGCAGGCGTATTCTCACATGAGTTTGGACATGACTTAGGCTTGCCAGATGAGTACGATACAATTTACTCAGGTAAAGGTGAACCTGTTTCATTCTGGTCAATCATGTCAAGTGGTAGCTGGGCTGGTAAAATCCCAGGTACAGAACCATCAGGATTTGATCCATACATGAAGGAAATGTTACAGGATTTTCATGGTGGTAACTGGCAGACAGGTAGTGAGGTAGATATTAAAGATGTAACGAGTGTACCACAGGAGTTTTTATTGGATGAAGCGACAACGAAAGGTACGAATAATGATGCAGTGAAAGTAACGTTACCAGATAAAGTTACTAACATTGTAACGCCTAAATCTGGTTCTAAATTGTATCATAGTGGTTCTGATAATGATTTAGAAACAACACTGTCAACTTCTGTTGATTTAACAGCCGCTAAATCTGCTGAATTCACATTTGATGCGTGGTATGATATTGAAAAAGGTTATGACTATGCATATGTTCAGGCTTCTACTGATGGTGAGAAATGGACTAATCTAGAAGGTAATATTACGAATAATGATGACCCTGATAATAGCGGATCTAATATGGGTAATGGTATCGATGGTAAAAGTGATGGATTTGTTGAAGCTAAATTCAATCTAGATCAGTTTGCCGGTCAAAAAGTTCAGTTGCGTGTACTTTATAAAACTGATAGTGGATTTATTGCACCAGGATTATATTTAGATAACTTAAAAGTAACTGCAGATGGTAAGGTCGTCTTAGAAGATGGCGCTGAAACTACACCGAAGTTTGAATTAAATGGATTCAGTGTATCTGACGGTAAGAAATACAGTAAAAACTATTATTTATTACAATGGAGAAGTCATAATAAGATTGATGGTGGTTTAGCACATATTAAACGTGGCGACGGATTCTTAACATACAATCCAGGTTTAATCGTAGAATATGTCGATGAATCATTTAGTGACAACCACGTTGGTAAACATCCAGGTGAAGGTTATGTAGGTGTCGTTGATGCCGATCAAAACGCACTTGTTTGGGATGGAGAAAGCCCAGGACCAGCATCAACACAATGGCAGATGCGTGATGCAGCATTTAGTCTAACAAAACAAGATCCACTGAAAATTACATTAGATGAAACATCTACGTTAGTGGATAAATCATTAGTTGCAAATGCTTTATTTGATGACAGCAAAGATTATTCAAATAAAGCACAACCTCATGCAGGTAAAATCTTACCAAAACATGGTTTAAAAGTAAAAGTTGTTGGAGAATCAAAAGATAAAACGACAGCAAAAATTATTGTTTATAAATAATTCATTATAAGAGTGAAACAATTTTATTTGTTTCACTCTTTTTCAATGTCTTCATTTAAGTTAGACGTTGAATTTGGTATATTTATATCAACAGGAGGATATCATGATATATTTTGAGACCGAGAGATTATTATTTAGAGATTGGCAGGAAAGTGATTTACCGAAATTTCAGGCAATGAATAGTGATTTTGATGTACGACGTTATTTTCCGGATGTAATGAGCAGTGCGAGAAGTGAAATTGCCTTTTATATCATGCAGGCTGAAATTACACAACATGAGTTAGGTCTTTTCGCAGTTTCCTTGAAAGAAACAAATGAATTTATCGGTTTTATCGGGATGCAGTATTTAATTCCGACAAGACATTTTAATCTACCCTTTATGCCTTGTTATGAGATTGGCTGGCGTCTAAGAAAAGCATTTTGGCATCAAGGATATGCTACTGAAGGAGCACGAGGTGTATTACACTATGCTCAACAAAAAGGCATTAAAGAAGTATATAGTTATACAAGTTTAATGAATAGACCGAGCAGAAGAATAATGGAAAAGTTAAATATGACATTTGTTCGTTCATTTCAACATCCATTGATAAATGAGCGTCATCCATTGAATGAACAAGTGTTATTTCATAAATATTTATCTGGAAGTGATATAAATGATATTAATCAGTAGTTGTTTAATAGGAGCATATGTAAGATATGATGGTGGCTCGCAAGGTGATACACGTCTTATAGAACTCATAAATGAAGGCAAGGCGATACATGCTTGTCCCGAACTTCTGGGTGGCTTAAATGTACCACGTGAACCAGCAGAGATTATCGGTGGAGACGGATTTGATGTATTAGATGGACAGGCAAAAGTGATGACGGCTGGCAATAAAGATGTAACTGCAGCATTTGTAAAAGGTGCAGAAGCAACATTAAAGATACTATTAACTGAAAATATAGATACTGTTATATTAAAGGCTAATAGTCCAAGTTGTGGTAACAATCAAATCTATGATGGCACATTTAGCGGCACAAAAAAACAAGGCGTAGGTGTTACAACCGCCTTGTTAATTAGAAATGGTATTAAAGTGTTGAGCGAACAAGATTATTTTTCATCATAACGCTTAACACTTACGGGTGTTGCATTGTTCATCTTGTCAATCAATGTATCAGGATCACTTTCAACGATGGCAAGATGACGATAATGTTCACCGATAAATCCATCCTGCATCATTTTTTCTAACATTTCGATTAATGGATTATAGAAACCATCGACATTCAGGATGCCAATTGGTTTTTGATGCAGGCCGAGTTGCGCCCAAGTAAATATTTCGAAAAATTCTTCAAGCGTTCCGGCGCCACCTGGCATCATGATATAACCATCACATAATGAAGACATCATATCTTTACGTTGATGCATCGTATCTACAGTATAAAGTTCCGTTAGATTTGGATGTGCCACTTCTTTTTCTTGTAAAAAGTTTGGGATTACGCCAATTGCGCGACCATCGTTATTGATGACACTATCAGCAATAACACCCATTAAACCAACTTTACCGCCACCAAAAACCAATCCTATATTATTTTTAACGAGTGTTTTACCAAGTTCAGAAGCAAATAACTCATAGTTAGGATGAACGCCTTTATTTGATCCGCAATATACAGCGATATTTTTCATGTAAAAAATCCTTTCTTTTATGGTATTATAAGTTGTAATGAAATGGAGTGAATATCTTGATTAACATTAAACCGGTAGACACAATAACTGACATCGATTTGAGTCATTATGAATTACCAGCAAGACAAATGGTGTATGCAGGTCATCCAAGATTTATACTAACACGAAATAAACCACAATACATCCCATTTATCATTGAAGAACAGGACCGTCTCATCGGTGTATTTGCATTAGAGGCAGGCGAGATATTAGAGAAGATTGGTGCACCTCAACATGCAGTATATTTACGTGGCCTTTCAATTAATTTTTCTGAGCAGAATAAAGGTTATTTTAAAGCATCGCTTGCAGCACTAGAGCGATATTTATTAGAACATCATCCAGAAATTACAGCGATTTATTTAATGGTAAATGTAAATAATGATGCATATTATGCTTTTATTAAATCAGGATTTAAAGATGAGAAACGCATTGTTCATCAAGGATTATCAAAATTAAAAGTATTATCAAAAAAACTTAGCAGTTAAGGTGCTAAGTTTTTTTCAATACATTGTTCTAAATGAGATACAAAAGTATGGCGATCATTCATTGTAAACTTTGAAGGACCTTTAATTCTTTTTCCTGCATTGCGTTCAATCTGATTATGATAACGTGTTAATAACAATAAATCGATATTATCTTTCGTATACATATTGCCATTGTGATGCATCACGATGGCATGATTGATTAATAGACTCGCTAAACCGTAATCTCCAGTAACGACGATATCATGCTTCGTAGCAATCCTTTTAATTTCGTAATCTGCGCTATCGTTACCTGTATCAACATACTTCGTATCCACAAATTCAGGATAGTCTTGCATTGTAAAGTGTGCAAAGTCTTTAACGAGCAACACTTTGAGCTTGTACATTTCAGCGACATGTATCACTTCGTGAATGACAGGAGAACTATCTGCATCGACAATAATCCGATTAACGATTGTCAATTTGCTGCGCCATCATTTGACGATGCTTTTCGAATAACTGAGCATTGTCATAGTTTTCTTCTGCTTTTACTGCAGTCTTCTGCGTCTTTTCTTTTTGTGGTGTAGCAGAAAGATTAGTGGTGCTTACCAATGATTGTGATTGTAGTTTGTTAGTAAACTTGTTTTCTTCATTGTTGGTAGCAGTTTTATTAAAGCTAAATAGAGAACGCTTTTGTTTCGGCGTTTTAAACTTGTAGTTTATGTATTTTTTCATTTCTTTGATCATTGCGCTTTGTTGCGCTTTGATTATTTTAACTTCTTCTGCGTGACGTGTGTTCATTGTTGCTTCTAATCTCTTTGCAAGCTGATTGATAGCTTTTTGATCTTTGCGATTTACTTTTTTCACTTGCACAGGCGAAAGATTAATATTTTCCTCAGGTAGTTTTGCTTCATAGTTTATGTATTTTTTCATTTCTTTTTTTAGCTCTTTTTGTCGTGCAATTATATTTTTATCTTCTTCATTACGACGATCTTCAATATGTTTAGATAAATTATTGTCTAACTTATTAATTTCTTTTTGAAGTTTCTTTTCATTTTTTTGAGCTAATTTATCGTTCTTTTTATATAAATTCATTTGTTGGTTATATTGATGTTTTTTCTTACTATCCTGTGCTTTTTGGCTCACAAATTGAGCTGTACCTACTGTTGCACTTTTAACAGTATGAGCAGCCTTCGCCACATTATGAGACGTATGTACAACTTTGTCTTTCGTTTTAACGCCAACTTCTTTTGTAGTATCCATCGCTTTCAAAGATAAAGCAGTCGCTTTTTGAACTTCTTCATGATCTTTTATGCGATGACGTTCATTATAAAGGGGTACTAATATTAAAGCAGCTACATTTATTACTGATTTTATCGTTTCTTTTTTCATAGCCTGATTCTCCTTTTAACCTATTAATAGTCATTATTATATAGTATTTACCCTTATATATAAAAAGATAACGAAGTTATTTATGTAACTTCGTTATCATTTAAAACTATTCATATGTGACATTGTCTACAATTTTCTTGCTATATGCCATAAGTTTTTTATAGTCTTCAGCTTCTAATTTACTTGCTTTAAACATTTGTAGAGGCACTTTATATAAATCTTTGACTAATGATTCACCTTCCTCAGTCAGTTGAATCATCACGATACGTTCATCCGCATCACTTCTATGACGAGAGACGATACCACGTGCTTCCATCTTTTTTAAGATGGGAGTAATCGTTCCAGATTGAAATGCCAGGCGTTCACCAAGTTGAAGAACCGGCATCACTTTTTCTTCATGCAATACCATTAATACGAGATAATGTTGGTAACTTAATTGTTTGTCTTTTAATAAATTTCGATTATAAAATTTAATAATCTCACGCTGCGCAAGATACATTTGATAGTCTAACGAATTTTGTGGCATAAATGCTCCTTAAAGGTGTGGTGTAAATAATAGATTTATTATATCACTTATTGAATCAGAAATATAATAAAAATCACTTTTTTCACTATGAAAAAGTGAAATAAAAATACAACTCACGTGTGAGTTGTATTATAAAAAGTATCGTTAAATTCCATGTCCAATGCCGAATCCGTAATATAAAATTGCGATGACAGCAACTAATACTAAACGGTAAATTGCGAAAGGAATTAATTTAACACGATTGATTAAATTTAAGAATAATTGAATGGATAATACACCGAAAATAAATGCAGCGATGAAACCTACGATATAGAACATAATCTGATTGCTCTGGATATAATCGATATTGCTGATTAAACTTTTAGCACTTGCCGCAAACATAATGGGTACTGCCATAATAAAAGTAAAGTCACTTGCTGCTTTATGATTCATCTTCAACAGAACACCTGTAGAAATAGTAGAACCTGATCTAGAGAAACCTGGCCACAATGCTAAACATTGTGCGATACCGATAATTAATGCATTTTTGTAACTGATTTCATCTACTGTTGTTGGATTAGGGACTTTCTTAGCATAAAGATCTGCAGCGATCATTAGGAATGCCCCTAATGCTAAACCGATTAATACAGTTGGTACAGAAAATAAATGCTCATCGATAAAATCATCAAATAATAGACCCATGATTCCTGCAGGTAATAACCCGATAAAGACATGTAATAAATTTAGTTTTTTTCCGGATGGATGTGGTGTTTTATCTTTTTCAAGATGAAACATTTCTAAGAAACGATGACGGAAAATCCAGGCTGCTGCAAAAATTGAACCAAGCTGAATCACAATCTTAAATGTGTTTGCAGATTCCTGGCTGCCAAGTACTTGTTTTGTTTGTAACCACATATCATCAACAAGTATTTGATGTCCGGTTGATGATACGGGAGCGAACTCTGTTAATCCTTCAACGATACCAAGGATGAGCGCTTTAATTAATTCGAAAAATTCCATGAGTGAACCACCTTTAATATACTTTTTAAATTCTATAAAATTATAGCATAATCCGTCAGAATGCACTATTTATACTTAATGAAGAATAAATGCTATAATGCATTCGAGGAGGGATTATGTGAAATTTTTAACACAACTCACTAAACCATTTATCGGTATTCATATACTGTTATTCATTTTAAGTATCATGTTAAGTGTCATTATCATTACGCAAAGTTTAGAAATTGGTAAAGTCATTGATTTTATTTTAACAAACCACCAATATCAAATCTCTCAGACTTTAGTTGTAATTTTATTGATATTAGTCTCCAGAGCGGTCATCCAGTCTCTAATAAAGTACAGTGGACATCTGTTAAGTCATAAGATAAAAAATAAATTAAGAAACAGGATTTTATTTAAAAATAATGATGCAGGTGAACTGATGAATTTTAGTCAGCAGGGGGTGGAAGGAGTTCATCCATTTTTTGCAGATTATTTACCACAAGTATATAAATCGATGTTAATTCCATTGATGATCATCTTATTTTTATTTAACTTTCATTACCAAACAGCACTGATTATGTGTATCACAGCGCCTTTTATACCGATATTCTATATTATTATCGGTATCAATACTGCTAAAAAAGCAACGGATCAGATGCTTTCATTAAATCATTTTTCAAATTATTTTTTAAATGTCATGAAAGGAATTATGACAATTAAACTATTTAAATATGATGATAAAGCGATGGGGAAAATTGAAGATTACTCCGTACAGTACAAAGATAATACAATGAAAATATTAAAGACGGCATTTTTATCTACGTTGATGCTTGAGTTTGTCTCTATGTTATCTATTGGTATAATTGCTCTGGAAATTGGATTATCACTCATCGTATTTAAAACAGTATCATTTTATGTGGCGGTAGTTGTGCTTATGCTAGCACCTGAATTTTACAATGCCTTAAAAGATTTAGGGCTCGCATTTCATACAGGTAAACAATCAAGTGGTTACGGTGACCTTATTGAATCTTCGTTAGATGAACAGGTGCAGACAACAAATATTTCGTATCACCAAAAAAACACAATCGCATTTAACAATATGAAAGTGAGGTATCCAGATAGTGATTATCTATTATCTATCGATACTGAAATACCGATGCATCATTATGTAATTGCAGGACCGAGTGGCGCTGGTAAATCAACGCTTGCTAAAGTGATTGCTCAGCTGCAGTATGCAACAGGTGAAATAAAATTACCTGAATATTTGAAAGATAATATCGTCTATTTATCTCAGGACCCGATTATATTAAACACATCGATAATGAATAACATTACGATGTTTCAGCATATCGACGAGAATATTGTGTATCAGTATGCAGAACAATTAAAATTACATGACTTGTTTAATAATATGCCTGAAGGATACGATACCATCATCGGTCAAGGTGCCCGACAATTATCGGGTGGCGAAGCAAGACGATTAATGTTACTGAGAGTCTTCGTTCAACCTAAAGCACTCGTTATCTTTGACGAACCGACAGCGATGTTAGATATAGACAGTGAACACATCATAAATGAAGCAATCAATAAACTTAAAGACATAAGTACTGTATTTGTTATTGCACATAATAAAAATACGATAGAATCAGCATCTCATGTAGTGCGCGTGAAAAATGGTCAAGTAAGTATACATGATAAAGTGAAAGTTTCGGAGGTGATATAGTGCGCTATATTTCAAAAATGACAAGAAAATCACTTATCATCGCTATAATCATAGGAACGATTGGTGGTCTCACTGCAATCGGGATGTTCAGTCTTAGCGGGCTAATGTTGTCAAAGAGTGCCTATCAAGTACCGCTCTATACTTTAATGACGTTAGTAGCGACTATTAAATTATTTGGCGTCGTCCGTGCGATCTGTAAATATTTCGAACGTCTCATTAGTCATGAAGCTACATTTGAAATGTTAAAAGATGTGCGTGTAACAACTGTGCGTCATCTACTCGAAAACTTTATAACAATTCATTCAAAATATCATTTATCAACATTATTAAATCGCACTGTAAATGATGTTGAGAAACTACAGAATCTTCTGCTCAGAGTCATTTATCCACCTGTCATCGCTATGATTACTACAGTAATTGTAACTTGTATTTATGCTCAGTATAGTATATATGCAGTTATCGTATTATTTATTGCGATGTTGTTATTAACCATATTATTGCCGACTGTGATTACAAGATTTTTAAAAAGGGTAGTGAATAAAAAAATAGAAGCAACAAATCAATTTGAACATCACCTTTTAGATTATCATCTTGCCCAGGAAGCACTGGCAGTATTTGATAAATCGGATAATTATCAGCAACAGCTTGTACAAAAACAACGCAATATGGAACAGGCAATTAAGAAAGAACATAGTATCATTATCCTGTATGATTTTTTATTAAATCTTATCGCGATGATTGCTATATTTTTAGTAATATATGTAATGATGTTTGATCCAACCCGAAATACACTGATGTATTTAAGTATCGTAATGGTAGCGATAACACTTTTTGAAATGAGTATTCCTATGATTCACTATCCATATCATAAAGTAGAAACGGACCAATCGATTAATCATCTTGACACATTGAATGAACGCGTCCACTATCAAAATATAGAAGAAAAGGTTCATACAATACAGCTCGCAGATGTAATCGTCGATCAACGCCATTCTAATATTAATATGACTGTTCATCAGGGTGAATTTGTGGGTATCGCCGGGCAAAGTGGTGCAGGTAAAACTACGTTATTAAAAACGATGCTTGGATTAGAAAAAATTAAAGGTGATTATTTATTAAATGGAAAGATGATAAAAACACCGGCTAATCTTTTACAGATGTTTAATGTAATGGAACAGCATAATCATTTTATCAATGGAACTGTTGCAGAAAATATGTTTGTAGATGTAAATCCTCATCAGTTAAATCAGCTTTTAGAACAATTTCAATTGCCATTTAACAGTGAAACAATGATACACTCATTTGGCGAGAATTTATCAGGTGGAGAAAAGAAACGATTACATTTTATACGCATGATTTTACGCAATAAAGATGTCTGGATAATGGACGAACCATTTAATGGTGTTGATAAAGCGAATCAGAAGATTATGCTTGATTATTTAAATCAATTACAATCAACAACGATTATAATGGTTTCGCATGATTTATCGGTATTTAATCATTGTGATAAGCTTTATCTCATTGAGGATGGGCAAATGATTGAAGAGGGTGCAGGATCTTTATTACACGAACAAAATTCAAGGTTTTATCAGTTACTTCAGCAACAATTGTTATCAGTATAAAATAATATATTAATAATAATCTTATTCATAACCAAGATTATAACTTTTGAAATAAAATATTGTTATATAAATTAAATATTTGAATCATTTTATGATATGATGAAATAAATAAAAGGAGGTACATCATGAACAAGATTGCTTGGGTAACTGACACGTCATCAGGCTGTATAATAGGTGAAAAAGATACATTTGTAGTGCCGATGGGTGTTATTTTGAACGAAAAACATTATCAGGATCAGGCAGAATTATCTGTAGAAGAATTTTATACCTTGCTTAAAGAATATGGTGATGGTGCAAAAACGACTCAACCTAATTTTAAGGCGATTCACGATGTGTATGAAGAAATTGAAAAGTTAGGATATACGCATATCATCGCAATACATCCTTCTAGTAAACTTACTGGATCATTTCAAAGCTCAGTGATAGCGAGCCAAGAAGTGAATATCACTTCAGCAGTAATTGATAGTAAGATTGGTAGCTATCCGATAAAAGCAATGATTGAAGCTGGTAAAGAGATGAATGCTGAAGGTAAATCATTCGAAGAAATTGTGGAAACTTTAAAAAGATATGCTGAAGATGCAGTATTAGTATTAAATCCTAAAAATTTAGATCAAATGAAGAAAAGTGGTCGAGTGTCAAAAACACAAAGTTTTATGGCTGGATTATTAAATATTCATTTAGTATTACAATTTGAAGATGGCAGTATATATCCGGTAGATAAAGTAAGAACGAAGAAAAAAGTAGTAGATGCTGTAAAAAAGCAGGTTGAGAAAAATCTTGCTGAATTTAAACCGAAAGAAATTTGTGTTGTATATGCTGGCGACAAAGAGGAAGCAAATATTTATATCGAGTGGTTAAGAGAAGCGTATCCTGAAATTAATATCGTTAGTGAAATATTAGTACCTGTAGCAGGTGTACATTTAGGATATGGGACAATTGGTATCTCATGGATTAAACGATAATAAAATACCGAGCACAAATTCTAAATTTGTGTTCGGTATCTTCATTTATTCTTGTTCTCGTAAGCTGTGGATTAATTTATTCAATAACTTACCGAATTCATTATATTCATCATCAGTAAATTGAGAAACTTCTTTTAATATATCTGTAGCACCTTCAAGGTGTGATTGAATTTCTTTGCTTTTATCTGTAAGATGGACAAATACTTCACGTTGATCTAATTCTGAACGTACACGCATAATTAAACCATTCGTTTCCATACGTTTTAGTAACGGTGAAATTGTACCTGTATCTAATGAAAGTTCAGTGACTAATTTTTTCACGTTAACTGGAGATGATGTCCAAAGTATTTGTAAAACAAGATACTGTGGGTAGGTTAGGTTATATTGCTTAAAGATTTTGTTGGAATAATATCGGTTTACTTGTCTTTGCGCGTTGTATAAGCTAAAACAAAGCTGATTGTCTAGCTTGAAATGTTCTGTCATTTTGTGCCTCCTATATATGTATGCTAAACAATTAATGTCATGTAAAGGTATATATCTTAATATCAGTATACTCTATAAACACGAAATAACCTAATTTGTTCTTAATTAACATATTATATTTACAAACATTTTTCAAGCTAATTTACAATCTTTTTGTATGTAAATTGTTAATATGTTCAAAGGTCTATACTTATTACATAAATAAGTCTTTAAATACAATACATATTATTTATATAATGGAGATGAATATTTTGAATCAAGAGAGAAAAATGAATATTTTAATTATAAGTGGATTTTTGGGAAGCGGAAAAACAACTTTACTTGCGCAAATCATAAAAAAGAATCAAAACAAAAAAATTGCTATCCTTATGAATGAATTAGGTGGTTTTAATATTGATTCTAAAATTCTTGGTGAGGAAACACCATATAATGAATTATTGAATGGATGTATATGCTGTGATCTTAAAAGTGATGTTGCAATTCAAATTAATGACCTCTATCATCGTCATCATCCTGAACTTATTATTATAGAAGCAACAGGAGTGGCTCATCCTGTAGAAATATATGATGCATGTACCGAACCAACAGTGACTAAAATTGCTCAAGTTTTAAATATAACAACGATTCTGGATTGTTCAAGATTTTTGGATCGTAATAAATTCTCATACACTGTGAAGCATTTAATGGAAGAACAAGTGAAATATGCACATGTTGTCATATTAAATAAGATGGATTTAGTCACTGAAGATGAGCAGCAACAAATTATTCAGCAAGTAACAGACCTAAATCCAAAAGCAAAGCAGATACAAACTACGTATTGTACCTTAGACACAGCACAGCTTGAATATTATGGTGCTCATATTGATGCACATAACCATATGCATCACGGTATACAATCAATCGTATATGAGTTTAGTGGTGCAATAGACGCACGACAATTCGTAGAGTGGCTGAGAACTTTACCGGATGAAATTCTTCGGATTAAAGGATTTATAAAATTTAGAGAAAACCCTACACAGGTTGTGCTCTTCCAATATGCATATGGCATACCTCAATACGAAGAAGAAATGATGAATTTGCCATTAAAGTTAGTCATTATCGGTGAACAACTAAATAAAGAAAAGTTATTAAATCAATTAGATCTATTACAATTTGGATAAAAGACGGGGGAATACGTTATGGAAATGTCTAAAGTAGTTCAGGGATTTTGGAGATTGAATACATGGCAATATAATAAGGAAGCTTTAAATAGATATTTACATGAGCTCATTGAACTAGGCGTAACTACGATGGACCACGCTGACATTTATGGAGACTATACGTGCGAAACGATTTTTGGTGATGCGCTAAGCTTAACGCCGGAACTAAGAAAGAAAATGCAGATCGTTACGAAATGTGGTATTGTGCTAAGATCAAAGACAATGCCACAATTTGATTTTCATAAATATGACTATAGTAAAGCGCATATTGAAGCATCTGTTGAAAGAAGTTTGAAAGAACTGAAGGTGGATGAAATTGATCTATTATTATTACATCGCCCCTCTCCATTACTTGATGCTGAAGTTGTGGCTGGAACTTTAAAGCAGTTACAACAAAAAGGTTATGTGAAACAATTTGGCGTTTCAAATTTTAAAGCACATCAGTTTGACCGTTTAAATCAAGCAATGCAGCATGAAGGATTGTCACTTGATTATAATCAGGTTGAATTATCACCACTCAACCTTGAAAATATCGAAGATGGCACATTAGAAACGATGAAGGCAAAGCAAGTTGATATTATGGCTTGGAGCCCACTAGCAGGTGGAAAAATATTTGAAACCGGAAAAGTTCAGACTGTATTAAATGGTATTGCAAATCAATACAACACAACAGTTGATGATATTGCATATCGTTTCATTAATCATTTGCCATACAATATACATCCGATTGTCGGTTCGCAAAGTTTAGAACGCACGAAAGTTGCTTTACAAGCACAAAATCACAGTCTGACTGATAATGAATGGTTTATGATCTATACCGCAGCATTAGGCAGAGATATTCTGTAAATAAAGTATGCTAGAAATAAAAAAACGTATGTTGTTAACTGACAACATACGTTTTTTTATATCTATTCATAAACTATGACCGTTTTATGACGTTTTATAAGAAAATTAATTTATCATGAATGATTTTGGATGAAAAAGATTGACTTTGATGTTCGGATAAATTAAGATATGAGTGTATTCAAGGAGGGATGAACGTGCTAACGATTAAAAGACATGAAACCATCCTTAATCTATTAGAGGCACATGATGTGATATCACTACAGTTACTGATGGATGTAACTTCAAGTAGTGAATCAACGATTCGCAGAGATTTATCTACATTAGAAAATGAAGGCAAACTTATTCGTGTCCATGGTGGTGCGAAGAAACTTACTGAAAAACATAGAGATATTGCGTTTTCAGTCAAATCGACGACCAAAGTAGAAGAAAAAAATGAAATTGCAAAAATTGCTGCTTTACAAGTCAAAGATCATGATTGTATCTATTTAGATGCTGGTAGTTCAACATTAGCGATGATTCCGTATTTATCACAGCAACACATTACCGTTGTTACGAATGGTGCAACACACGTTCCGCAGCTTGTTGATAAAGGGATAGAAGTTTATATGATTGGTGGATTTATTAAAAAAGATACATATGCATCTATCGGTGTTCAGGCAATTGAAAATTTAAAGCAATTCAGATTTGATAAAGCTTTTATGGGCGCAAACGGTATCCACATTCAACATGGATTATCTACACCGGATATTGAAGAAGCGTATATAAAGCAACTTGCTGTGAAAATTGCACAGAAATCTTTTTTTCTCATAGATGATTCAAAATTTGATGAATATACATTTGCTAAAATTTGTGATCTGGAAAAAGGAAAGACCATTATTATTACGAATGCGCAAAATGAGAAGACTAAGCCCTATGAAAAATACTTAATATAAAGGAGCACATATGATTTATACAATAACATTAAACCCATCGATTGATTATGTCATGTTTACACAAGATTTTGATTTAGGTGGTTTAAATCGTGCAACAACGACCCATAAGTTCGCTGGAGGAAAAGGAATCAACGTATCTCGTGTATTAAAAGCATTAGATCAACCATCCACTGCACTCGGGTATATCGGAGGATTCCCTGGCGCATTTATTAAGAATGAACTTGAATCTGCATACATTCACACAGACTTCATTCTTGTTGAAGAGGATACACGCATTAACGTTAAGTTAAAAGGTGATACTGAAACAGAAATTAATGCTGCAGGGCCAGATGTCAATGCAACGAACCTTGAAGCATTACTGAATCAGATAAAAGTACTCACGACAGAAGACTATGTCATCATTGCAGGATCTGTACCAAAGTCGATGCCAGATGATATTTATGCAACGATTGCTCAAATTTGTGCTGAGAAACACATTCCATTTGTCGTAGATGCAGAGAAATCATTGCTTACTCAAACTTTACCGTATCATCCAGAGTTCGTAAAACCTAATAAAGTAGAGTTAGAAGAAATGTTTAATCTTACTATAAAGGATGATCATGATACGATTCAGGCAGCACGTTTATTGATGGAACAAGGTGCAAAACATGTTCTTGTATCTCTTGGTGGAGAAGGTGCCATACTTGTTACAGCTGATGCTTGTTATAAAGCTACAGTGCCTAACGGTAAGGTCATTAACACAGTAGGATCAGGAGACTCAACAGTGGCTGGGATGGTTGCTGGATTTGCACAAAATAAGTCAATAGAAGAAAGTTTCAGACAGGCAGTATCATGCGGCACTGCAACTGCATTTACAGAAGATTTGGCAACAAGCGAGCAAATCGCTGCAATAATAAATAAAGTTACAATTACAAAAATTGAAGGAAAATAGGGGTGTAAACATGAGAATAACAGATTTATTAAAAGAATCTACGATTGCAATGGATCTTACAGCTACAACTAAAGATGGTGTTATCGATGAATTAGTTGAGACACTTTATAATGCTGGTGTATTAAACGATAAACAAGCCTATAAAGAAGCAATACATGCACGTGAAGCTCAAAGTACAACAGGTGTCGGAGAAGGTGTAGCAATTCCCCATGCTAAGACGGATGCAGTGGCTAAACCTGCGATTGGTTTCGGTAAATCGATTGAAGGTGTTGATTATGAATCACTTGATGGACAACCCGCAACATTATTCTTTATGATTGCAGCGCCAGCCGGTGGAGCACAAACACATTTAGATGCATTAGCTAAGTTATCAGGCATATTGATGAATGAAGAAGTACGCGCGCAATTATTACATGCAGCAACAGCAGAAGAAGTATTAGAAATTATTGAACAAAATGATGAAGTAGAAACAAAAGAAGAAGTAGTGTTAGCACCAACTGGCAATGCTACAAATGACAATTTAGTATTAGCAGTTACAGCATGTCCAACAGGAATTGCGCATACGTATATGGCAGCAGATGCACTTAAAAACCAGGCGAAGAAAATGGGCGTACCGATTAAAGTTGAGACGAATGGTTCTGGTGGGATTAAGAACCGTCTGACTGATGAAGAAATAGCACGTGCTAAAGGAATCATTGTAGCAGCAGACGTTAACGTTGAAACAAATCGTTTCCATGGTAAGAACGTTGTCATGGTACCTGTAGCAGATGGTATTAAACGACCTGAGGAGTTAATCAATA
Organism: Macrococcus sp. PK; assembly: GCF_022501545.1. Taxonomy (NCBI): domain Bacteria; kingdom Bacillati; phylum Bacillota; class Bacilli; order Caryophanales; family Staphylococcaceae; genus Macrococcus; species Macrococcus sp. PK. The sequence continues at coordinate 138,805 of NZ_JAEPRF010000009.1, forward strand.
TGGCTCAGGATGACACACGTCCATTATTTGAAGCAAAAGGCGGACAAGCGAAATCTTCAGGCAGCAAAGAGAAAAAAGGATTCTATAAACACTTAATGTCAGGTGTATCAAATATGTTACCGTTTGTTGTAGCAGGTGGTATTTTAATGGCGATTGCTTTCATGTTTGGTATTACATCATTTGATCCTACTAAATCAGATTATCATCCATTTGCTGAAGCGTTATGGGCTGTTGGTAACAAATCAGCATTCGCATTAATGGTACCCATCTTAGCAGGTTTCATCGCTATGAGTATTGCGGACCGTCCTGGTTTAGCGCCAGGTATGGTTGGTGGTATGTTAGCGGTAAGTGGTGGTTCAGGATTCTTAGGAGGTTTAATTGCAGGTTTCTTAGCAGGTTATTTAGTTGAAGGTATTAAAAAATTATTAAGTGGTATGCCTCAATCATTAGATGGTTTAAAACCAACACTATTATTCCCGTTATTAGGGGTAGCAAGTTCTGGGTTATTAATGTACTACGTTGTTAATCCACCAGCAAGCTGGTTAAATAAATTAATGGCAGATACATTAAACAGCATGAACGGCACAAACATTGTAATTCTAGGTTTAGTATTAGGTGGTATGATGGCCATCGATATGGGTGGTCCATTTAACAAAGCATCATACGCATTTGGATTTGCAGCAATTGAAGCAGGTAACTATGCGCCGATTACTGCAGCTATGATTGGTGGTATGGTACCACCACTAGCTATCGCATTATCAATGATTATGTTCAAAAATAAATTTACAAAAACTCAAAAAGGTTCATTATTATCAAATATCGTTATGGGATTATCATTTATTACTGAAGGTGCAATTCCTTTCGCAGCAGCTGATCCTGCGCGTGTTATTCCATCAATGATTGCTGGTAGTGCAACAGCAGGCGCACTCGCTATGGCATTTGGATGTCGTGTACCAGCACCACATGGTGGTATCTTCGTAGTTGGATTAGATAAAGGTCATTGGCCAATGTTCTTATTAGCATTATTCATTGGTGTTGTTGTGTCAGCAGTGATTTATGGCTTGCTTAAAAAGAAACCAACAGAAGCGGAATTAGAAGAAGAAGTAGAATTAGCATAATCCATAAAAGTATTTTAATCATCAAAAGAACACTTGAATATAACTCAAGTGTTCTTTTGATTTATAAAATTTTACGATATTTCCTGAGAAATATTGAAAACGTTCACAAAAAAATATATAGAACCGTGGTATAATATAATGATAATAGGGTATAATTTAATATTAATAATTAAAGCTACATAATTAGAGAACGGATGATCAATATGTTATATCATAAAACGTATATAAAAGATGAAAATGCCCCTTGGATTACTTTTATCCATGGGGCTGGTGGGAGCTCTACCATTTGGTTTAAACAAATCAGATATTTTCGTAAAGATTACAATATCTTACTTGTCGATTTAAGAGGACATGGTAAGTCGACAGAAGTTGTATGGAAGAAGACAGATTCGTTTAAGACACTTGCTGCAGAGGTAATTGAAGTACTTGATGAATTAAATATTAAAAGTACGCATATCATTAGTTTGAGTTTAGGGACAATCGTTGCTCAGACGATTGCTGATGAATATCCGGATAGAGTACGTTCTCTTGTATTAGGTGGTGCGATTATCAGTCTGGATATTCGCACAAAGTTTTTGTTAATGGTTGGTCGTATTTCAAAGAATTTTATTCCGTATATGTTATTATATAAACTTTTTGCTTATATTATTATGCCTCGTAAAGAGCATGAGGAATCTCGTCTTGCTTTTATCAATGAAGCTAAGAAAATGAGTCAGAAACAATTTGTGAAATGGTTCAGTTTAACGCGACTGATCAATCCATATTTAAGTCATTTACAAGTTTCAACAAAAAGGATTCCAACACTTTTTTTAATGGGTGACGAAGATTATTTATTTATTCCACCTGTACAAAAAGTAGTTGATAATTATTCCAACTTCGGTTTAGAAATTATTAAAGATTCTGGGCATGTTTGCAATATAGATCAGCCAGAAGCTTTTAATACATTAAGTCAAAAATTTATCGCTACATATTCGTAAGGATTGTAATACTCCTTTCTCACACAAAGGAGTATTTTTGTGTTAAAATAACCCTAGTCTTTCAATTTTATCTCAGGAGGTGACTACCATTGGGAAGGCCATAAATTTACATGATACTAACTTCATTCCATTTAATCTTTTAAAAAATATCAAACAAACATTTGTGACTTCAGTAGTCACTAAACAAAAACCGGAGGTGAATCCCTAGTCATAGGGAATTAATTGGACATACATACCATATCAAGTTTATTATTATTTGCTTTATTAATATTGCTTACTGCTTTATTCGTTGGATCAGAATTTAGTTTAGTAAAGGTTCGAACGTCACGTATAGATCAACTTGTTAGTGAAGGGAATAGTGCTGCTAAAATTGTACAGCATATGGTCCATCATTTAGATTACTATTTATCTGCATGTCAATTAGGGATTACAGTAACAGCATTAGGTTTAGGTTGGATTGGAGAATCGACATTCGAATCTTTAATTCACCCGGTGCTTCATTTGTTACACATCCCAACTGATATGAGTAAGCCGCTTACTGTATTTTTAAGTTTCTTTATCGTTACGTTTATACATGTCGTTATAGGTGAATTAGCTCCGAAGTCATTAGCGATTCAATATGCAGAAAAGATGACTTTAGCATTTGCCAGACCTTTATATTTCTTCGGGATTATTATGAAACCATTAATTTATTCAATGAATGCTACGGCACGTTTAATTTTAAGAATATTTGGTGTACAACCTGCTGACCATGAACAGGCGATGAGTGAAGAAGAGCTTAAAATTATTATGACGCAAAGTTATCAAAGCGGTGAAATTAATCATACTGAACTGGCATATATGCAAAATATCTTCAGCTTTGATGAACGTTTAGCAAAAGATATTATGGTACCACGTACACAAATGATTACGTTAACACAACCATTTAATATTGATGAATTATTAGAAGTTATTAATGAACATCAATTTACACGTTATCCAATTTCAGAAGATGGTGATAAAGACCATATTATCGGGTTTATTAACGTAAAAGAATTTTTAACGAAATATGCTTCAGGGGATCCTGTACGTATTAAAGATCATATTCATGACCTGCCATTGATTCATGAAGTAACGCGTATTAGTGATGCACTGATTAAGATGCAACGCGAGCGTGTACATATCGCATTAGTTATTGATGAATATGGTGGAACAGCTGGTATTTTAACGATGGAAGATATTTTAGAAGAAATCGTTGGTGAAATTCGAGATGAATTCGATGAAGATGAAGTTAATGATATTATCAAAACAGGTGATAACACATACCAGATAAATGGTCGTGTATTATTGGATGATATCGAAGAGAAATTTGGCATCGTTTTTGAAGATTCGGAAGATATAGATACCATTGGTGGGTGGATGCAAGCTCAAAATCCAGATATCGATAAAGATGATTATGTTGATACTAAATATGATAAATGGGTTGTATTGGATGCTGAAAACCACCAGATTAAATCTGTTGCATTGCACAAAGAATTTAATGCATCTCGTTCAGTAACAGAAGAAGATGAGGACGTTATAGATGAATAATCAAACATTAAAAAGTGTATTTCGATTTTTTGGATTTTTAGAAGGTGGGTCACTGCTATTGTTAATGGGGATCGCAATGCCATTAAAATATATGGCTGGTAAACCTGAAGTAGTGACAGTAGTAGGATCAATTCATGGATTTTTATTTACGATCTATATTGTGACTTTAGTGTTGATGACGATAAAGGTGAAATGGGACTGGAAATGGCCCCTTGCAGGTTTCATCGTGGCGTTTATACCTTTTGGTACATTTATATATGATCACTATTTTGTACGTTCAAAATACTATTAAAGATAAGAGCTGAGATGCTCTTTCTTTTTTTGGAGGCATTTATGATGAGAATCAATAAATTTTTATCTGAAGCAGGGGTTTGTTCGAGACGTGGTGCGGATAAATGGATAGAAGCGGGACGCATTAAGATAAACGGTGTGAAAGCAGAACTTGGTAGCAAAGTTTCAGAAAGTGATGTTGTTGAAGTGGATAATAAAGTAGTGACTTTAAACACTGATAAAGGCTATGTCTATATTAAACTCAATAAACCACGAGGTATTACATCTACAACAGAACGTCATATAAAAGGCAATATTGTGGATTTCGTTGGACACGCTGAACGTATATTTCATATTGGGCGTTTAGATAAGGATAGTGAAGGTTTAATATTACTGACGAATGACGGAGATATTGTTAATGAAATTCTGCGTAAAGAAGGCAAACATGAGAAAGAATATATTGTGACAGTAGATAAGCCGATAACAGCGGACTTTATCAAGCAAATGTCTGAAGGTGTTGAAATTTTAGATACAGTAACTTTACCTGCTGTCGTTACAAAAGTGAATGCGAAGACCTTTAAAATTATACTCACGCAAGGACTTAACAGACAAATTCGACGTATGTGTGAAGCGTTAGGATATGAAGTAAAGCAGTTACGTCGACTACGTGTGATGAATATACTAGTTGATGACTTGAAGTTAGGGCAGTGGAAAGATTTAACGGATAGTGAGAAAAATGAACTCTTTGATATGTTAGGATATACACCGAAGCGATAGGTAAGAGTGTTGTAGAAGAAGGCAGTTTAATACCATCTCATTCAATCAAATAATAAATAACATGAGTTTCATCACCTAAAAAAGCATCCCTCAACCTGAAGTGCACCCCTAAAGTTGAACCTTAAAATTCAACTTTAGGGGTGTTTATTTTGAATAAAAAGCATGAACTTGATTTTAAATTAAGAATTATTAAAGAATATAAAGATGGAAATATTGGCTATGATTCATTGGGTAGAAAATATGATATTCAACCTTCAATACTAAGAACATGGATTTATCAATTTGATACCTTCGGT
>NZ_JAEPRF010000010.1:0-82847 GCF_022501545.1 Macrococcus sp. PK
TCAAAGCATGTCTAGAAAAGGTAATTGTCTAGATAATTCTCCAATGGAGAATTTCTTTGGAATATTGAAACAAGAAATGTTTTATGGTGAATCATTTGATTCGTATGATGAGTTAGAAGAGGAAATTAATGATTATATGGAATATTATAATTTCGTCAGAAAGAAGAGAAAATTAAAAAGCAAGACTCCTGTAGAATACAGAAATCTTGCTTTAATGAAAGTAGCTTAATAAAAAGTTCAACTTTTTGGGTTCACTACAATCTTGAATTAAGATTTGCCGGATTTTTTATCTTGGTCTCTTTCTTCAATTATTATATAGAATCAATCAGGAATTTGAGCTTTGACTGATTCAACGCCATTTAATTGACTGACACTTCCCTCAACTTTATTAACGCAAGCCCCACATGACATTCCTTCTACATTAAGTGTTACTTTTGACATATAAATTCCTCCTTAAAATTTAATTAGATTACGCTATACAATAATTTCATCATACCCCAGGCAGGTATTTTATATTTTCTCTATTTTTTTATTTAACCAATCAATTATCTTACTTAATTCATTGTATCTACTGCTGATTAACAGTTACATTGACCTGGAACACAATTACATTGCACTTCGTCAACTGCATTCTTTTTCTTCATTTCTAATACTTCTTCTAATTCTTCTATGTCTCTAAAACTTAATGTTGATTTTGAAATTAAATCTGCAATTATTTTTCCAACGTCTTTACTACATATATTATTGAAAGTTTGTTCAAGCGTACTTTTAATAAAATCACTTTCCTTTAAATCAGTTGAATAAATGTATTTATTGCCGTCCTTTTCTGTGTTTAATACACCTTTATCAACAAGTCTGCCAATAAGTGTTTTGGTCGTGGCCGGTTTCCAATTCTTTTTATTTTCTATAGTATCTCTAATATCTTTACTCGTAGTTTTGTTTTGTGCCCAAACGACCCGCATCACTTCCCATTCGGAATCTGTGATATTTAAATCAATTGCTTTGGTCATATTTTCACCTCTAAATTTTTCAAGTATTTTTAAGATGTCTTTCATATTTCATACATTAAAGAATTAAAATACCGACTATCCTTAAGTAAGGATTTGTCGGCATTTATTTTATTCTACTTCAAATCTATGAAGTAACTGCGCATTGATTGCAACGATGATTGTACTGAGACTCATCAAAATCGCACCTACAGCCGGACTGAGTATTATCCCCCAAGGCGCCAGCACTCCTGCTGCCAATGGGAGGGCAATCACGTTATATCCGGTTGCCCAGATCAGATTCTGTACCAATTTATTATATGTTCTTTTGGACAGGCTGAATATTGCAAGAATATCTTTCGGATTACTGTCAACGAGAACGATGTCTGCACTATCCATCGCGATATCTGTGCCTGCACCCACTGCGATACCAACATCTGCTTTAGTCAATGCCGGTGCGTCATTGATTCCGTCACCTGTCATTGCAACAACCAAACCACGTTCTTGGATTTCTGCCACTTTATCTGCTTTCTCATTGGGCATTACTTCAGCATAGACTTCATCAATCCCAATTTGTTCTGCGACATAATTTGCGACTTTTTGGTTATCTCCGGTCAACATTATTGCTTTAATATTTCTCTTATGCAGCTGTTCTATTGTCTGCTTAGAACTTTCCTTAATCTTATCTGCCAGTGCAATGGCACCTGCTAATTCTTCGTTTACCAAAATAAAAACTACCGTCTTACCTTGTTCTGACCATTTATTAAAGTTCTTATCGTCAAAATCTATTTTTTGTTTACGTACATATCCCGGACTCACTACTTTGACTTGTTTATCATCAATCGTTCCTTCAATTCCTACACCAGTAATTGAATTGAAATTTGACATTTCAAGCAATTCAAGTTCTTTTAACTTGGCTTCATTGAGTATACCTCTCGCAATAGGGTGTTCCGAGTCATTTTCTATTGTTGCTGCATAACTTAAAAGGATATTTTCGTCAATATTATTGAAAGTCTGTATATCTGTAACACCAAATTTACCCTCAGTCAAAGTACCCGTCTTATCGAAGATTACAGCGTTAATTTTACGAGCCTTTTCAAACTGTGGACGTTTTCGAATTAACAAACCGTGCTTTGCAGCAAGTGATGTAGATACTGAAATAACCAAAGGTGCTGCCAGACCTAAAGCATGAGGACAAGCAATAACCAAAACTGTTACCAATCTTATGATAGCAGTATCTATAGTTGCTCCAATACTTATCCAAGCGATAAATGTGATAATACCGGCAGCTAAAGCGATATAGAATAACCATTTAGCTGCTTTATTAGTTACATCCTGAGTTTTCGATTTAGTACGTTGTGATTCTCTAACCATATCTATAACTTGTGTCAGATAAGATTCATTCATCAGTTTCTCTACTTCAATAGTGAGAGAACCTTCTCTGTTTATTGAACCTCCAATGACCTCGTCATCAACGGATTTTTCAACTGGAACAGATTCACCCGTTAACATTGATTCATCAACTTGCGACTTTCCTTTAACGATTTTACCATCCAGCGGCATTTTTTCCCCGGGTTTTACCAATAGTAAATCACCCGCTTTAATATCATCAATCTGAACTTCTTCTGTTTCACCATTTTCAGTGATACGGTTTGCCGTATCAGGCATTAATGATGCGAGGGATTCCAGGGCCTTGGAAGCATTGTTAATAGATCGCATTTCAATCCAATGTCCCAGAAGCATGATTAATACAAGAGTTGCCAACTCCCAGAACATTTCTTCCCCATCGAATCCAAAAACAACTGCCATACTATAGAAGTAAGCGACAGAAATCGCCATTGCTATTAATGTCATCATGGCTGGTTCTTTGCTTTTCAATTCATCGTAAGCGCCCTTAATGAATGGCCAACCCCCGTAGAAATAAACGAACGTGGCCAACGCTGCCACAATATAACTATCTCCAGTAAATTGCCAATCCACACCTATGAAATTTTGAATCATCGGAGATAGAAGTACAATTGGAATTGTGAATACCAGTATAATGAAGAATTTATTTCGAAAATCTGTCTCCATATGTGCATGATGATCGTGACCGTTATGATTATGGGATTCATGGTTCTCCTCATGGTTATGATGATTTTCTTCATGCTCAGCATGATTATGATTACCTTCTTTATTCATTTCTTTCCCCTCCTATATCACAATAAGATTACAACTGTAATCGATTTATTAACTTAAGTTTACATTTGTAATCGTTATTTGTCAAGCTGTTAATTTACTAAGTTTATTATAAAAAATATATGTGCAGAAACTATCCACTACATGTATTTAAAAACTAAGTAAAAATAAATTAACTGCTACTCTGTGATTTAACATTGAACTTAAAATGCAGATTACACAACACTAAATAGCATTGGGTAATCTGCATTCAATAATATTATTTAAGCTGTAAATCTGTCAGACAGGTGCTGTCATTCTCAAAAGTTGAAAAATTAGATTCAACTTTTTTTCCATCATAATTAATTTCTAAAGAGTAATTTTTATCTCTTGGCAGCCAAAAATCCAAAAAACCATTCTTAAGGGTAGTCAACTTCTCATCAACATGAACTTCTCCATCTTCATCTGTAATTTTTACATCCATCTCTTCATTTATCAGCTCTCCCTGACAACCTGTTAAGCTATGAAATTCACAAGGATGTGTATTTGAGATGTATGGTGCAATAGATACAAAAAATTCATCGTCTGGCAAATTATAGACATTCTCATCTCCATTATCTTTAACAATAAGTGTTTTATCATTTATAGATGCTGATTCTACAATATTACTAGCGCTTAATTCCGAAACCATTTCTTTAATATTTGATTCGTTCGATGCTGAGTCATCACTACAACCTGTTAAAATAAATATTACGCCCATCAAAACTGGCATTAAATATTTTTTCATTCAGATTCCTCCTTGATATTTAATTTTAACAATAATTTTTAAACAAATTTTATAATAATATGTCATTTCTATGAAAGTTATATAAACAAGTCATTTAATGTATTCATAATTAGAAGCCTTGAAAATCTCCGAAAGGATTGGTTTCTAACATTAGAAACCAATCCTTTTTAATATTAATCATATATCATTCAAACAATCATTTGACTATTTGTTTATGGTGGGATATATTATAATCATCAAACAAACAGTCATTTGAATAAGGAGGATAATTATGACAAAAGATATGTGTGAAGTTACCTGTATTCACGAAGATAAGGTAAACAGGGCTAAAAAAGACCTTGCTAAACAGAATCCTATGGATGTAGCGAAAGTTTTTAAGACTCTGTCAGATGATACAAGGGTTAAAATTGCTTATGTTTTATCTTTAGAGGGAGAGTTATGTGTTTGTGATGTAGCGAATATCATTGAATCTTCAACGGCTACGGCATCCCATCATTTAAGATTGTTGAAAAATTTAGGTATAGCAACATACCGTAAAGAAGGAAAATTAGTCTATTATTCACTAGATGATGAGCATGTTAAAGAGCTTGTAGAAAAAGCTTTCTTGCATCAAAGGGAGGTTGCTAGTATTGGATAGTTCAACAAAAACATTAACAGAAGGTAAACAGGTTTACCGTGTGGAGGGTTTCTCGTGTGCGAATTGTGCTGGGAAGTTTGAAAAAAATGTAAAAGAACTACCAGGGGTGCATGATGCTAAAGTCAATTTCGGAGCTTCCAAAATTGATGTCTTTGGCAGTGCAACCGTTGAAGATCTGGAAAAGGCTGGTGCTTTCGAGAATCTTAAAGTGGCACCTGAGAAGGCTAGAAGACGGGTCGAACCAGTGGTAACAGAAGATAAAAATGTTTACCGTGTGGAGGGATTTTCTTGCGCAAACTGTGCTGGGAAGTTTGAAAAAAATGTAAAACAACTAGCTGGAGTTCAGGATGCAAAAGTGAACTTTGGCGCTTCCAAAATTGATGTATATGGAAATGCATCGGTTGAAGAGCTTGAAAAAGCAGGTGCTTTCGAGAATCTTAAGGTAATTCCTGAAAAACTGGCGAATCCATCGATACAAGCGGTCAAAGAAGACACTAAGGCTCCTAAAGCAGAGAAAATACCGTTTTATAAAAAACACAGTACATTGCTGTTTGCCACATTACTGATTGCTTTTGGTTACCTTTCTCAATTTGTAAATGGAGAAGATAACCTTGTAACTTCCATGTTATTTGTAAGTTCGATTGTAATTGGCGGATATTCACTATTTAAAGTTGGTTTTCAAAATTTGATACGCTTTGATTTCGACATGAAAACCCTGATGACCGTTGCAGTTATTGGAGCTGCCATCATTGGTGAATGGGCAGAGGCATCCATTGTTGTCATTCTCTTTGCAATCAGTGAAGCACTTGAACGTTTTTCTATGGATAGAGCAAGACAGTCCATTCGTTCATTGATGGATATTGCCCCAAAAGAAGCACTTGTTAGGCGGAATGGTCAGGAAATAATGATCTATGTGGACGATATCGCCGTGGGTGATATTATGATCGTCAAACCAGGGGAGAAAATTGCCATGGATGGGATCATTATAAATGGGGTGTCGGCTGTCAACCAGGCTGCTATAACAGGAGAATCTGTCCCTGTTGCCAAAACGGTAGATGATGAAGTATTTGCAGGTACGCTTAACGAAGAGGGACTACTTGAAGTAAAAATCACCAAATACGTAGAGGATACAACCATCTCCAAGATTATTCATCTGGTTGAGGAAGCACAAGGGGAGCGCGCTCCAGCGCAAGCATTCGTAGATAAATTTGCGAAATATTATACGCCGATCATTATGGTTATTGCGGCGCTCGTTGCAGTCGTTCCACCTTTATTCTTTGGTGGAAGTTGGGATACTTGGGTTTATCAAGGATTAGCGGTACTTGTAGTTGGATGTCCGTGTGCATTAGTTATTTCTACTCCAATCTCGATTGTCTCGGCAATTGGAAATGCAGCTAAAAAAGGTGTGTTGATTAAAGGCGGTGTCTATCTAGAGGAATTAGGAGCCATTAAGGCAATCGCATTTGATAAAACAGGAACACTGACAAAAGGTGTACCAGTGGTAACAGATTTTAAAGTGTTAAATGATCAAGTGGAAGAAAAAGAGCTGTTTTCCATTATTACAGCTTTAGAATATCGATCACAACATCCACTTGCTTCAGCAATAATGAAGAAAGCAGAGCAAGATAATATTACTTATTCCGATGTTAGAGTGGAGGACTTCACTTCTATTACAGGTCGGGGCATTCAAGGGAATATAGATGGAACAACCTATTACATTGGCAGTCCAAGACTTTTTAAAGAATTAAATGTTTCCGATTTTAGCCTTGAGTTTGAAAATAAAGTGAAAGCTTTACAAAACCAAGGGAAAACAGCCATGATTATTGGAACGGACCAAACAATCCTCGGCGTGATTGCTGTAGCAGATGAGGTCCGCGAAACAAGTAAAAATGTGATTCAAAAACTTCATCAGTTAGGAATCAAGCAAACAATTATGCTGACAGGTGATAATCAAGGTACCGCAGAAGCAATCGGTGCTCATGTAGGCGTTTCTGATATTCAGTCCGAATTGATGCCACAGGATAAGTTGGACTATATTAAAAAAATGAAAGCCGAGCATGGTAATGTAGCTATGATTGGCGATGGCGTCAATGATGCTCCTGCACTTGCTGCATCCACTGTTGGCATTGCAATGGGCGGTGCTGGAACAGATACTGCCATCGAGACAGCTGATATTGCATTAATGGGAGATGATTTAAGTAAGCTTCCATTTGCAGTAAGACTTAGCAGGAAAACGCTAAATATCATCAAAGCGAACATCACGTTTGCCATCGGAATTAAGATAATTGCCTTACTATTGGTTATTCCAGGCTGGCTAACCCTTTGGATTGCGATTCTTTCCGATATGGGAGCCACTATTTTGGTAGCATTAAATAGTTTGCGACTGATGAGAGTGAAGGATAAATAGGTACTATATGTGTGCAATTTACGGAAGGACTTTTCATTTTGAAGAAAAGTCCTATCCCTAAAATATTGGAGATGATAAAATGATCGCGACGATACTGACGGCTACTGCGGTATATGTAGCAACAGGAATTGATTATCTCGTCATATTAATTCTTTTGTTTTCGCAAATAAAAAAAGGTCAGGTAAAACATATTTGGATAGGACAATATATAGGGACTGCAATTGTGATAGGAGCAAGTCTTTTAGTTGCACAGGGGGTTGTAAATTTAATTCCTCAGCAATGGGTTATCGGACTACTTGGACTTTTACCACTTTACCTAGGCGTGAAAATATGGATTAAAGGAGAAGAGGATGAAGATGAAAGTAGCATTTTATCCTTATTCTCCTCTGGAAAATTTAATCAGTTATTTTTGACGATGACTTTCATCGTATTGGCTTCCAGTGCGGATGACTTTTCCATTTATATACCGTACTTCACGACCTTAAGTATGTCTGAAATCTTTATTGTCACTATTGTCTTTCTAATTATGGTTGGAGTTTTGTGCTATGTCAGTTACCGTCTAGCTTCCTTCGATTTTATATCGGAAACAATTGAGAAATATGAACGTTGGATTGTACCAATTGTATTCATTGGGCTAGGTATTTATATATTGTTTGAAAATGGAACATTCATTGCTCTGATTTCATTTCTTCTTTGAAGTGGCGAATCCAAACCATAAAGTAAAGTATAAAGAGGTTATCCTATTGATTGGGATAACCTTTTTATATTTAACCAATTATCATTTACGTTAAACACATGTACTTAAAGTAAGAACATTGATTTAAACCATTTTTTTCATAATTTATCTGCAGCTTGCCATAACTTTTCTTCAAATCCGATAGTTGCCATATATTTTCCACCTCTATATTATCCTTTACACAAATATAGCAAATATTTAGATATTATGTGGGGTTTTTTGGGATTTCTATACAAAAAAATGTTGTTTAATATATTATGTAGGTATAATTAAATAGATAAATATAAGAGATTATTAAATTTTAAAAAAACTAAAACGATACATGCCGTCTTAGGGATGTATCGTTTCTTTTAGTCATTATTCAATTCTAACACCATCAATATATCCGTATCACGTTCTTCAACAACTTTAAATCCAACTTTCTCATATAATTCTTTTGCGAAATTACCATAGCTTACACTGAGCGAAATGCCTTTATAGCTTGTTTTACGCATTTCTTCTATAAACTTATGGAGTAAATGTGTTCCAATACTTTGACCACGATATTGTGGGATGATAGACATTGTTAATTCAACATAATGAGAGTCATAATATCCATAGCCTTTAACATCTCTGTCCCAAACTCTGCCCCAAATTGCACCAACGAGTTTAAAGTTATCTTCAGCTACAATACATAACTCGCGTTCAACATCAAAATTAGCATAATATTTATTAATTTCTGGAGTATATAGTATATCTCTTTCAAATGGTTTTTCATCTGGTGCAACATACAAGGCATGGTATGTAAAATCTATTAATTGCATAGTTTCAAACGGCAACATATTTCTGTATTCCATATAATTCCACTCCTATGTATACTATGGTATATTATTTACATATTACGATTATAATACATATTAAATATTATAGAAAGTTGGGGATTAAATGAATTGGAAATTGTTCAGTATTATTTGTACATTAATAAGTTTGATATCTTTTGTGATGCCCATGGTTTGAATCGTCTACACTTAATTGGACATATTATAAAAGAATCAACTAGAAAATAACCGCATCATTTGTGATAAGCTTCTCCCCTAATAATCCTAAACCCTCGATACACTTGCTCAAGCAGTATCACTTTCATCATTTGATGTGGGAAGGTCATTTTACTGAATGATAGGGCGTAGTTTGAGCGGTCCATAACGGATTGATGCAGGCCGTTTGATCCACCGATGATAAAGGTCAGATGACTTTTACCGGTATTCATCTTTTGTTCAATATCTTTTGATAATTGCACAGAATCCAGTTGTTTACCTAGTATCTCCAGCGTATACACGAAGCTGTCATCTTTCACTTTAGATAGTATTCTATCCGCTTCTTTCTTCTTCGCAATCTCAATATCTTTCTCACTCATATTATCCGAATCTTTCTCATCCGCCACTTCAATCAATTCCATTTTCGTATATGCACCAAGTCGCTTCACATATTCATCCACTGCCATCTTCCAGTACTTTTCTTTCAATTTACCCACAGTTATTATCGTTATTTTCATTTTTATTCATTTCCTTTACAAAGTTATCCTACTTATCCACAGGTTACTCACATATACACATTTCACAATCCTATTATAATCATATTTTCATCATTAATAATAGCAAATGTAACATTTTACTCTGTATAAAAATAAAAAAAGATGCCCATTTTACCGGACATCTTTATACATTGTGTATAAATCGGTACTTATCCACAAAGTTATCCCTAGTTATACACATTTTTCCGTGAATAACCTGACTTATCCACTTGTTAATAATTTATTTACTCGATATTTTTATTTAGTTTGATATATTACCACTAAATTTCATATATTTTCGTCGGTACTGCTTTATCTGTATCATGTATCATCACTTCATTCACTGTATCGATATCATGTTTATTCAGCACCTGCTCAACACTCATACGCGCTAAGTCTTTCATATTGTTATCTTGTGATAGATGCGATAGATAGATACGTTTCGTACTTCCTGTAATCACATCTCTCATCGCATACGCCGCATCTTCATTGGATACATGTCCCATATCACTTAATATACGTTGTTTCGTACTCCATGGATAGCGTCCCATGCGTAGCATATCTACATCATGGTTACTTTCAAATACGAAACAGTCTGATCCATGTATCATACCTTTCATGCGGTCTGATACGTATCCTGTGTCTGTAATCACCGTTAACTTTTTATAGTTATTATTGAAGATATAGAACTGTGGATCTACCGCATCATGCGAAACATTAAATGATTCAATATCCATTCCTGCTAATGTCTTAATTTCATATGGATTAAAAATGAATTTCTGCTCATCGGGTATTTTTCCATCCGCACGATTAATGCGTTCCCACGTTTTCTCGTTCGCATATATCGGTAACTTATACTTTCTTGCTAACACACCTAATCCTTTAATATGATCGATATGTTCATGCGTCACAAGTATGCCATTTAAATCTTCTATTTTACGGTCGATTTGTTCAAACAAACCTTCCATTTTCTTGCCTGTAAGTCCTGCATCGACGAGTAGTGATCCTTTCTCACTTTCAACGTACACTGCATTTCCTGTACTACCACTTGCTAGTACTGACATATTAATCATAAAATCACTCACTTAATTTACAAAATTGGTTGCTCTGGATTCACAGCATCTACATAATACGTATTTGAAGTGCCATCTGCTTTTAACACTGCAATTTGCCATGTTGGTTTTAACACTTGTCCACGTACTTCTCGCACGATTGAATAGTATCCAAGTCTCACTGATGTCACTGTATCGCCACGTTCTAAAGCTGTTTGATAGTACAATACTTCAATCGCTTCTTTCGCTGGAATCACTTTTTTCTTTTCGTTATTCTTTCCTAATCCTTCTTGTATATCTTTAAGATAGGTTTGTTTATAAGATGTCACTTCATTATTATCATTATATCGAAATGCGAGCTGTGCTTTATCATTATTTAGAATCGGGTACTTCCCATATACTTGATCAAAGTAAAGAATATGTTTTTTTCTATCTATGCCACTAAGTGTATATTCTTTTCCTTTATCTATTTCAATATTGATATACTCTTTTAAGCCACTAATTATCGCTCTTTCTTCGATTTTAGATAATTTAATTTTAGGTTTGACTTCACTAGTTACGACTGTTTTTAATTCATCGCTTTTTTTATCAAAGTCAGCTGAGTTTTCTGTAAATCCAGCACTCTTTGCAGACATAATATTCATCATCACATGCTTAGCAGAAGGTAGTTCTGGTAACTTGATACCTTCTTTATCAAAATCAATACGTTCTGATTTAGCATCTTCAACAATATTTGCGCGTTGAACTTTCTCATGATAGATAAAGCCTAGAGCAATATTGATAATCAGGAATACAAAGATAAATAACGATGTGGCATGTTTCCAATCCATTATTTCAGCCTCCCATTATCATACTCTTTCCATTCATCATTATATTTAATAAACCATGCAGGTTTAAATGATAACGTTGATTGAATGGTTTCTTCATCTGAGCGTTCCATATTATAACCAATCATCATGTTCGATACACGTTCAAATTGATAATGTTTATTCGATGCTAATGCAAAACGTACTTCTTCAGCTGTCGGGAGTTGTTTAACTTTTTGCTTTGCTGGTACTGCTACGCTTGTTGTATACAGTCCACGTTTATATTCATAAATGTTATCGTCTCCCCAAATAATATCTATTTCAGATAAATCACGACGATTGAATACCGGGTATCCTTTGAAGAACATTTGATATTTAATTGCACTATCCGCATGCCTTACGCCAAAATAACGATAGTCATCCGTAAATCCGCGATGTTCACTAATAAAATTAAATGAATTAATCAAGTTATTCATCGGATTTGGTTTCCCATGATCGACTTCTGATAAATTATTAAATTTATAGTTTTCATTATTCGTCATCTTTACAATACCTGTGTTTGAATTGTAAGTTTTAGAACGATTGTTGTCCGAACGTTCAATAATACTATTTTTATCGCCGAGTACCGCTTTGTTAATGTCATCTACATTAATATTATCTGCCAGGTAGCTGTATGCTTGCGTTTGTTTCGGCTTTTCCGGTACATATAAACTTGTTAATTCATCAGTTGTTCTTTCATTTGTAATAACACCTGTATAACTCTCCATCGATTTACGAGATGATTTTACTAATGTGTTAAATGCTTTACTAGAACCATTTGTTTCAATTTCTAACATACGATTATCATTTGTCATCATGTAAAGAATGATATTTTGTTGTTTATGACTATCAATAATAATGCGTTTAAATTGCGCATTACTATCACCTTTTACTGTATCTTCTAATATATCTGTTAAATACATGGCAACAGGTAATTCACCAGCATAATCTAAAATAACAAATTTATCTTTTAAAGATTTAGACATATATGAAATACCTTGATTTTTATCACTAATGTCAGAAACTTTTAAACTTGAAATGCGTTTAACAAATTCAAGTAACATATCCTTATCTGTTGTGCCATGTATATTATTATCTGAATATACAACGACTTGATAGGGTAGAAAGATACTGTTGATATCATCTACATTTTTTGGACTAAGTGCTGTATTTGTTTTAGTAATAGACGTTTCGATATTTGCAAGGTTCGGTCTAAAGTTCCATATTTTATAGGTCAACACTATACTAGATATCACGAGTGTTAACAGAATAATCCCTTTTAAGATACTCTTAAACATCCCAATCACCGTCATCTAATACTTCACACGGAAGTGTAATATAAACTGATGTACCGAATCCTTCTTTACTATTTGCCCAAATACGTCCATTATGTGCTTCAATGATTTCTTTACTAATGGCTAGTCCTAAACCTGTTCCACCCATTTTTCTCGTTCTTGCTTTATCTACTCGGAAGAAACGATCAAAGATTTTATCTACTTTATTCAATGGAATTCCAATACCATTATCTTTAATTTGAATGGTCATACGATTAAATAAAGTATTTTGTTTCACGTGGAATTCAACTTTCTTTTTACCTTTTGAATATTTCAATGCATTCGTAATCACGTTATCAAATACTTGTGTCATCTTATCCGGATCAATCTCAACGAATATACCCGTCTTCGGAATATCACGAATAAGCGTAGCATTTTTACCTTCAGACATTTCAAAACGATTAATAATTTTATGAATGAACATATTGAAATCAATCAGTTCTTTATTAAGATGATCATCTGTGTTATCCATCTTAGACAATTGCAGTAAGTCATTTACAAGACGAATCATACGATCAGTCTCTTCTCGTGTAACGCTTAAGAATTGGGGTGCTAAATCATCGTCTTTCCATGCACCTTCTTCTAAAGCTTCTATATAACTGCGCATAGAAGTTAGCGGCGTACGCAATTCATGTGAAACATTGGCTACGAATTCACGACGTTCATTCTCAACGTGGTGTTGTTCAGTAACATCATGTAATACGGCAATGTAACCCGTAATAAATCCTGTATCCTGAATAATTGTAGAAAATGAAGCACGCACAATTAACTGCTCTTTCTCATTAAGGTCAATAACAATACCACCAGCGATATCTTGTAATTCATCTAACGAATAATGCTCTTCAATATTTAAAATATCTAATACGTGACGACCTTCTACTTCATCTTTATTCATATCGAGCATCTTTAATGCCATTTCATTTACAATACGTACACGTCCACGTCTATCCGTCGCAATAACACCATCAGACATGTGTGTAATTACAGAATCAAGACGACGTTTCTCACTTTCAGTGTTCGCTTGTGCTTCCTGCACACGTTTCGATAAGTTATTAAATGTTAAAGCAAGTTCACCGATTTCATCATTTCCATAAACTTTAACACGATTTGTATAATTACCCTTTGACATTTCTAATGCCTGATTACGCATATCTGAAATTGGTTTCGTAATAGTGCGGGCAATAAAGAATCCTAATATGATTGTTATTAATAAAGACAATCCTGTACCGATAATAAAGATACTGTTAATCTTCATAAGTTGTGCGTAAACCGGTTCAATGGACTCCTCGACATGGATAACACCTAAAATTTTATTGTTATCTTTGATCGGGAAATTTTTAATCCAGACACGTACTTTACCACCGGGATCATCACGCAGTTTTACACGATCATTTGTTTTACCTAAAGAAAGAGACATTTTAATCTGGCTATCATTAATCTTTTGATTAATACTCTCACGGTTTGAATCGCTACTTGTCGCTAAAATAACTTCTGAATTATCAACATAACGGATTGTATCGATTTCTGTACGCAATGCATATTCATCAACAGTCTTTTGAATCTCTCGTTGTATTCTATTCGGTGTTTTTTTATTTTCTTTATATATATTTCTTATATCATAATTGATTGATTTTATTTGCTGGTTAATATTTGTTTCAAAGTTTTTCGTTAACTCTTTTTCTAAGTTATTCGTAAAATATAACCCAATAATCTGCATACCGATAATAATAAGTAATACATAGATTACAACGAGTTTAATGTGCAAAGATTGAAGCTTTTTATATAACGTTTTCATTCTGCACTACTCCTGCGTTTGTAAGAAGTATCCTACACCACGACGTGTTACGATATATTCCGGATGGCTTGCATCATCTTCAATTTTTTCACGTAATCTACGGATAGTAACGTCCACTGTACGCACATCTCCAAAATAATCATAACCCCATACTGTTTGCAGTAAGTGTTCACGCGTCATTACCTGCCCGATATGTTTTGCTAAGTAATGGAATAGCTCAAACTCACGATGCGTAAGTTCGATATCTACACCACGCTTTTTAATAGAATATGCTTCAGGATAAACGATAATATCTTTAATAACGATATCTGTCGACTCTTCTTTTTCTTCAGTTTGTGCCTGTGTGTAATGACGACGTAAATTCGCTTTAACACGGGCAATCAATTCGCGTGTTGAGAATGGTTTCGTAACATAATCGTCAGCGCCTAACTCTAAGCCTAATACTTTATCAATTTCAGAGTCTTTAGCTGTTAACATAATAATCGGCATATCATATTTCTTACGCACCTCACGACATACTTCCATACCATCACGACCAGGTAACATGATATCTAACAATACGATATCTGGTTGCACATCATAGATAAGATCTACAGCATCATCACCGTCATAAGCAACATGTACTTCATAGCCTTCTTTTTTCAAGTTAAATTCTAATATATCTGCAATCGGTTTTTCATCATCTACAACAACGATTTTTCTCGACATTGGCGTCCCTCTTCTCTGGTAAAATTCAATAATATCCTACTCTATAATTTACCACTGTTTTGTACTTTTTTCTATAAGGTCGCATTTTATACCTTCCACATAAAAAAAGAAGCTAGACAAAAGTCTAACTTCTAAATATGAATGAGTAAGGCGATTGCCTTACTAATTAGCGGTCCCGACGGGAATCGAACCCGCGATCTCCTGCGTGACAGGCAGGCATGTTAACCGCTACACCACGGGACCTAATGTATTAAATTAAATGGTGACCCCTACGGGATTCGAACCCGTGTTACCGCCGTGAAAGGGCGGTGTCTTAACCGCTTGACCAAGGGGCCATTAATTAATAGCACAAGATTGATTATAGCATGTTGAATTTACATTTATCAAGCATTATTTTTAAAAAATATTAAAAAATTTAGTATAATTGATATATATACTCTGAATTATTAAAGAAAGGAGCATGTTATGTCGATACCCTTGGAAAAAGTGGTAAAACAACACAAAAAGCTGCCTTTAAAAGAAAAGATTAAGCGTTTTTCTTTCATTACTTTAGGTGCAATTCTCATGGCAGTGGCACTCGAACTCTTTTTAGTACCTAACAAATTACTCGATGGAGGTATTGTAGGTATTTCAATTATGGCTTCACATTTACTTGAACTACCTCTTGGATTATTTATCTTTTTAATAAATATCCCATTCTTTTACCTAGGATATAAACAAATCGGTAAAACATTTGCTCTATCAACTTTATATGCCATTACTATTTTATCAATTGGTACAGCTCTATTACATCCCGTTCCTCCTTTTGCGGATGAGAAATTTCTAGTTACTATCTTTGGTGGGGTGATTCTTGGCCTTGGTGTTGGACTCGTCATTCGTTATGGTGGTTCATTAGATGGCACTGAAATTCTTGCCATTCTTATTAGTAATAAATCTCCGTTTTCAGTCGGAGAAATCGTTATGGTTATTAATTTCTTCATCTATGTTGCTGCCGGATTCATCTTTACATGGGAATCAGCAATGTATTCAGTAATCGCCTATTTTATTGCTTTTAAAACGATTGATATCGTCCAGCAAGGTTTAGATGAATCTAAATCTGTCTGGATTATAAGTGATCAGCACGAAGAAATTGGTGATGCTATTAATGACCGTTTAGGTCGTGGTGTTACATATTTAACTGGAGAAGGTGCTTATACTGGTGAAGATAAGAAAGTTATCTTCTGTGTCATTACTCGTCTAGAAGAATTTAAATTAAAAGACATCGTTAATCATTATGATGAAAGTGCATTTGTTGCAATCGGCAACGTATCGGAAGTTAAAGGCGGAAGATTCAAAAAGAGAGATATTCATTAAAACATACAAAAATAGCAATAAAGTAGTCTATTCTAATAGATTCCTTTATTGCTATTTTTACATTAATCATTTATCTAAAGCTTATTTATCAGTTTGCCATAAATCTTCAAGTAAGTTTGTTTGCGTTCTATCTGGTCCTACTGAGAAGATAGAAATCTTAACATTACATAATTCAGAAATACGCTCTAAATAACGACGTGCATTATCTGGTAATTCTTCCATCGTCTTAACACCAGTAACATCTTCAGTCCATCCAGGTAACTCTTCAAATACTGGCTTACAACGATTTAATGCATTTAAGTTAGCAGGGTATTCAGTAATAATTTCACCATCTAATTCGTATGCCGTACAGATTTTAACAGTTTCTAAACCTGTTAATACATCAATAGAGTTAATTGATAAATCTGTAATACCACTCGCACGACGTGAATGACGTAATACAACTGAATCAAACCAACCTACTCGGCGTGGACGTCCTGTTGTTGTACCGTATTCACGACCTACTTCACGGATATGGTGCCCATCTTCATCGAATAGTTCAGTTGGGAATGGCCCATCTCCTACACGTGATGTATAAGCTTTACATACGCCTACAACTTTATCAACAAAAGTTGGTCCTACACCAGTACCAACTGTTACGTTACCTGCAATCGGGTTACTTGATGTAACAAATGGATACGTACCATGATCGATATCAAGCATCACACCTTGTGCACCTTCAAACAATACTTTTTCTTCTGCTTCGAAAGCGTCATCTAATACTTTTGCAGTGTCCACTGTGTATTGTTTCAATCGTTGTCCTGCAGCAAAGTAAGGTTCAAAGATTTCATCAAAAGTGAATCCTTCAGCATTGAACATTTTTTCGAATAATTCATTTTTAGCGTTTAAGTTTTCTTCTAACTTTGCTCTAAATGTTTCTTCGTCCAATAAATCAGCCATACGAATCCCGATACGTTGTACTTTATCAACATATGCCGGTCCAATACCTTTTTTCGTTGTACCGATTTTATTGTCGCCACGCTTTTCTTCTTCTAATTCATCTTGTTTTAAATGGTACGGTAAAATAACTTGGGCACGATTTGAGATACGTAAGTTATCTGTACTTATACCACGTTCATTTAATGCATCTAATTCTTTTAATAAAGCAACCGGATCTACAACAACGCCATTACCGATTACTGATAATTTATCTGAATAGAAAATTCCTGATGGTACTAAGTGTAATTTATACGTTTCTCCACCGAATTTAATAGTATGACCTGCATTATTACCACCTGAAAAACGAGCAATCACATTTGCCTGTTCAGCTAAAAAATCTGTGATTTTACCTTTACCTTCGTCTCCCCACTGCGTCCCAACAACTACGATTGATGACATGCGTGCACCTCCAAATTTTCTTGACTAACCTTAGCCATTCTATCAGTATATAGCTGAAAAATCAACCAAAAACCGAACATTAATAATTATACATAATTTTTCCTCATGAATTAAGATTTTAAGTATTTAGGAATGTATAAATGAATATTTTTCTTTATTGCATTTGATTTATACTGTTTTTTCGTTTTGAAATTTAATATTTTTATTCAAAAATCAATATAATAAGTACAAACATTCATGAAATTTATTTGTAAAATACAAACAAAAACACGTACTTTAAATATATCCTTTGATTTAAAGTACGTGTTTTATAGTTTTTTTACATCATATCCGCATGTGCATAATCAATATCAGTAAATTTGTTATATTGTTTCAAGAAGTGCAGTTTAACAGTCCCTGTAGGACCGTTACGCTGCTTCGCGATAATAATTTCTATCTCCCCATTCTCATCTTGTGCACCTGCATCAACTTCCACTTCTTCGCCATCTTCGCCTTGTCCACGGTTATAATAATCATCACGATACAAGAAGGCAACAATATCCGCATCTTGTTCAATCGATCCGGATTCACGAATATCACTCATCATCGGACGCTTATCTTGTCGTTGTTCTACACCACGAGATAACTGAGATAAAGCGATCACAGGACATTCTAATTCACGTGCTAATGCTTTTAACATACGTGAAATTTCAGAGACTTCTTGTTGTCTATTTTCACTTGAGCGACTTCCAGACCCTTGAATCAACTGTAGATAGTCAATCAATATCATATCCAGTCCATGTTCCTGATGAAGTCGTCTGCATTTTGAACGGATATCTGTAATACGAATCCCTGGCGTATCATCAATGAAAATATTTGTTCGAGATAATTTACCAACAGCGACTGTGAAACGATTCCAATCTTCTCCGTCCATCTGTCCAGTACGCAGTCGATTTGAATCAACATTCCCTGTGCTACAAATCATACGTGTCGCAAGTTGATCCGCACCCATCTCAAGACTAAATATCGCTACCGTATACGGATGATCATTTGTAGCCACCTGTGTGGCAATATTTAAAGCGAACGCTGTCTTCCCAACTGATGGTCGTGCAGCAATAATAATCAGATCATTACGGTTAAAACCTGCAGTCATCTGATCCAGGTCACGATATCCGGTTGGTATGCCTGGCGTTTGCCCTTTATTATTATCAAGTTCTTCCGCATTATTAAAGACTTGTGTTAACACGTCTTTAATTTCTTTAAATCCATCTGCGCCTCGATTGGTTGATACTTCCATTATACGCTTTTCAGCATCTGCAAGTAATGTTTCCAAATCAAGTGACTCATTATACCCGTCTGCCATAATACTATCAGCAACATGAATTAAACGACGCTTTACAGCATCACGGTAAACAATATCCACATAGAAATCAACGTTTCTAGCAGTAGGAACTTTCTCTGACAATTCAATAAGATAAAGTTCACCGCCACTCGCTTCAAGCGTTCCGTCCTGCGTCATTTGATTCATAACAGTGATGATATCTACAACATCGTTTTGTTCAGATAAAGTAAGCATTGCCTGGAATATATTCTGATGACTTTGTCTGTAAAAATGTAGCGGCAATAATGTTTCAAGCACAGAAGATAATACTTCATTATCAATAAAGATAGCACCTAATACAGATTGCTCAGCTGTTAAATTAAAAGGCAGTTTCTTACCTTCAAGATAATCTGACATATTATCCTCCTCGAAATTTTATTCTGCTGTAACGTGAACTTTTAATGTACCACTTACTTTATTATGTAATTTAACCGGTACATTCGTATAACCTAGACTTCTGATACCATCATGTAAGTCCATTTTACGTTTATCAAGTTTAATACCGTGTTGCTTATTTAAAGCATCAGCTACTTGTTTAGAACTTACAGATCCAAATAAACGGCCACCTTCACCTGATTTCGCTGTTACTTTTACTTCCAGTGATTCTAATTTCTCTTTTAGTTTTTCCGCTTCTTCTAATTCATGTTGCTTATCTAACTCAACACGTTTCTTTTGTGCTTCTAACTGCTTTAAGTTTCCTGGTGTAGCTTCTACAGCATATTTATTCTTTAATAAGAAGTTATTTGCATAACCTACTGGTACTTCTTTAATTTCGCCTTTTTTACCTTTTCCTTTAACATCTTGCGTAAATATAACTTTCATAACTAATCTTCTCCTTCACTTTGTTCATTTATAGTTTGTTGTAATTGCAAAATTGCTTCATTGATCGTGACATTTTCAAGTTGTGTTGCAGCATTTGATAAATGACCACCGCCACCCATACTTTCCATAACAAGCTGAACATTTATTTCTCCTAACGATCTCGCAGAAATACCGATGACATTCTCTTTTCGCTCTGCCACCACAAAAGATGCTTCAACACCTTCGATACCTAAAAGCTCGTCAGCAGCTTGTGCAACAATAACCGGATGAATGATCTCACCTACCGGGCCATGCGCAATTGCTATGCCGTTATCTTCTAACTGCACGGTACGAATGATTTCTGAACGTTTAATATACGTTTCAATATCATCCTTTAAGAAATGCTGACAAAGAATCGTATCAGCACCATGGTTTCTTAAGAAACTTGCTGCATCAAATGTTCTGGAACCTGTACGCAGCGTAAAGTTACGTGTATCAACAATAATACCGGCAAGCATTACCGTTGCCTCTAAACGCGTCAACTTATGTTCTGTCGGTTGATATTCCAGTAATTCAGTTACAAGCTCTGCTGTAGAACTTGCATATTGTTCCATATACACAAGCAGTGGACTATCGATAAATGATTCACCACGACGATGATGATCGATCACCACTTTACGATACGCTTTATTTAATATACTTTCATCAATCACCATTTCAGGTTTATGTGTATCTACGATAACCAATGTCGTCTTCTTCGTCATTAAATTCCATGCTTCTTCAGAAGACACAAATATTTCATCGAGCTCAGGTTTTTCTGCAATTTCAGCCATAACACGGGATAAAGTATCATCAACATCATAATCATTTAAAATGATATTTGCCTTTAAATTGTTCATCTTAGCAAAGCGTGCAACACCAATTGCAGCACCGATCGCATCCATATCAGGACGTTTATGTCCCATAATAATGACGTTTTCACCCTCGATTAAAATATCGCGGAGTGCATGAGAGATAACACGTGCTCTAACGCGTGTACGTTTCTCCATAGGATCAGTTTTACCACCATAGAATCGAACGTTTCCATTCATGTTCTTAATCGCTACCTGATCGCCGCCACGGCCAAGTGCTAAATCTAAACTTGATTGAGCTAAAGTACCAAGATCCAGTAAATTTTCAGAACCTTCACCAATACCGACACTCAAAGTGATATGTGTTTTGATTTCTCGACTTTTATCACGAATATTATCTAATAAATTAAATTTTGTCTCTTCAATTTTATGTAAGATCTTTTGATTAAAGAACATCATATATTGATCTGATTGGTAACGTTTAATGTATACGTTATTTTCTTCAGCCCATTTATTAATTTCAGTCGACATCATACTATTAATTTCCGTACGTTGTGCATC
The DNA here is from genome assembly GCF_022501545.1 of Macrococcus sp. PK. NCBI lineage: Bacteria > Bacillati > Bacillota > Bacilli > Caryophanales > Staphylococcaceae > Macrococcus > Macrococcus sp. PK. The sequence continues at coordinate 21,297 of NZ_JAEPRF010000010.1, forward strand.
AGCCATGTTTTGTGTAATTTCATCAAAGTTATCCAGGAACAATATTCCAATAATAGGTTTAGCTTCATCATATAATTGTTCTATTTCAACTTTATCGGTAATATCGAAGAAATACAAAGTATTTAAATTTTCACCATATGTTACTTTAAATTTGTAAGATTCAAAGTTGGCAGTAGCTTCTTTTACGCCTGTATTTTTAAGTTGATTCAGCAAATTAGGAAACAAATCATGAATAGATTCTGAAATAATAGGGGCAGTAATCTTCTCATTAATAAAATGATTATGCCATTCAATATGCTCATTTTCATCTAAAAGAATGACACCGATGGGTAATTCACTAATTGCATAACGTTTTCCCTTATCAATAGATGTTGATAAATTCGCAATATAAGATTCGTTGTGTCTGATACCATATCTTAAATAGAAAAGACTGATGCACGTGATGACAAAAAGTATGCCGAATGTAACCATCGCTGTCATAGGATGTACCGTATAAAGTATTCCTGTGACAATAAAAGCTGCGAGACACATAACAATAAATGGCATAATTAATGTTTGCTTATTGTACTTTCTATTCATTGTGACACCTCATTAAATTATTTATTACTTAAACTTTTTCGGCACTCTTTTCTTTAAGTTTACCATCAAATCAATAATTCCGAAAAGTTGCGTAATGGGCGCGTATAAAAACGCGATAAAGAATATAAAAGCTTTGACAATCGGATGAATCTTTCTCATCTTTATAAAATAGCTGTATAAAGATAATCCTTGAATGAATAACATCCACTCTAATACATATCTTAAGTTTATCACGATTCCGAGTGGAACATAATCAGTTTCTGATATTCCAAAATGCGCTAATAGTACAAATAAATAAATAATTAATAGTACTTTCGGCATCTGCCATGTAGATAACGGTCTAAAGTTAGGTGTTGCAATCTTAAACTGGCGTAATGCAGGTAAAGTTATCACCAATTGTAATAAGGCTAATAAAAATAGCGCTAAAATAACAATTCCAGGCACTTGTTTAATCACTTCATTCATACTTGTATTAAACATTTCTAACTGATAAGCAGGAATTGTGCCTTCTTTAACACCTTTAGACAAGTATTCATTATAAATATCAATTGTTGGCTTAAACCACGTCTGTACTTTAGGTAAATAGTCAGTTACCTGAAGGAAGATAATCGATACAAGTGTATATATACTATAAAAAACTGTAAGGATATATAGCATGCGTTCTTTTGATGTACGTTCTATCAATAATTGACCTATGATATACCCAGCAAATATCGATCCCATTATGACCTGCATCGTAAATATCGACATAAAAATAGTAATAAGTATTACGATTAAGCTCATGATATAAAAACTATTACGCGACCTGCAGAACAAATATACAGTCGGTAAAAGCAAAAACGGAGCGATAATGAATGCCATAAATGGCAAGAAATTTATCAGTAACGTTGCCATCATCATAATCATCGTAACGATAATTGTCTTACTTAAATCAAACTTCAACATAAATTCTCACTTTCTAAAAAATATTTCTATAACTATTCTATTTTACAACTTTACTTAAAATACCTCAATGTATGTACATTTTTATTAAAAATACAAAAAAAAAGACTACCTAATAATTAGGCAGTCTAAAAATTATTAATTAACCTTCGATTGAGAATTCCGCACTAACTTCAAATTTAACGTCTTTACCAACCATAACGCCGCCAGTTTCTAACGCTTGGTTCCAAGTTAAACCATATTTTTCACGGTTAATTGATCCTGATACTACTAAACCAGTCACATCTCCACCAGTCATTGGGTTTTTGTGAACTCCGTTGAATTCTAAATCAAATGTTTCTTCGTTTGTTACATCTTTGATTGTTAAGTCACCTGTGATTGTGTTGTTTGTTAATGATTTAGATACGAAAGTGATTTCTGGGTATTGTTCTACATTGAAGAAATCTCCAGATTTTAAATGACCATCACGATCAGCATTGTTTGTATCAATTGAATCAACTTTAACTGATGCTTTAACATTTAAAGAAGATAAATCATTGATATCACCAGTAACTGTTGCATCGAAATCTGTAAATTCTCCCTTAACTTTTGAAACCATCATGTGTTTAATCGAAAAGTCAATTCCTGAGTGTGTTTTGTCTAAAGTAAAGTTTGTCATTGTTAAATTACCTCTTTCGTTATTTGTTTTAGTTTTTGTTGCTTTGTCTTTACCAAAAAGTTTTTTAAACATATGTAATCATTCCTTATTCCTAACTTATATATTTAATATATCAGATATATTAAATATATTCAAGTATAAAAAATATATTATTTTGTTTTTTTATTTTTTTGATTACCATATGTTTAAAATAAAAAGACAAGATACCTCTTTTACAGATACCTTGTCTAAATTATTTTAAACAATTTATTTTTTTATCCAGATTATTTAATAACTGTTTGTCCGCCCATGTAAGGAACAAGTACTTCCGGAACAGTAATTGAACCATCTTCATTTTGATAGTTTTCAACAACTGCTGCAAATGTACGACCTACAGCAAGACCTGATCCGTTTAATGTATTCACAAATTCAGCTTTCGCATCTTTATCACGTTTGAAACGAATATTTGCACGTCTCGCCTGGAAATCAGTCATATTTGAACAAGAACTAATTTCTTTATATGCGTTATAGCTTGGTAACCAAACTTCAACATCATATGTTTTTGCTGCTCCAAATCCAATATCACCAGAACATAAATTAATCGTACGATAAGGGATTTGTAATTTTTCTAATATTGCTTCAGCATGACGTGTCATCTCTTCTAATGCTGCAAATGAATTTTCAGGTGTTTCAAAACGAACCATCTCAACTTTGTTGAATTGGTGCATACGAATTAAACCACGTGTATCACGACCCGCTGATCCCGCTTCACTACGGAAACAAGCTGTCATCGCAGTAAATTTAGTCGGTAACATATCAGATGTCATAATTTCATTGCGATAAAAGTTTGTTAAAGGCACTTCTGAAGTAGGGATAGTATATAATCCTTCTTTTTCAACTTTAAATAAGTCTTCTTCAAACTTCGGTAATTGACCCGTACCGAACATAGAATCAGCATTTACAAGTTGCGGTGTCACCATCTCCTGATAGCCATTTTCACGATGAGTATCCAGCATAAAGTTCATTAAAGCACGCTCTAGACGCGCACCATCTTTAGTTAGGAACGCAAATCGTGCACCAGATACTTTAGCAGCACGTTCAAAATCAGCCATCTTTAAATCTTCAACGATATCCCAGTGTGCTTTCGCTTCGAAATCAAACTCACGTGGTGTACCCCATTTACGTACTTCTACATTATCATCTTCATCTTTACCGAAAGGTGTTTCATCACTTACCAAGTTAGGTAAACGTACTAATTTATCACGTAAATCTGTAGATACTGTATTTAATTCTGCATCGATCGTTTTAATCTCATCACCAACTGCGCGCATTGCTTCGATTGCATCATCTGCATTTTCTTTATTACGTTTTTTAAGTGCGATTTCTTCACTTGCTTTATTACGTTTTGCTTTTAACTCCTCAGTCTGTGCAGTCAATTCACGTGTTTTTGAATCTAAATTTAAAATTTCATCGACGATTGACGTATCAATACCACGCATTTCTAATTTTTTCTTAACAAACTCAGCATCATTTCTAAATAATTTAATGTCTAACATGTTGATTGCCTCCTAATTTTATTTTTGGGTACAAAAAATACCACATCCCAAAAAGGGACGTGGTATTTACGCGTTGCCACCCTAATTAATAGTTAAAACTTTCGTCTCAACTATTCTCTCCATTACATAACGGCTCATCACCGGTTTGCCAAACTTTAATTATGGGTAGAATTTCATGTATGTAGTATCATAGCTTTCACCAACCGCTATGTCTCTAAAAATTACCTCAACATTACTTATCCCAAATGACAAATTTATTATCTAATTTGATAATATAGTATCATATAGATATAAGAATGACAACTATTTATGTCATTCTATAGCGAATAAGGATATCACATTATAAGGAGAATGATCATGCAAATTATTGAGTCTATCAGCATTCCAAAACGCAAAGTACTTACACATAAAGGGGATTACGGTCGCATATTGCTCATCGGTGGCAACCAGAATATGGGTGGGTCTATTATGATGGCAGCTCGTGCTTGTGTATACAGTGGTGGCGGACTCACAACAGTTGCTACGCACAATACAAATCATACAGCATTGCATTCAAGATGTCCTGAAGCAATGGTATCTGACATTAATGATATAAAACGTCTGACAAAACTAATAGACAATGCAGATAGTATTTTAATCGGTCCTGGACTTGGTCTGGATTTCCAGGGTAATAATGTTTTAACATTATTATTTCAACACATTCAGGAACATCAAACGTTAATTATAGATGGTGATGCTATTACTATATTAAGCAAATTAAAACATCCATTACCGAAATGTAACGTTATCTTCACACCCCACCAAATGGAGTGGGAACGATTAAGCGGCATTCCTATTGCAGAACAGACACCTGAACGTAACCGTGCTAAAGCTGATGAACTAGGTGCACATGTTATATTAAAGAAACATGAAACAGAATTATATTTAAAAAGCGGTGATTATAAAATTACTGTCGGTAATGCAGCAATGGCGTCAGGCGGTATGGGAGATGCATTAGCAGGTATTATTGCAAGTTTCCTAGGTCAATTTGATACAGAAGAAGCTATTAAACAAGCTGTATTTATTCATAGCTTAATCGGAGATCAATTAGCCCAGGAAATGTATGTTGTACCAGCAAGTCGTATTATCGATGAATTACCATATATGATGAAGAAGTTAGAAGCATAGAAAAAGCAATCCTGAATCAACTGATTCAGGATTGCTTTTTCTATTCACTTGCTTCGATATCTTTAAGCATTTCTGGATCATTCAAATCATTCTCACGGTAATGATCTGTTTGCGGCATTTTTAAGATAAAGTCTTCTTGTAAAGCCATCTCAACTTTTACATCTTCAATTTCATAATCAAATACATGACCACCTTGTTTCCCGTCATCACTTAAATAATGCACATGATAACCGCCAACACCAATACCCATAATGAAATGGGGTGTATAAAATCCAAACAACGTCCCTTCTGTATCTTGAATATCAAAATAGCCCTGTTCTTTCACTGCTTCGACTAGTTTCGGATAGGGTTGTTGTTGTTTCTTCACTGATCTTGCTTTAATCAATTTAAATTTACCTGTAATCTTTACTGCATGAAAATAGTTCATACCCTGCATTGCTTTTAATATTTCTTCGTCTAACTGTTCTTTATTTAAACTACCTTTAAAAGTTAATGTCTTGGTAGGGTTAAAGTCCATCATACTTGCAAATGGTGTTGTCTCATCGGGTGATACAATGCGTACTTTCCCTGTACTTTCGATTAAGTATGGTGTGCCGTCCAAAACAATCAGTTCACCATTTAAGCCATCCATTGTTCCGATACCATAATTTCCTGTTGAAAGTACATCTGACAATTTAAATGTACCTTCAAACATACCTCCTACAAGTGCACCCATTGTTGAATATTGATATAAGTTATTCATCGTTATCCTCCTAGTTTGTAGCGTCTGGTAATAAATCTTCCATTAATTTTGCATTGTTGCTATAATCTACAGGAATATCTACGATAACTGGTCCTTCTTCTGCCATTGCTTTCTTCAGTACATCTTCTAATTCACTAGAGTGATTCACTTTATATCCTTTTGCACCCATAGATTCTGCATATTTAACATAATCAACAGGACCTAAGTCAACTGCTGCACCTTTACCATACTTACTTACCTGCTGGAATTTAACCATATCATAATGGCCATCATTCCAAATAAGTTGTACGATTGGCGCTTTAAGTCTTACTGCAGTTTCAAGTTCCTGACCTGAGAATAAGAAACCTCCATCTCCCGCCATAGAAACGATTCTTTTACCTGGTCGGACAATTGATGCTGCAATCGCCCAAGGCAGTGCTACACCTAATGTCTGCATCCCATTTGAGAACAAGAGATGACGTGGTGCATAACTTCTAAAATAACGTGCCATATAAATATATAAAGATCCTACATCTACAGTAACTGTCGTTTCATCATCAATTAATTCACGTACTGCTTTAACGATATGTTTAGGATTTACTTTCTCAGCATTCATGTAATCTTCGGGTAATTCATATTTCTTTTGAATCATATTTGCAATATTTAATAATATTTTTTGAGCATTTTCATCAAGCTGTATATCACCTGGCTCTAATTTTTCATCTAATCGTTGAATTGTGAGCGCAGTATTACCGATCAATTCCGTTACCGGTGCATAATGATTGTCAATATCACTTTGCACTTCATCAATATGAATAATTGTTTTTTCATTCTCTTTATTCCAAATCACCGGATCATACTCAATTGGATCATAACCCACTGAAATCACTAAATCTGCATGTTTTAATAATTCATCACCGGGTTGATTTCTAAATAATCCAATACGTCCAAAGAAATGCTCTTCTAATTCTCTTGAAATAATGCCAGATCCCTGGAAGGTTTCTACAACTGGTATCGCATTATTCGTCATAAATTTTCTTATTGCTGCAGTATTTTCTTCAGATGATGCACGCATACCAAGTAAAAATACAGGTAACTTGGCTTGTTTAATTCTTTCAGCTAAAGTATCAATTTCAAAATTAGGTGCCGGTCCTAAAACAGGTGGTTCTTTTACTTCTATCGCATTTACCTCCACGTTTTCTGCAGATATAACATCTTGAGGTATACTTACAAAAGCTGCACCTTTACGCCCTTCAACACTGGCACGGAATGCATTTGTAACTGCTTCAGAAATACTGTTTGCATCTTGAACTTCAACTGAATATTTAGAAACGTGACTCATCAGACCAGCGTTATCTAAAGATTGATGTGTACGTTTTAAACTGTCTTCTCGTTTAACATTACCACCAATCGCAACAACCGGGTCACTTTCAGAATTTGCGGTCACTAATCCTGTCGCTAAATTGGTTACCCCAGGTCCACTTGTTACAAGTACAACACCAGGTTTACCTGTGATACGACCGATACCTTGTGCAATAAGTGCCGCATTTTGTTCATGACGTGTCACTATAACTTCAGGGCCTCTATCTTCTAAAACATCAAACGCTTTATCAATTTTCGCTCCTGGTACTCCAAATACATGTGTCACACCATGATTAATTAATGTATCAACGAATAAATCTCCACCTGATTTTTTCATAATATTAACGCTCCTAATTAGAATTATATTTTTTACAATTTAATGCTAGTACGATTACAAGCTGACTTCAAATAATACGCCTTTAAAATGATGATAAAACGTTTCCAGTATCATTAAAGCGTTTACACTATTACCTAGGAAATAAAAAAACTAAAGCACAACTTAAAAATCGGGCTTTAGTCTTTTTAATTTATTCTGTTTCTTCTTCGTCTTCAAAAATATCATCGAAAGATGAATTTTCTAAAATATCTTTTTGAGTGTCATCTTCTTCATCTTCAAGCGTACCAACAACATGGCCGTCTTCAGCTTCAATATCTTCGTTGTTATCTTCTAATGCTTCTTCTGTTAATGTCGTTTCTTGTTTGGCTATCACTTCACCGGGCAACTTATCTTCGTCAATTACATCGACGTCTTCTTCTTTCTCTACTTTTGCAACGGTCGCAACAAGTTGTCCTTCACCTAACTTAATTAAACGAACACCTTGTGCTGAACGACCATTTTGAGAGAATTCAGCAACATCTAAACGAATGATTACACCTTGATTCGTCACCAACATAATATCTTCGTCACCGTTAACTGTTGTGATACAAACAAGATTACCGTTCTTCTCAGTAATGCTTGCTGTTTTAATCCCTTTACCACCACGGTTAGAAATACGGTATTCTGCTTCACCCGTACGTTTACCATAACCATTTTCAGTAACAATCAATACTTCATGTTCACCATTAGATTCAATAACGTCAAGTCCTATTACTTCATCGCCTTCGCGTAATGAAATACCTTTTACACCTGCAGCTGTTCTTCCGAGTGGACGCAGTTTATCTTCTTCGAAACGGATGAGTGATGCATTTTTTGTACCGATAATTAGTTGTTTATTACCATCTGTTAAACGTACAGCAATCAGTTCATCGTCTTCTCTAAAGTTAATTGCAATCTTACCGTTTTTATTAATGCGCGCAAAATGAGAAAGATTCGTACGTTTAATAATACCTTGTTTCGTCGCAAATATAATAAAGGCATCTTCACGTTCTAAGTCTTTCACCGCAATCATCGTGCTAATCTTTTCATCTTTTTCCAGTTCTAATACGTTAACGATTGGGATTCCTTTTGATTGACGAGACAGTTCAGGTATTTCATAGCCCTTAACTTTATATACACGTCCCATATTCGTGAAGAATAATACATTATCATGAGTTGACGTCGTTACCATTTGACTAACAAAGTCTTCGTCCAAAGTATTCATACCTTGAACGCCACGTCCACCACGATGTTGTGTACGGTATGTTGATGCTGGTAAACGTTTAATATAGTTATTATGGCTTAAAGTAATAACGATATTTTCTTCATCGATTAAATCTTCATCTTCTAAATGATCAAATCCACCTGCAGTAATTTCTGTACGACGTTCATCGCCATATTTTTCACGGATTTCAATTAATTCTTCACGAATAATTTCCAGTAATTTTTCTTCATCCGCTAAGATGGCTCTTAATTCATCGATATATTTCAGTAATTCCTGGTATTCTTCTTCAATTTTGTCACGTTCAAGTCCTGTTAATCGGCGCAGACGCATATCTAAAATTGCTTGTGCCTGACGCTCAGAAAGCTTAAATTGTTCCATTAAGCCTGCCATCGCTTCAGCATCATTTTTTGAACCACGAATTAAAGCAATAATTTCGTCGATATGATCTAATGCAATACGTAATCCTTCTAAAATATGTGCACGATCTTCAGCTTTCTTCAAGTTATACTGCGTTCTACGACGAACCACTACTTTTTGATGCTCTAAATAATGATAGATTGCTTGTTTGATATTTAAAACTTTCGGTTGTCCATCAACAAGCGCTAACATATTCACACCGAAAGATGTTTGTAATGGTGTTAATTTATATAAATTATTTAAGATCACATTGGCATTCGCATCACGACGAACGTCAATAACGATACGCACACCTTCTTTTAAACTTGTCTCATCACGTAAATCTGTAATACCATCAATCTTTTTATCACGGGCAAGTTCCGCTATCTTCTCTACTAAACGTGCTTTATTCACTTGATAAGGAATTTCTGTTACGATAATTGTTTCTTTACCATTAGGACGTGTTTCAATTAAAGTTTTCGCACGCATAATGATAGAACCACGACCTGTCTCATAAGCACGACGGATGCCACTACGTCCTAGTATTAAGCCTGCAGTAGGAAAATCAGGACCTTGAATAAATTCCATTAATTCAGGAATCGAAATGTCAGCATTTTTACTTAACTCTAACACACCGTTAATCACTTCTGTTAAGTTGTGTGGAGGAATATTTGTTGCCATACCAACCGCAATTCCTGACGCACCATTCACAAGCAGGTTTGGGAATCTAGAAGGTAGCACGACTGGTTCACGTTCGTTACCATCGTAGTTACCTGTAAAATCAATCGTATCTTTGTTGATATCGCGCATTAATTCCATAGCAATCTTAGACATACGCGCCTCAGTATAACGCATCGCAGCTGCACCATCGCCGTCCATAGAACCAAAGTTTCCTTGTCCATCAACGAGCATATAACGATAGCTGAAATCTTGTGCCATACGAACCATTGCCTCATAAATTGAAGAGTCACCGTGTGGGTGATATTTACCCATAACATCTCCTACGATACGTGCAGACTTCTTATAGGGTTTATCTGGCGTCATTCCTTGATTATTCATTCCGTATAATATACGACGATGTACAGGTTTCATACCATCACGTACATCCGGTAACGCACGAGAAACGATTACACTCATCGCATAGTCAAGAAACGAATCCTTCATCTCTTTGACAATATTCTGGTCTTGTAGTTTTGAATCGTGCTCTAAAGCCATAAATGGCGCCTCCTTAAAATACTATCTTTATACATCAACGTTTGCATAAACGGCGTTTTCTTCGATAAATGTACGACGATGTTCAACAACATCACCCATTAACATTTCAAAAACTTCATCCGCTTCTATCGCATCACCTAAAGTCACTTGTAACATCGAACGGTTCTCAGGGTTCATTGTCGTCTCCCATAACTGGTCAGCATTCATCTCACCCAAACCTTTATATCGTGCTAATTGCCACTTCGGTGTAGCTGGTAATTCTTCTCTTAATTTATTTAATTCACGTTCATTATAGACGTAATATTTTTTCTTTCCTTGTTCCACTTTAAATAATGGTGGCTGTGCAATATAAATATATCCCGCTTCAAGTAGTGGTCTCATAAAGCGATAGAAGAAAGTAAGTAATAGTGTTCTAATGTGCGCACCATCAACATCTGCATCGGTCATAATAACAATCTTATGATATCTTGCTTTTGAAATATCAAATTCGCCACCGATACCAGTACCCATCGCAGTAATCATAGAACGGATTTCATTATTTCCTAAAATACGATCTAATCGCGCTTTTTCAACGTTTAAAATCTTACCTCGTAACGGAAGAATTGCCTGTGTCTTAGAATCGCGACCAGACTTCGCTGATCCACCGGCAGAATCTCCCTCAACGATGTACAATTCGCTTATTGATGGATCTTTACTTGAACAGTCTGCAAGTTTACCTGGAAGACTAGAAATTTCCAGGCCAGATTTACGTCGCGTTACTTCACGTGCTTTCTTCGCAGCAAGACGCGCACGAGATGCCATAATACCTTTTTCAACGATAATGCGAGCAACTGGTGGATTCTCCATTAAGAATCTTTCAAAGTTTTCCGCAAATAGATTATCTGTAATTTGACGTACTTCTGTATTGCCTAGTTTCGTCTTCGTTTGTCCTTCAAACTGAGGATCACCATGTTTAATAGACACTACCGCAGTAATTCCTTCACGTACATCTTCCCCTGATAATTTCTCATCGTTTTCTTTAATCAGTTTATTTTTAGCACCATAGTTATTAATGACACGTGTTAATGCACGTTTAAAGCCATCCTCATGTGTTCCACCTTCATATGTATGAATGTTATTTGCATAACTTAAAAGGTTTGTTGAGTAACCATTGTTATATTGTATTGATATTTCTACTTCAATATCATCACGCGTATCATGAATATAAATCGGTTCAGGAAATAATACTTCTTTAGATTTATTTAACAATTCAACATAAGACTTAATACCACCTTCATAGTGGTATTCATCTTCAATTACTTCTTCTTCACGTTCATCACGCACTGTAATCTTAATGCCTTTGTTTAAGAAAGCAAGTTCACGTATACGCTTTTGTAAAATTTCGTATTCATAAACTGTTGTTTCCGTAAATATTTCCGGATCTGCTTTAAAGCGTATTTCTGTTCCAGTTTTATCTGTCTCACCAATAACTTTCAAATCGAAAGCAGGTACACCTTGATGATATGCCTGATGATGAATTTGTCCGTCTTTATGTACATATACTTCTAAAGTCGATGATAAGGCGTTAACGACAGAAGAACCTACTCCATGTAAACCACCAGAAACTTTATATCCGCCACCGCCGAATTTACCTCCGGCATGCAGTACTGTTAAGATAACTTCAACAGCAGGACGACCCATTTTCTTATGCATTTCAACAGGAATACCACGCCCGTTATCTGTAACTTTAATCCAGTCATCTTTTTCTATTACTACTTCAATTTCATCCGCATATCCTGCTAATGCTTCGTCGATACTATTATCAACGATTTCCCATACTAAATGGTGTAAACCACGTGATGCAGTAGAGCCGATATACATCCCTGGTCTTTTTCTAACTGCTTCTAATCCTTCTAATACTTGTATCTGGTCAGCACCATATTGATCTAAATTTTGTTCCAAGATTGTCACCTAGCCTTCAATTAGTCGAAATATGTCCATCAGAAACATTAAATAATTTCGCTCTGTTGATTGTTTCATGTTCAATACCATCCACTGATGTTGTTGTTACAAATGTTTGAACTTTATGTTGAATTGTCGTAAGTAAATGTGTCTGCCTTAAATCATCAAGCTCGCTTAATACATCATCCAGCAATAGAATCGGATATTCTCCCACTTCCAGATTAATCAATTCTATTTCAGCAAGCTTCACTGATAAAGCTGTCGTTCTCTGTTGACCTTGTGATCCGTACGTTTGCACGTCAATATCATTGATGGCAAAAGTAATATCATCACGATGTGGGCCAAATAAACTTTGTGCACGTTCTATCTCACGTTTACTTTCTTTATTTAGCAATGTAACACAGGCTTCAATCATGGCCTGTACGTCATCAATATATTCAAGACTTGATACATACTGTAATTTTAAGTTTTCTTTTTGTTTTGTAATACCTTGATGAATAGGTAGGGCAAGTTCCTCCAGTTTTTCAATGAATGATTTACGTCGCTGCGTAAGTTTTACCGCATATTCCGCAAATTGTTCATTCAATACTTCAAGCATCGTTGTATCATTATTACCTGAGATTTTAAGTTGCTTCAGATGATGATTCTTTTGTTTGAGTATTCTTTGAAAGTTGGATAAATCATTAAGATAAACAGCAGATATCTGGCCGATTTCCATATCGATGAAGCGGCGTCTTATTTGCGGACTACCCTTAACTAAATTTAAGTCTTCCGGCGCAAATAAAACGACATTCATATGGCCGATGTATTCAGTCAGTCGCTTTTGTTCTAAATGATTCACTTTCGCTTTTTTACCTTTTGATGAAATTGTGAGTGATAATGGCATGACGCCATGTCGGTATGCTAAGTCACCTTCAATATGACTAAATTGTTCACCCCAGGTAATTAATTCTTTATCATTTGAAGTTCTGTGACTTTTAGCCATCGCTAAACAATATATCGCTTCTAAAAGATTTGTCTTTCCTTGTGCATTAATACCTATCAAAATATTTACTTCATCGCTAAAGTCTAATTTGACGGAATCATAATTACGATAATGCGATAAGGATAATGATTTTAACTTCATTATGCTTCCGTGTAAGTAATCTTGTAAGTTTCGCCTTCAACTTCTAAAAGATCATCCTGATGAAGCTTCTTACCACGTCTGTTTTCTTCTTCTCCGTTCAACATTACCGGGTTATCCTGCAGATACCATTTCGCTTGTCCGCCCGTTGAGATAATCCCTTCTGCTTTTAGAAATTGACCTAACGTAATCTCACTATTTAGTTCGACTATATTTACCATTCACGGTTCACTCCTATTCCATGTCAGTCATTATATAATTATACCTTTAATCATTAAAAATTGCATGTCTTTTCACATAAATAAAAACGCTGAATGCTTATCATTCAACGTTTTTATTTATGAACATTCCATATTGTTTTTAAAATCCTTTATTTTGCATCTGCATTTGATTTTCTAACGAGTAGCATCATCACTGTAATTAACAAAAATGCTGTTCCCGCTAAAAACGGAATTGTAATAAAACCAAAATAATTCACATACTGTGTACTACAAGGAACACCACCAACACAAGGTTTGATTGGTGCAAATCCGGGAATCTTCTGTTCCATATAGTGAATAACTGAAATACAAAACCCGATAACAGAGAATGTCATAATCAAATATTTATAGTGATATGCATTTGTAAATGCTGCAAAACCAGCAATAATCACTAAAGGATACATTAAAATCCTTTGATACCAACATTTTTCACAAGGTACATAATGCATGATTTCTGAAAAATATAAACTACCTAACATCGCAACCAGTGCAATTACCCAGGAAATATAAAAATATTTAGTGTTTTTCATTATTTTAACGCCTTATCAATAGCTTCTGTAACCGCATCGATGTTCATCGGATCAGCAAGTGCTTTACCGTTAACAATAATTGTTGGTGTAGAAGTGATATTGTGTTTTTGATATAAATCAATATCTTTTTGAACAGCAGCTTTCTCACTGTTCGCTTTAATTGCATCAACTATTTTTCCTTCGTCTTTTACGCCTGCTGTTTTAAGTGCTTTCTTAACTGCAGATATCGTTAACCATTTATCTTGAGAACCATTATGCGTTTGTAATTTAAATAATGCATCATGGAATGCCCAATATTTATCAGGATCATTTTTTAATACTGTTTCACCAGCAAGTCCGCCTAAAATTGATTCTTCAGCATGGAACGGTGTATGAATAAAGTAATAGTTTGCTTTCCCTGTATCAAAGTATTTTTTCTTGAGTTCAGGTTTCATATTGCTATCAAAATATTTACATGCTGGACATTTAAAATCTCCAAATTCAATGACTGTAACTTTCGCATCTTTTTTCCCCATCATCGGTTGACCTTTAAGATCGACTTTATTAGTGTCCACAGGATCTTTACCTTGATTGTTATTGACTGTAGAATCAACTGTCGATGTGTCGACACTATCTGTTTCAGCTTTATCTTTTTGCTTCATAATCACCATTGCTGCTAATGCTCCTACAACTAGTAATGTAAGAACCATCGTAAAAATTAATGAGCTTTTATTCTTCATCGAATTGACCTCTCTTTATTGTGTATACACAATTTGTTATTTATTTTTATATATTTTTAAAATACATAGTATAAATATTATATTAAATAAAATAACAATGCCACAATAAAATAGTTAATCTTTTGTGAACTATTTTGTTTGCAATGCTCTTTTAAAATTCTTAATCAGTCCTTTATCGTTACTGAATACACTGCCCTTGTATATTTTTGCTGCGATAAAAAACAGTGCAATAATTGTAACGATACAAATAATGATACCAATGATAATCTGAGCATCACTCGTTTTCTGAGAAATGGTTCTGAGTAACATTACTTGTGGTGTGAAGAAAGGAATAAAGCTTGTAATCTTAACAAGCATTGTGTCTGGTGTTGTTAAGCTAAACATCGCAATATAGAATGCCGCCATATTTAAAAATGTGACCGGCATTATCGCTTGACCTATATCTTCTATACGGTTTGTAAGAGAACCGACAATCGCACTTAAACTGATATATAGCAATAAGCCTAAAATTAAGAAAATAAGTGCATACATAAGTACACGAACATTTTCCTGTGTAAATTTAAATCCAAAACTTTCAATCGTTTTATTTAAATTAAATACTTGAACACATACAAAAATTGTAATCGCATAGATGATAATCTGTACCAACGCTACTGCAATGACTCCAATAATCTTAGCCATTAAATGTGTAATTGGTGAAATACTTGTGACAATCATTTCAATAACGCGTGATGATTTCTCCTGAGCAATTTCTGTAGCAATTTGACTTCCATAGTTAATCGTAATAAAGAAAATTAAAAAGATTCCTGCATACACTAATGCTGTATTTACTGCTTTACTTTCCTCTGACACTTTATCGTTAGCATCTAATGGTTTAATAACTTCATTATCAACTTTAGCCTGTGATAAAACTTTTGCTAATTTATCAGGCGCAAGATTTAGAGACTTTGCAATATTATTGCTCTGAAAAGCAGTCAATGTTGATTGTATCTGCATCAGTTCATCTGTTCCTAAGCTATCTAGTGTATAAACTTTACTTTCAATTGTTTTATCTGTATTTTCTTTAATATCAATCAATACTTTATATTTTTCATTTTTTATACCTTTTTTCCCCGCTTCAAGATCAACTATCTTTAACTTCTTTTTCTTATCTAATTTTTGATATTCATTTTTAAATACAGTTGATAATGTTTTGTCTTCGGAAGAAATAACAGTAATATCTTCTTCACTTTTATCAAAGAAATCATAAATTTTATCAGCGTTACTTAATGCGATAATCGCTAGTATTACGATCAACGTCGAAATGATAAACGATTTACTCGATACTTTTTTCCAGAATGTTAACCAAAATGTCGGTATAAATTTATTCATGTCTATTACCTACTTTCTCAATGAATATTTCATTTAGAGATGGTTCATTGACCTGGAATCTTGAAACATAGCCCATTTGTTTAACAGCATCGAATATGATAGGTGCTACCTCTCCATTAGCAATTTGAATACGCACATCATTTTTATTTTGACTAAATTTTGTTACGCCAGGAATATTCGCTAACGTACTAAAATCATGTTGTCCTTCGATAATAATTTCTTTCTTGCCAAAATCATGTTTCACTTGTTTAATTTCTCCTGAAACAACCGTCTTACCTTTATTCAAAATACATACATGTTCACACATCTCTTCTACATGTTCCATGCGATGCGAACTAAATACAATCGTAGCACCATTTTCATTGATTTCTTTAACAGCTGATTTTAACAATTCTACATTCACTGGATCAAGACCACTAAATGGTTCATCCAGGATTAGTAGTGATGGATTATGAATGATGGCACCAATCAATTGGATTTTTTGTTGATTACCTTTAGATAAGTCTTCGATTTTCTTATTTTTATTTTCTGGTACATCGAAACGATCGAGCCAATAATCCAGAGCTTTATCAATATCCTTTTTGTTCATACCTTTTAACTGGGCTAAATACTGAATTTGTTCACTTACTTTTAATTTTGGATTTAAGCCACGTTCTTCAGGTAAGTAACCTATTTTGTCAGTTACAGAATAATCAATCGGTTTACCGTTATATGTAATTATTCCTGCCGTCTTAGATAGAAGACCTAAAATCATGCGAAATGTTGTCGTTTTTCCCGCACCATTTCCGCCTAAGAAACCAAGCATCTCACCAGCAGGTACAGAAATATTGACATTGTCTACTGCTTTGAAATCATTAAATTCTTTACTAACATTCTCCAGAATCAGCATTTTGCTACCTCCATCATAGTTTTTGAGGATTTCCATACTTTAAGAAAATAATGTTATCTCACTTAAAATAGTAATATATTTCATATTTTATGACAAGTATATTTGTCAAAATAAAAACTTTATTTGTCAAAACAAAAAGCTTAAACCAGAATTTGGCTTAAGCTTTTAAATTAATATGTTCTTATCGGTAAAATAAGCTGAACTAAATTTTCATCTTCTTCGGGCTTCAGAATAAATGGGCGCATCGTTCCAAAGAACTCGATTTGAACATCATCATTATCAATGGCACGTAGTGCATCCATCATATATTTTGAGTTAAAGGAAATTTTGATACCTTCTCCTTCAAATTTATTTGTCTTAACATCTTCTTTCACCGTACCGATTTCAGGAGAAGTAGAAGATAATTCTACTGCATTCTCTACAGCGGATAATTTAATAACGTTATTTCCTCCTTCTCGCGCGAGTAATGAAGCACGATCAATCGCGTGGAAAAAGTCTCCGTTATTAATAGATAATGCCGTCTCATAGCTTTCCGGGAATAAACGTGATGTATCTGGATAATTTCCTTCAAGCAAACGTGAAATAAAGTTAATATTACCAACTTTGAATAATACTTGGTTTGATGCAAAGAAAATATCGATTGTTTCTTCAGTATCATCAATAATTTTATTTAACTCACTTAATGCTTTTCCTGGAATAATGACATTGATTGTTTCAATGTTCGTGTTTTCCAGTTGCAACTTTCTTAAAGCTAAGCGATGTGAATCTGTTGCAGTACAGTTTAATATACCATCACTTATCATCCAGTTAACACCTGTTAACACTGGTCGTGTTTCTGACGTGGACACTGCAAAATTAGTTTGTTTGATAATATTTTTTAAAACTTTAATTGGCAAAGTTATTGCTTCTTGTTCACTTACTTGTGGTAATAATGGATATTGATCTGAATCAATACCCGATACATTAAATTCTGATTGTCCTGAAGTAATTTTTGCCTGGAAGTTATCGTTTGTTTCAATTGTTACAGTATCTGCAGGTAATTTTTTAATGATATCTACAAAGAAACGACCTGGTAATACGATTGATCCTTTCGTATCAACAGATAAAATTTCATTGTCGCCTTGTTCAGTAGGAATCGTAATTTCAATCGATACTTCTGAGTCTGACCCTGTTAATACTAATTTGTTATCAAAAGCATCTAATTTAATACCCGTTAACACTGGTAAAGTTGTTCTTGGAGAAATGGCTTTTAATGTATCATTCAATTGAGTAATAAAGTGATCTCTTTGAATTGTAAATTTCATAATGAATAAGCTCCTTAAAATGATATTTATATATATATTTTATCTCTTTTAAAATCGTAATAATAGTAGTAAGGGCTGTGAATAGGTGGATAAGTCTATTGAACTGAGTGAAGCGCAGATATCCACATGTGTATAACTTGTTTATATGTCGCAAAAAGTTATACACAATTTTAACTTTATCCCTTGATATCTTTTTCGATATTTTTTAAATCACTTTTCAAACTATTATCATGTTCTAATTTTTTTCTGATCTTTTCATGCGCATGTATGACAGTTGTATGATCTCTTCCACCAAATTCTTCACCAATTTTAGGTAAAGAAAAGTCAGTAAGCTCACGTGCTAAGTACATTGCAATTTGTCTAGGAAATGCAATAGATTTAGTACGTTTTTTTGCACTGAAATCTTCTAGACGTATATTATAGTAAGCACCAACAGCTTCCTGAATATCCTGAATCGTTACTTTCTTTGGTTTACTAGAAGCGATAATATCTTTTAAAGCCTCAGCTACTAAATCAGAGTTTAGTTCACGGTTTACTAATTTAGAATAGGCAACAACTTTTGTCAGAGCACCCTCAAGTTCACGAATATTTGATTGAATTTGAGTGGCGATATAAAGCATTGCTTCATTTGGAATCTCTATATTTTCTTCCTCTGATTTTTTACGTAATATTGCGATACGTGTTTCAAGATCAGGTGGGGTAACGTCTGTCGTTAATCCCCATTCAAAACGTGAGCGTAAACGTTCTTCTAAAGTAGGAATTTCTTTTGGAGCACGATCACTTGAAATTACAATTTGTTTATGATTTTGATGAAGTTCGTTAAATGTATGGAAAAATTCTTCTTGTGTCGATTCTTTTCCAGCTAAAAACTGAATATCATCTATAAGCAGTACATCAACATTACGATATTTCGATCTAAATTCTTCAGTTTTGTTGTCTTTAATAGAATTGATGAATTCATTCGTAAACTTTTCACTTGAAGTATATACGACCTTTGCATTTTCCTTATGTTCCATAACGTAATGACCAATTGCGTGCATTAGATGTGTCTTACCTAATCCTACGCCACCATATATAAACAGCGGATTGTATGCTTTTGCTGGTGCTTCAGCAACTGCTAAACTTGCTGCATGACTAAAGCGATTACCGCTTCCGATGACGAAAGTGTCAAAGGTATTATCAGTGTTGAGTTGACTTGGCAAAATTTCCTGAGAAGCAGGTCTTTCAGCAGGTTTATTTGCCTGAAAATCAGTATCGGAATCATCAAATTCATCAGAAATGACTTTAATATTTAAATGTTCTCCGATAGTTTCTTCTATTACTTCCTGAATTAAGTTTAAATAATTTTTTTTCAGCCAGTCTGCATTGAAAGAAGTTGGTGCTAAAATAACGATTTGATTGTTATCCAGAGATTTGATCTTTGTTTCACTAAACCAAGTATCGTAACTTGCGTTCGTTAGTTTTGTCTGTAATTTTGTTAAAACTTTATCCCATATCGTATCGATTCCACTCATAATGTTCCTCTTTCTTATAAAAAAATTTCAAAGTTATACACAGTATTAAAAATGTGAATAAACATAAAACACAGGTTTGAATAGTTTATCCACAAATTATACACAAAATGTGGATAAAAGTCATAAACTAATTCTTTATCCACAGGAAACATATCAAAATCTTATCAAAAAAAGATTATAATATCAAGTGTTACATCGACTTATCCACAAACATATACTTAACCACATTGGACTTTAAAAGTAAAGTTGAATATGTGATTTAGGATGTGAATAACTATAGAATAAGTTAAATCTGATTTATGATTATCCACAAAAATCTGTGAATAAATGTGGATAAGTGGATATCTTTCTTTCAATCTGTTCTTAGAAACAGGTTGATTTTAGACGTCGCTTTTGATATACTTCAATAGTTACTGTAAATCACTAGACGAAATTCGATAGATGAAATATAAATTAATGGAGGTGTTTTTAGTGGTAAAACGTACTTATCAACCAAATAAACGTAAACATAGTAAAGTTCATGGATTCCGTGCACGTATGAGCACAAAAAACGGCCGTAACGTATTAGCGCGTCGTCGTCGTAAAGGTAGAAAAGTATTATCAGCATAAGATCACTGAACAATTCAGTGGTCTTTTTTATTTTGTTTAAAACAGGTCTGTATTCTAGTATAATGAATAAAAGTATCTATTTAGTGATAGAAGTTGGTGTATCGTGGAAAAAGCATATCGAATCAAAAAAAATGATGATTTTCAAAAAGTTTATAAACAAGGTAAGTCCGTTGCTAATAAACAATTTATCATCTATAGACTAAGAAATCAGGAAAATGAGCATTTTAGATTAGGCATTTCAGTGTCAAAAAAAATTGGAAATGCTGTGACACGTAATCGTATAAAAAGAGCGATTAGAGAAAGTTTTACGCGCCATAAACAAGATATCATTAAAGATGATTTTATTGTTATTGCCAGAAACCCTTCAAAAGATATGACAGTTGAAGAGATTCATAAGAGTCTGGAGCATGTCATGAAGATTGCGAAAGGTTTTAATAAAAGAATCAGTTAATCTAATGATGGAGGTATGCCTGTGTTAGAGAAAAATTATATAGCCGGTACTGTTGAACTTGCGATTCAACAAGGACTTGATGAATTAAATCTGCAAGAAAAACAAGTAAAGATTGATGTTATTCACCCAGGAAAGAAAGGCTTTTTTGGTATTGGCAAAGCTGATGCAGAAGTGAAACTTACTGTAATTGATCCTGAATTAAAGAAGCTTTCTACTATTGAAGCAGTTAAAAATAGAAGTGAATACATAACTCAGGAAACAGAAGAACAAACGATTAAGACTGAACGCGTGCAACATGAACAATCGGACGATAAAAAGGTTATTGATACTGATGTAGTTATAATTGCTACTACTGAAAAAGAGTCGCTATCAAAACAACAAGCAAAAACAGATGCACTGAATCAAACTGAAAAATATATCACGGCTATTATTCAGGAAATGGGTATTAATACTTCTGCTACAAGCAGCTTTAAGAATAATAGTGAAGTTGTAATTAATTTGGAATCAAATGACGCTGGACGAATTATCGGAAAGCGCGGACAAGTATTAAATAGTCTGCAGTTGCTTGCTCAAAATTATTATAACCATATTGAAAAAGGTTATATGACTGTGACGCTGGATATCGAGAATTACCGTGAGAAACGTAAAGAAACGTTACAAAATCTCGCATTAAATATGTCAAAAAAAGCAGTTGCTACACGTAAACCGGTAAAGTTTGAACCTATGCCGAATTATGAGCGAAAAATTATGCATCAAATATTGACCAATATCGAGAATATCGAAACATATTCAGAAGGTCGCGAACCTCACCGTTATTTAGTCATTAAAGCACGTTAATTCTATAACTCTGACTAACTCTAAAAACATTAAGTTTTTAGAGTTAATCTGTTTATTTAAAGCAAAAGTGTTTTCATTTTTAACATTTCAAACTACAATCAACAAATGGACATTTAAAGGAGGATCAATGTATGGAATTCGACACAATTTCAAGTATTTCAACACCAATGGGAGAAGGGGCCATTGCTATCGTTAGACTTTCTGGAGATGAAGCGATAAATATTGCAGACAAGATATATAAAGGTAAGCATAAATTAATCAATGTTGATTCACACACGATAAATTACGGCCATATTATTGATCCTGAGACAAATGACGTTGTTGAAGAAGTAATGGTGGCAGTAATGCGTGCACCTAGAACCTATACAAGAGAAGATATTGTTGAAATCAATTGTCATGGTGGTATTATGACGGTTAATCGTGTACTAGGACTAACATTATCGAATGGTGCAAAGTTAGCTGAGCCAGGAGAATTTACAAAACGTGCATTTTTGAACGGTCGTATTGATTTATCTCAAGCAGAAGCGACAATGGATTTTATTCGTTCTAAAACAGATCGTGCCTCAAAAGTTGCAATGCAGCAAATTGAAGGTCGACTTAGCACACTTATTAAAGGATTGCGTCAATCAATCCTGGAAATTCTAGCACAAGTAGAAGTTAATATTGATTATCCTGAATATGATGACGTAGAAGAAGCTACGAATCAATTTCTATTAGCAGAAGCTGAGAAGATAAAGACGAGCATTGAGTCTTTATTACAAACTGGTACGCAAGGTAAAATCTTACGTGAAGGATTATCAACAGTTATCGTTGGTAAACCTAATGTAGGTAAATCATCAATGTTAAATAATTTAATTCAAGATAATAAAGCAATTGTTACGGAAATCGCAGGAACAACACGTGATGTATTAGAGGAATATGTAAACGTACGCGGCGTACCTTTACGTTTAGTAGATACGGCAGGTATTCGTGAAACAGACGATATTGTAGAAAAGATTGGTGTTGAACGTAGTCGCGAGGCTTTAAGCAAAGCTGATTTAATTCTTTACGTATTAAATTATAATGAAGCATTAACAGAAAGTGATTATCAGCTTGCTGAAGTCATTAAAAATGAAGATGTTATCGTTATTATTAACAAAACAGATTTATCACAAGCATTAGACATTGAAGCGGTGAAACAAATGGTTGGTGTAAATACACCAATTGTGATGACATCGATGGTTGACCAAAGTGGTATAGAACAGTTAGAAGAAAAGATTCGTGATCTATTCTTTGAAGGTACAGTATCGAATCAAGATATGACGTATGTTTCAAATGCACGACACATTAGTTTATTAAAAGACGCTAAACAATCAATCAGTGATGCTATTATGGCTGCTGAAAGTGGCGTGCCAATAGATATGATTCAAATTGATTTAATAAAAACTTGGGAATTGCTTGGAGAAGTGATTGGAGAGTCTGTTGCAGACGGCTTAATCGATCAGTTATTTAGCCAGTTCTGTTTAGGAAAATAAGGAGGAAACATTTTGGAACAAAGATATGATGTAATTGTTGTTGGTGCCGGTCATGCAGGTGTTGAAGCGGGACTCGCTGCAGCGAGAAAAGGTGCAAAGACTTTAATGCTAACAATTAATTTGGACTCAGTCGCTTTTATGCCATGTAATCCATCGGTAGGTGGACCAGCAAAAGGGATTGTTGTTCGAGAAATAGATGCTTTAGGTGGCCAAATGGCTAAAACAATCGACAAAACGCATATTCAAATGCGTATGTTAAACACTGGTAAAGGTCCTGCAGTGCGTGCATTACGTGCTCAAGCAGATAAAGTACTTTACCAACAAGAAATGAAGGATGTTATTGAGAATACGGACAACCTAGATATTATGCAAGGTATGGTTGAGCGTTTAATTATAGAAGACGATAAAGTAAAAGGTGTCGAAACAATTATTGGTACAACGTATTATGCAGATGCTGTTGTATTAACAACAGGGACATTCTTACGTGGAGAAATTATTTTAGGTAACATTAAATATTCTTCAGGACCAAATCACCAAATGCCATCAATCACATTAGCAGATCACTTACGTGAAATTGGGTTTGATATTGTGCGCTTTAAAACGGGAACACCACCTCGTGTGAATGGCAATACAATTGATTATTCTAAAACTGAAATTCAGCCTGGTGATGAAGTACCACGTGCATTCAGTTACGAAACGACTGAGTTCATCTTAGATCAGTTACCTTGCTGGTTAACATATACGAATGCTGCAACACATAAAGTGATTGATGATAATTTACATTTATCAGCGATGTATTCAGGCATGATTAAAGGAACAGGTCCACGTTATTGCCCGTCGATTGAAGATAAATTCGTGCGCTTTAATGATAAACCACGTCACCAAATCTTCTTAGAGCCGGAAGGACGCAATACGAAAGAAGTCTATGTACAAGGCTTATCTACAAGTTTACCTGAGCATGTGCAACTTCAAATGTTACAATCCATTCCTGGGCTAGAAAAAGCAGACATGATGCGTGCGGGTTATGCGATTGAGTATGATGCAATCGTTCCTACACAATTATGGCCAACACTTGAAACGAAAAAGATAGATGGCTTATTTACTGCGGGACAAATTAACGGAACGAGTGGATATGAAGAAGCGGCAGGTCAAGGTTTGATGGCTGGTATTAATGCTGCAGCAAAAGTATTAAATCACGAACCGTTAATTTTAGGGCGTCACGAAGCATACATTGGTGTATTAATCGATGACTTAGTAACGAAAGGTACAAATGAACCATATCGACTACTTACAAGTCGTGCAGAACATCGTTTATTATTACGTCATGATAATGCTGATTTACGCTTAACGGAAATCGGGAAAGAAATTGGTTTGATAGATGAAGCGCGTTATGCTAAATTTATTGCAAAGAAAGCTGCTATTTCCGAGGAAATAAAACGTTTAACTGATACGCGCATTAAACCAAATGCGTTGACACAAAGTATGATTGCATCGCGTGGTGGAACTGCTTTAAAAGATGGTATTTTAGCGATTGATTTATTACGTCGTCCTGAAATGGATTATAATTCAGTTGTGTCACTTATTGACAGTGATATTACAGTGGATGAAGCAGTAGCTGAACAAGTAGAAATCCAGACGAAATACGAAGGTTACATTCAAAAGTCATTACAACAAGTTGAAAAAGTAAAACGTATGGAAAATAAAAAAATTCCAGAAAATATTGATTATGATGATATTCATTCATTAGCGACAGAAGCTCGTCAGAAATTAAAGGAAGTTAAACCTTTAAGTATTGCTCAGGCTTCAAGAATTTCAGGTGTGAATCCTGCAGATATTTCAATTTTATTAGTCTATATTGAACAGGGAAAAATTAAAAGGGTGAACTAGATGAACGAGACGCAATTCGTACAAAAATTACAGGAAAAAGGCTTTACTATCACTGAAAAACAACAAAAACAATTTGCAATTTACTATGAAACTTTAGTAGAGTGGAATAAGCTAATGAATTTAACTGCTGTAACTGAAAAAGAAGAAGTATATTTAAAGCACTTTTTTGATTCAATTACACCAAGTTTCTATTATGATTTTACGAAGATTCAATCCATTTGTGATGTTGGTGCAGGTGCTGGATTTCCAAGCATACCATTAAAAATTATGTTCCCTCATCTTGAAGTGACAATCGTTGATTCATTAAATAAACGCATCAACTTCTTAAATCATTTAAGTGCAGAACTTGATTTGACGAACGTTCGATTTATTCATGATCGTGCTGAAACGTTTGGTAAGAGTGAGTACCGTGAATCATTTGATGTTGTAACAGCACGCGCAGTTGCGCGTCTTTCAGTACTTAGTGAATTATGTCTACCTCTTGTTAAAAAAGGTGGTCATTTTATAGCGTTAAAAGGTGCCCAAGGTGAAATAGAAGTTGAAGAAGGTTTATTTGCAATTTCAATTTTAGGTGGAGAAGTCATTCATAATCATCCTTTAACGCTACCAGAAGAAGATAGTATGCGTTATATTTTAGATATTGAAAAGAAACGTCAAACACCTAAAAAATATCCACGCAAACCAGGCACACCGAATAAAGAGCCTTTATTAAAGTAAGATATTAAATTGTTATCGTATTTTGAAGTGAAAGTGAGTCGATTGATATGAAAAAACCCTTTTCTAAATTATTTGGACTAAAAGATAAAGAAGAAGATGTTGAAGTACAACGTCAGAACGGTAATGTCGTTACAGTTCCAGTAGAACGCATTGTACCGAACAGATATCAACCAAGACAAATTTTTGATGAAGAAAAGATTAAAGAATTAGCAGAATCCATTCGTTCATATGGTTTATTACAACCTATCGTTGTACGTCCAATTGAAGAAGGTATGTATGAAATTATTGCCGGAGAAAGACGTTTCCGTGCATTAAAGTTCAATGGCACTGCTGAAACAGAAGTAATTGTTAAACAAATGAATGACAAAGAAACTGCTGCGATTGCTTTAATCGAAAATATTCAACGTGAAAATTTATCAGCTGTTGAAGAAGCGGAAGCTTATAAGAAGTTATTAGACTTAGATGGTATTACGCAACAGGATCTTGCGACAAGTTTAGGTAAAAGCCAGTCGTTTATTGCGAATAAGTTAAGACTATTACGCTTATCTCAACCGATTTTAGATGCATTGAGCAAGCAGCAAATTACAGAACGACATGCCAGAGCATTGCTTGCATTAGATGAAGTTGGACAAAAAAAGATGCTGGACATTATTAAAAGCCAAAATTTAAATGTGAAGCAGACAGAAGAACGTGTTAAGCGTATGTTGGGTGGAGAAGATGTGAAACCTAAACGTATTGGCTTTACGAGAGATTTAAAGCTTGCATTCAATACAATCGGTGAAAGTTTAAAAGCAGTTGAGAAAAGCGGCGTAAAAGTAAAACGTAAAGATACCGAGTATGAAAATTTCTATGAAATTTCTATAAAAGTATTTAAGAATGATATGAATCAATAAAGTGGATGATACTTTCATCCGCTTTTTTCTGTTCACGGATTGTCTGTGCAGAAATTCGATAAAATTGTTATAATCGTTACTATATGAAAAACATGAGTAGGAGAGAATATTGATGACAAAAATATTGGCCATCGCAAACCAAAAAGGTGGAGTTGGTAAGACGACAACATCAGTTAACTTAAGTGCTGCATTAGCGGAACTTGGTAAAAAAGTTTTATTAGTAGATACTGATCCTCAAGGTAATGCCACGAGTGGTGTTGGTGTAGATAAGAATAACGTAGAAAATTCAGTGTACGACATGCTTGTTGAAGATGTAAATATCAATAAATGTGTTTTAGAAACAGCGGTTGAAAACTTATATATCATTCCAGCTAATATTGCATTAGCTGGAGCTGAAATTGAGTTAGTTTCTGCGATGAGCAGAGAAGTACGTTTAAAATATGCATTTAAAGAGTTAGATACTGATTTTGATTATATCATCATTGATTGCCCACCTTCATTAGGTTTACTCACAATCAATTCATTTACTGCAGCGAATGGAATCGTAATCCCTGTACAATGTGAATACTATGCGCTAGAAGGTTTGAGTCAATTACTGAATACAATTCGTTTAGTACAACGCCATTTAAATCAATCGCTTGAAATTGAAGGTGTATTATTAACGATGCTGGATGCACGTACGAATTTAGGTAATGACGTGATTGCAGAAGTAAAAGACCACTTTGGTGAAAAAGTATACGATACGATTATTCCGCGTAATGTCCGATTATCAGAAGCACCTTCTCACGGGCAACCGATCAATGTATACGATGCCCGTTCAACGGGAGCTAAGACTTATAAGAGCTTAGCTGAGGAGGTTGTACGCCATGGCTAGAGGTTTAGGTAAAGGATTAGGAAGGGGCTTAGATGCACTTTTCCAGGAAAACCAGCAGGATGAATTAGTAGAAGATATCAGTCTTTCAGAATTACGACCAAATCCATATCAGCCGCGTCATGAATTTGATGAGCAGGCATTGAACGAATTAAGTGAATCGATTAAGGTGCATGGTGTACTGCAACCTATCGTTGTACGTAAGTCAGTGAAAGGTTATGACATTGTTGTAGGTGAAAGACGTTTTAGAGCGAGTAAATTAGCAGGTAAAGTAAAGATTCCGGCAATCGTTAAGCAATTAACTGATACACAAATGATGGAACTTGCGGTGATTGAGAATTTACAGCGTGAAGATTTAAATCCACTGGAGGAAGCGAAGAGCTATCAATTTCTAATGGATAAATTGAATTTAACACAAGCTGAAACAGCAGATCGTTTAGGTAAATCAAGACCGTATATTGCGAATATGCTGCGTCTTATGAATTTACCACAGGCGGTTAAAGATTTAATTGATCAAAAGAAAATTTCAGGCGGACATGGACGTACATTACTTGGACTAAAATCAGAAGAAGAAATGATTTCAGTTGCTAAAAAAGTAATCGCTGAATCGATGAGCGTACGTGAACTAGAAAAATATATTAAAGATTTAAATCATACAGAAGCTAAGCCGAAGAAAGAAAAGAAAAAACCAGTGTTTCTTGTGAAACATGAAGAAAACTTAAAGCGTCATTTAGGAACAAAAGTTGAAATTTCTAAATCACGTAAAAAAGGAAAAATTGCAATAGAGTTTACTTCTGAAGAAGAGTTTAATCGCCTTATTGCATTGTTAGAGAATACACAGTAGGTGAATGTAGTGAACGATATTATGAATGAAATAGAAAGTACCTTTTTTGATTCAAAACTATGGATTAGTATTGGGACAGATATTTTATGGTCGATTATTTTATTGTTATTCGCCGTTATTGTCATTAGAGTCGTACATAAATTCATTGAACAATTTTTTAAAGTAAGGCGTAAAACATATTTATCCCAATCAACGAAGCGTGACACAACTTTGATTAAACTACTGCAAAATATTGCATCGTATGTGATTTGGTTTATCGTATTAACGACAATACTGAGTAACTTTGGTGTGAAAGTCGAAAGTAT
Organism: Macrococcus sp. PK; assembly: GCF_022501545.1. NCBI lineage: Bacteria > Bacillati > Bacillota > Bacilli > Caryophanales > Staphylococcaceae > Macrococcus > Macrococcus sp. PK. Next base: position 50,031 of record NZ_JAEPRF010000010.1, read on the forward strand.
TATTGCGGGGGCTGGTATTGCGGGTATCGCCATTGGATTTGGAGCACAAACTTTGGTCAAAGATGTTATTACTGGCTTTTTTATTATCTTTGAAAATCAATTTGATGTTGGAGATTATGTTAGAATAAATACAACAGGTACTACTGTTGCAGAGGGGACTGTTCAATCTATTGGTCTCCGTTCAACACGTATTAAATCTTTTACAGGTGAACTTACGATTTTGCCTAATGGCACAATGAATGAAATTGTAAACTTCTCGGTGAATAACTCGATTGCAATCTTCGATATTTCCGTATCAAGTGAAGAAAATATTTCGCATATAGAATCCATATTGCAGCCGTATTTACTAACATTACCTGAGAAATATGTTGATTTAGTAAAAGCACCTGAAATGTTAGGTGTTGAAATGGTTAGTGCAGGAGAAACAAAAATAAGAATGTCGGCAGAAACTTTACCGAATAATCATGTGAAAGTTTCAAGAATATTACGTGGTGATATTAAAGAATTTTTAGATCAAAATGGCATTCACGTACCTATGCCACGTGTTGTTATGTACAATCAACCAAATAAGGATGATCACAATGCAAAATGATTATGAATTAAATACAATTGTTGAAATGAAGAAACCACATGCGTGTGGAGAGAAACTGTTTAAAGTAATTCGTTTAGGTGCGGATATCCGTATTAAATGTGAAGGTTGCGGTCGTAGTATTATGTTGCCAAGACAAGAATTCAATAAAAAAATTAAAAAGATAACGGCACAGGCCGAATAAGGAGAAGAAATTATGGCTTTAACAGCAGGAATTGTAGGATTACCAAACGTAGGAAAATCAACATTATTTAATGCAATTACAAAGGCAGGAGCACTTGCAGCGAACTATCCGTTTGCTACGATTGATCCTAACGTTGGTATCGTTGAAGTACCAGACGTACGTTTAGATAAATTAACTGAATTAGTAACACCTAAAAAGACAGTACCAACAGCATTTGAATTTACTGATATCGCTGGTATCGTTAAAGGTGCTTCTAAAGGTGAAGGGTTAGGAAATAAATTCTTATCTCATATCCGTGATGTTGACGCAATTTGTCAAGTTGTTCGTGCATTTGAAGATGAGAATATCACGCATGTATCAGGAACAGTAAATCCTGTTGATGATATCGAAGTTATCAATATGGAGTTAATCTTAGCGGATTTAGAATCTGTTGAGAAACGTTACGCACGTGTTCAGAAGATGGCAAAACAAAAAGATAAAGATGCAATGGTTGAAGAATCAATCTTAGCAATTATTAAAGAAGCTCTAGAAAATGAACGTCCTGCAAGAAGTATTGAATTTTCTCCGGAACAAGAGAAAATTGTTAAAGGTATGCACTTGTTAACTGCAAAGCCAATGTTATATGTGGCAAATGTATCTGAAGATGATTTAGTGGCAGGCGAAGAAAATGAACATGTAAAAGCAATTAAAGCATATGCTGATAATGAAGGTTCACAAGTCATTGTTATCAGTGCGCGTATTGAAGAAGAGCTAGCGGCATTAGATGAAGAAGATAAAAAAGAATATTTAGCAGATTTGGGTATTGAAGAATCTGGGTTAGATAAATTGATCAAAGCTTCATATCATTTATTAGGTCTTGCTACTTACTTTACAGCTGGTGTACAAGAAGTGCGTGCGTGGACGTTTAAACGTGGTATGACTGCACCACAATGTGCAGGAATCATTCATACTGACTTTGAACGTGGATTTATCAGAGCAGAAACTGTAAGCTATGATGATTTAATTGAACATAATGGTATGACTGCTGCAAAAGAAGCGGGTCGTGTACGTTTAGAAGGAAAAGATTATATCATGCAGGATGGCGACGTTGTTCATTTTAGATTTAACGTATAATTAAACAAACAGGAGCATAGCATGCAACCATTAAAACGAATCATATACTGTATCAAAATTATTATTAAGTCTGAAGATAAAGTAAACCCGATGTACCATGTTACATATCATTATTTAGTACAGGCAGTATCATTATCTGAACCGGTGAAACTAAATGATTCAATCTATAATAAAGTCTCGTTTCCAAGGACTGCGATACGCTATTTAGACATTATTGAAACAGATGAAATAAATCCTGATGATTCAGATTATGAAGAATATGTATATTTGCATCGCACTGGTGATATTAAATTATTCTATTCAAAAGAACTGGTGACTTATCAATTAAATGAAGTTCATCAGTAATTTATAAAACAAATGATTGATGAAAAAAGTAAACTATGCTATAATTCTCTATTGTGAGTAATGAAAATTATTCCTTGCTTTATTAAATAATAAAGCCGCATAGACCATAAGGAGGTGTAAAAGATGAGAAAATACGAAATTATGTATGTCGTACGTCCGAACATTGAGGAAGATGCTAAGAAAGCTTTAATCGAGCGTTTCGAAGAAATTCTTACTTCTAACGGAGCGGAAATCATCGAATCAAAGGATTGGGGTAAACGTCGTTTAGCTTACGAAATCAACGATTTTAAAGAAGGTTTCTACCAAATCGTTAAAGTAAACTCAACTGATGCTGCTACAAACGAATTCGATCGTTTAGCAAAAATCAACGATGACATTATCCGTCATATCGTTATACGCGAAGAAGAAAAATAAACCTAACATGTGGGGGCGATTTATTTGCTTAACCGAGTTGTATTAGTAGGTCGTTTAACAAAAGATCCAGAATACAGAGTCACACCATCAGGCGTGTCAGTAGCTACATTTACATTAGCAGTTAATCGCACATTTACAAATGCGCAAGGAGAGAGACAAGCTGATTTTATCAATTGTGTCGTTTTCCGTAAACAAGCAGAAAATGTGAATAACTTCTTAAACAAAGGTAGTTTAGCTGGGGTAGATGGCAGATTGCAATCACGTAGTTATGATAATCAAGAAGGCCGTAGAGTATATGTAACGGAAGTAATTTGTGATTCAGTACAGTTCTTAGAACCGAAGAATGCAAATCAAAACCGTTCAAATAATGATCCGAGTCAAGACTATTCAAGTTATGATCAAGGTGATTATGGACAACAATCTCAAGGTCAAAATTATCAATCAAATTATAATAACAACAATCAACAACAGTCTAATACATCAGCACCATCAACGAATCCATTTGCAAATGCAACTGGACCGATTGATATTAGTGATGATGATTTACCGTTCTAATAAAGAAAATTGTAAGTAAGGGAGGCAACAATCATGGCAGGTGGACCAAGAAGAGGCGGTCGTCGTCGTAAAAAGGTTTGTTATTTCACAGCAAACGGAATTACACATATCGACTATAAAGAAGTAGAAATGCTTAAAAAATTCATTTCTGAACGCGGTAAAATTTTACCACGTCGTGTAACAGGAACTTCAGCTAAATACCAACGTATGTTAACTGTAGCAATCAAACGTGCACGTCATATGGCATTATTACCATATGTTAAAGATGAGCAATAAGATATAATTTATAAGCTGCAATCCATTAGGATTGCAGCTTATTTTTTATGTTCATCAAATATTCAAAAAATTTATATTAAATTCATATTTATTATAAAAATTTAATGTAAATTGTAGTGTTATTTTACAATTAAAATGTTGAAATTGTTATAAAAAGTAAATATAATAAATTTTGTAATTATTAATATCTTTTGATAATTACATAAAATTTAGGGAGGGAGGTTGACCGATATGAACAATTGGCTGGATACTAATCATTCATTTGAATTGAATCCATTTAACCGATTGATTTTGTACAAAATCTATCAAATCTTAGAAAAGCTTGATCCACCTAATGCTGAAATGCATCGATTACATCAGAAGATTGTGAGAGATGGTCTTGACACTCAAAATCATATTCTGCTGGAAGAACTGGCATTAGAATATGAAAAAATACCTTCTTATGTAACAGAATTTGTGGAAGCAGTAATTTCTATGTATGCACATATGACAAAGTCATATATGTCACTTACAAAAAGTGAGGTTGAAGTATTAAAAGAGCATCCTTATTTTTCTTTCTTAGGATTTAATCTTAACGAAGAAACGGATTACGAGTTATACGCATTCTTTTATCTTCATGAAATGCGCCATTATGAAGGAAAGCTAGATTTATCACTATTTAGCACGCTTCCAAAAAAACCGTTAAGCATCAAAGCTTATCAAGGTATGTTAGATGTTTATGAGCATCACAAAATAAACTCGTACCTTTCATTTGAAGTGCTATGTAAAATATTAAAGTAGCTATACATAATCATAAAAAATAAAAATAAGAGATATATAGATTTTGTCTATATATCTCTTATTACATTTCAGCTAATAAATAATCGGTTGTTTTAGGGTCAATATTATTACATTGAATATATTTAACACGATAAATATGTTCGATTGCTGTTCGTGCCTCTGTTTTATTGCTTGTTTTTAAATACAAATTCATTGGTACAGGATCGTCTTCATGTAGACCGGGTTGATGATAATTGAAGTCTGTTTTTGAAAAACCAAATTTCTTATAAAATGAGTCAAGTGGGCTATTACCATCGCCATCTTTTTCACATTCGAGCATAATATGTTCGAGTACAGTACCATTATTCTCACAAAGTTTCACCATAATATCTTCAGCCTCATCCATAAGCTGACGGGCTATTTGTTTACCACGTACTTCTGGATTTACGACAAGATATACGATGTAGCCAATACGATATGTCACTTCTAAATGGAATGCAATAAACCCATACAATGTATCATCCTCATAAGCGGCGATAAAATGATAACGTTCTTCATCTTTTCTTTTAACGTTAAAAGATTGTGTAAATACTTCAATAGGTTCTCGGATTTCATAATCAAATTCAGCATTATATAAATCCATACATTGCTGAAAATAATGATCCGGTTCTGTAAGATGTAAAAATTTCATTTTAATACTCCATTTACATTATTTAATATTCTTATTGTATCACTTCATCTCATTTAAAGCACTTTTAGAAATTCTACATAAAAAAAGAAAAGCCCCGAAGGACTTTTCTAAAAATTAATATATTGTAATTAACGACGGTCAGTTAAGTCGTTATCTAAACGGTCACGGTCTAAATCATCACGACGGTGTGCATTTGTATCGTCGATTTCAACTTCTTCACGACGAACTTCTTCTGAAACGTGTTCAGTGTCAGTTACACGATTTTTCTTGATTAATAATTCTTCAGATACTACGTTTTCTTTATCGATAGATACGCGTTCTTCAGTTAAAGGGACACGGATAGTTTCTTCGTCTAAATCGTTATCGAAGTGACCATCAGCTACTGTTTCGTTAACTTTACGACGTTCGATTGTAACTTCATCGTGAGATACTGGTACATCAAATTCTTGACGCTCAGATACTACATTTTTGTCGATTGTAACTTCACCAGATTGAACTACATCTTTGTTAACACGTAAACGTTCTTCGTGTAATTGAATTTTTTCGTCATCTGAAATGTCGTTACGGTCTCTTAAATCGCTATCTAAATAGTTTAAACGCTCTTCTCTTGATAAGTTGTTGTACTCTTCATAGCTTAATCCACTGTTATTGTAATTGTTATTGTTATTCATATTTACTACTTCCTCTCCATTGTTTAAGTTGTTTGTTCTGTGTTTCTCAGCATATTGTGCATCAGTCTCAGTATTTGTACTTGCTGCATACCCAAGACCAGTATGGTCAGTTTCATTAAGGTGACCTGGAACATCGTTGTGTCTTAATGTGTCGCCTTCATCTGTAGTGTAAGCATCATTATCTACATATAATAAGATTTTTCCGCTGTCTACAGCATTATCATACTCGACACGTTCTGATTCACTTAATTCTAATTTGTCAAACACTCGATGTTGTGGGTCTTCTCCAGTGAAGAATGCTGCCACTTTATCACCGAAAGAACCTTCAGCATCTTTAAATTGTACATCTGTGTAATCTAAAGCTGAACCATCTAATTTGTTTTTAGAAATGACATGTAAGTCATGCTCTGCAATACCTTGTGATTTTAGTTGGTCGATTCTACGTAATAAACTTTCTTCATTTAAAAATGTTTCTAAGTTTCTCATTTTCATCGTACCTCCAAATTGTTTGTATTGTCGTTGCTTGATGACTGTTGTTTTGTTGTTATGCTAAATAGATACCCGTGAACTTAAAAGGTAAACACAAATAAAAAAGAATTTTTTCTAAATTTAGAGAATTATAAATGACATATATATAGAAGAAAAGCATACTTTTTTCATAAAAAAATTAACGAAAAAATTAAAAATCTTTTAAAAAATATTAAGTTTTAGTGGGAATTTCATAGTTAACACGGTTATATGACCATTTAAAACATTAAATAAAATAACTAATCCAATATAAATAAATACTGATTATTTTGAATAATGCGTCATTTTGAAGTGGTATTGCTAATTGCTCATAATTTTGATATTATCTATAAAATATTATTAATAAGAATAACTCATATAAATTAAAGGATATGGCTTTAGCGTTTCTACCACATTACCGTAAATGATGTGACTATGAGTAATAAAAGTTGTATTTATTTATATAAATACACGTATTACTCATCTTAAATTTTATTTAAGATGAGTTTTTTTTATATTCTTTTTCAATTTTTAATAAAGTGATGGAGGTCATTATGGAATTATTACAACAAAAAGTTAAAGAAGACGGTGTAGTAATTGATGGAGGAATTTTGAAGGTTGATTCATTTTTGAACCATCAAATTGATGCTAAACTGATGCATGAAATCGGTAAAACGTTCTATGAAACGTACAAAGATGAGAATGTTACAAAAATCCTGACGATCGAAGCATCAGGTATTGCACCAGCTATTATGGCTGCATTGCATTTTGATGTTCCTTGTTTATTTGCAAAAAAGGCGCAGCCTAGTACTTTAACAGAAGAAGTTTATCAGACTGATATTCATTCTTATACGAAGAATAAAACGAATCATGTTATTATCTCTAAAAAGTTTTTAAATGAAAATGACCGAGTATTAATCATTGATGATTTCTTAGCAAATGGTGAGGCGGCACTCGGATTATATGATTTAGTAGATCAAGCAGGGGCAAGTTGCGTGGGTATTGGTATCGTAGTTGAAAAAAGCTTCCAAAAAGGATACCAAAGACTAATAGATAAAGGATTAAGTGTCACAAGTTTATGTAGAATCGCTTCTTTAGATAATAATCAAGTAACATTGGTAGGCGAATAAGATGAAAAATTTATTATTAAGTATTCAGCATTTGCTCGCAATGTATGCCGGTGCAATTATTGTTCCAATCATCGTCGGGCATGCATTAGGATTTAGTGCACAAGAAACGGCATATTTAGTTTCTGTCGATATCTTTATGTGTGGTGTTGCTACATTCCTTCAAGTATATAAAGGTATCGGGATTGGCTTACCTGTAGTACTTGGATGTACCTTTACTGCCGTAACCCCAATGATAATGGTAGGTTCAAAACACGGAATAGATGTCCTTTATGGATCACTCTTTGCTTCAGGGATTATTATCGTACTTATTTCACCGTTCTTTTCATACCTGGTAAAGATATTCCCGCCAGTAGTAACAGGTAGTGTTGTAACGATTATTGGGATTACGTTAATGCCAGTAGCGATGAATAACCTTGCAGGGGGTCAAGGTAGTAAAGACTTTGGTGCACCGCTTAATATTTTGTTAGGTTTAATCACTTTAATCATTATATTGGTTATCCATAGATTATCTACTGGATTTATCCGTTCAATCGCGATATTACTCGGTTTAGTAATCGGTACAGTAATTGCTTCATTCTTTGGATTAGTAAATTTAAATGCTGTACATGAATCGCAATGGTTCGAATTACCGAAACCATTTAGATTTGCAGGATTTAAATTTGAAATCGGCTCAATTTTATTATTTGTTATTGTAGGGATTGTCAGTTTGATCGAATCAACAGGGGTTTATTCTGCACTGAGTGAAATTACAAAAACAAAGATTGATAGAAAAGATATTTCAAAAGGCTATCGTGCAGAAGGAATTGCAATTGTATTAGGTTCTATCTTCAACGCATTTCCGTATACAGCATATTCACAAAACGTAGGACTCGTTTCATTATCAGGTGTGAAATCAAATAAAGTGATGTATGGCATGATCGGTTTATTATTGTTATGTGGATCGATTCCGAAACTTGGTGCAATTGCGACGATTATCCCGACATCTGTTCTAGGTGGCGCAATGATTGCCATGTTCGGTATGGTCATGGCATATGGTGTAAAGATGCTAGGTGCTATTGATTTCACAAGACAAGATAATCTATTAATCATTGCAGTATCTGTTGGTATCGGATTAGGAATAACAACAGTACCGGAAGCTTTCAGCAAGTTTGGTAGTGACTATGAATGGTTGACACAAAATGGTATTGTTATCGGTACATTTACTGCTATTATCCTTAATTTATTTTTTAACGGATTAAATGATAAACAAATACATGAAAATGTGAAATAATAGAGCTACTAAAGATTAATAAATCATATGGAGGTCAAGTTAATTATGTGGGAAAACAAGTTTCAAAAAGAGGGTCTAACATTTGATGATGTATTATTAGTGCCAAATCATTCAGAAGTATTACCACACACTGTAGATTTAAGCGTTTCTTTATCAGACCGTTTAAACTTAAAGATTCCAGTGCTATCAGCAGGTATGGATACAGTTACAGAAGCGAAGATGGCAATTGCAATGGCACGTCAAGGTGGTTTAGGTGTTATTCATAAAAATATGAGCATCGAACAGCAGGCTGACGAAGTTCAAAAAGTTAAACGTTCAGAAAATGGCGTCATTACAAATCCATTCTATTTAACACCTGATGAGCAAGTATTCGCTGCAGAGCATTTAATGGGTAAATATAGAATTTCAGGTGTGCCGATTGTTAATAGTGAAGAAGAAATGAAACTTGTAGGTATCTTGACGAACCGTGACCTTCGTTTTATTGAAGATTATTCAATTAAAATTTCTGAAGTGATGACAACTGAAGAACTTGTTACTGCACCAGTTGGAACTACTTTAGAACAGGCTGAAAAAATATTACAGAAACATAAAATTGAAAAGTTACCGATTGTTGATGAAACTGGCCATTTAAAAGGATTAATTACAATTAAAGATATCGAGAAAGTTATCGAGTTCCCTAATGCCGCTAAAGATGAGCACGGTAGACTATTAGCAGCAGCAGCAGTAGGAATTGCAAAAGATACGATTACACGTGCAACGAAGTTAGTTGAAGCAGGAACAGATGCATTAGTAATTGATACAGCACATGGACACTCTAAAGGTGTACTAGAGATGGTTTCTGAACTTAAGAAACATTTCCCTGAAGTGACTTTAATTGCAGGTAACGTAGCGACTGCTGAAGGAACACGTGCATTAATTGAAGCAGGTGCGGATGTTGTTAAAGTAGGTATCGGACCTGGATCAATCTGTACAACACGTGTTGTAGCAGGTGTAGGTGTGCCACAAATTACGGCAATCTATGACGCAGCAACTGAAGCGAAAAAACATGGTAAAGCGATTATTGCTGATGGTGGTATTAAGTTCTCGGGTGATATCGTAAAAGCATTAGCAGCAGGTGGACATGCAGTAATGTTAGGATCGTTACTTGCAGGTACGACTGAATCACCTGGGGACACTGAAATCTTCCAGGGCCGTCAATACAAAGTATACCGTGGTATGGGATCACTTGGTGCAATGGAAAAAGGTTCTAAAGACCGTTACTTCCAGGAAGATAAAGATGCGAAGAAATTTGTACCAGAAGGTATTGAAGGACGTATCGCTTATAAAGGTGCATTACAAGACAGTGTATACCAATTAATGGGCGGTCTTAGAAGCGGAATGGGTTATACGGGTTCTAAAGACTTAGAAGCATTACGTGAAGAAGCAATGTTTATTCGCATGACAGGTGCCGGCTTAATCGAAAGTCATCCACATGACGTTCAAATTACGAAAGAATCACCAAACTATTCAATGTAAGAATATCTTCGAACGACAAATTACATTATAATAAACTTAACTTAACTAAAAGGAGAACAAACTATGGAAATGGCATTAGAACAAGAACTGATTCTCGTTCTCGACTTCGGAAGTCAGTATAACCAGCTTATTACGCGTCGTATTCGTGAAATGGGTGTATACTCTGAACTTCACGATCATGAAATTTCAATTGAAGAAATTAAGAAGATGAACCCAAAAGGAATTATTCTTTCTGGTGGACCAAACTCAGTATATGAAGAAGGTTCATTCACAGTAGATCCGGAAATCTTTAATCTAGGCGTTCCTGTAATGGGTATTTGTTACGGAATGCAGTTAATGACGAAACTGTTAGGTGGTTCTGTAGAGCGTGCAAATGAACGTGAATACGGTAAAGCAGTCATTACTGCAGAAACACACTCACTATTTACAAAATTACCAGAAGAACAAACTGTCTGGATGAGTCATAGTGATAAAGTAATTAATATTCCTGAAGGGTTCAGAATGATCGCAAATTCTCCAAGTTGTAAATACGCAGCGATTGAGAATGCTGAACGTAATTTATATGGAGTTCAATTCCATCCGGAAGTACGTCATTCAGAATACGGTAATGACTTATTACGTAACTTTATCCGTGAAATCTGTAAGTGTACAGGTGAATGGACAATGGAAAACTTCATCGATATCGAAATCGAGAAGATTCGTGAAAAAGTTGGAGATAAAAAAGTATTATGTGCGATGAGTGGTGGCGTAGATTCATCAGTAGTTGCAGTATTAATCCATAAAGCAATTGGAGATCAGTTAACATGTATCTTCGTCGATCATGGTTTACTTCGTAAAGGCGAAGGCGATATGGTTATGAAGCAGTTTGGTGAAGGATTCAACATGAATATTATTCGTGTAGATGCGAAAGAACGCTTTATGAGTAAATTAACAGGTGTATCTGATCCAGAACAAAAGCGTAAAATCATCGGTAATGAATTTGTATATGTATTTGATGATGAAGCATCGAAACTTGAAGGTGTGGATTTCTTAGCACAAGGTACACTTTATACAGATATCATTGAATCAGGTACAAAGACTGCACAAACGATTAAATCACACCACAACGTAGGTGGATTACCGGAAGACATGCAGTTTGAGTTAATTGAACCAATCAATACATTATTTAAAGACGAAGTACGTGCGTTAGGTATTGAATTAGGAATCCCTGAACATTTAGTATGGCGTCAACCATTCCCTGGTCCGGGTCTTGGTATCCGTGTATTAGGTGAAATTACTGAAGAAAAGCTTGAAATCGTACGTGAATCTGATGCGATTTTAAGAGAGGTAATTGCTCAGGAAGGACTTGAAAGAGAAATCTGGCAATACTTCACTGTATTACCTGACATCCGTTCAGTAGGTGTTATGGGAGATTATAGAACATATGACTATACAGTAGGTGTACGTGCCGTAACAAGTATCGATGGTATGACAAGTGACTTCGCTAGAATTGACTGGGAAGTACTTCAAAAAGTATCAAGCCGTATCGTAAACGAAGTAGCTCACGTTAACCGTGTAGTATATGATATTACATCTAAGCCCCCAAGTACAATTGAGTGGGAATAGAATTGAAAATAAGAAAAACCCTTTAACCACAATGGTTAGAGGGTTGTTTTTATGCTTATTAAATTAAAAAATGGGCAGAAAATGGGCAAAGTGTGAGAAAAACAAAAATATAGCCAAGTTTTCGGGCTTTACTGTAAGTAGGTATAAAAAAAGAACCTATAAAAATAGGTTCGTAGTTGAGTTTAATATTAAATAGTATCCTCGACTTTAGCGTGGCTTACCACACAGGTAGCTTATGATAGTCAGTTGACATTGTTCACACTATACTAAAGAATTATGAGCGATACTATGATTATAATAGCACTGTAATATAATATAAGCAAGTATAAAAAATCAAAATGGATGTCTAAACATACTTTTGCTTTGAGGAAAGTTTGTTCGGGCAATAAACCTAGGCTTCATATTGTTAAATAATTCTAAGTAATGATTTCTAATATTAATAGCATCTTCTTTTCTTGCATTCATGTAGAAGGTACCGTAATTATATAACAAATTGTTGAATATATCCGCTACCTGTATCAAATCGTATTTAGCAGAGTCTTCATAATCTACCTTGACTTGTTCTATTTCAGTTTCCACAATCAATTCTGTTTGTAGATAATGTTCTAAATCTTTTAGTTTTTTAACAGATTTATTTCTTTCATCCAAAATTAAATGAATGGATTTTAATGATGATAAAAAATTGTCTTTGAAAAATATACCCATCATATAATTGTATGTAACGTGAGGGTTTTTTTGTAATCTCTCACTTAAATAAAAGTTATCAATCGCTATATAGTAAAATTTAATATCAGTTTTCTTAATTAATTCATTAATTAAATCAATCTTCATTTCCAAAGGCATGTCAGAACCTTTTATTTCGGTAGTATAATCTAATTCTACTTCGTTATTATTTATGAAGTCTTTTTTAGCTTTTCTGAATACACGCTTCACTTTTTTTGTATTATTTGTTGATATCATACCGATAAAAAAATAACGACAAGTGAAATGTTTATGACATGATATAGATCCAGATTCATCTCCATAGAATGTTAAATGCATATTTTTACCTTCCCACCGCTTCTAGTTTACTCATCATGTCTTTATCCATTTGTTCAGTAACATGACTGTATATTTGTAATGTTGTTTTATGATCTGTATGCCCCACACGTTCCATAATTGCTTTAAGAGATACACCCAATTGACTTAATAATGATATATGGCTATGTCTTAGTGTATGAGTTGTAACATGCTTTGTAATGATTTGTTTACCGTCTTTATCCTTTATGCTTTCTACTGCTATCTTTATATTGCGGTTTACAGATGATAAAGCCATAGGGTTACCATAATGATTAGTAAATATAAACCCTCTATCGTTGTAATTGCTATCCCACTGCTTAGCCTTCTTATTCTCTAGTATAGCTTTACGCAATATATCAATGCTTCTTGTAGTAAGTGATATTGTTCTATATGACGCTTCCGTCTTTGTCGTATCTTTTACACCGAAACCAATTCCATCTATATCATCAACCCAGTGTATCGTACCATCTATTTCTAAAGTAGCTTTGTCAAAGTCTATATTATCCGGTTGTATTGCCAGGCACTCACCAATACGCATACCATTTAAGGCCATAAACTCAACGATATAAGCAGTCATGATAAATGATAACTTCATGTATCCGGCACGTTTAGAAGTAGCCATATCGTTTAATTTATCCACGATTAATTGTATTTCAGTCATCTCTAAATAGTTTTCACGCTTAGCCTTTATTTCATCTCTAGTTTTGGCTTGTTTAGGTATTACTACATCTTCTAAGTACGATATATCATCAAGTTTATAACGTTTTTGTGTATGCTTCATGATATTTCTAACAATACTCATAGCGTCTTTAATTACTTTGTGGCTTAGATTGTCATTAGAAGCGGAAGTAATGAAGTTCTGGAAGGTTTCAGTAGTCATATTTTTGACTAGTATATCTTTACTGATATTACGCTTAATGTGTTCAACTTTGTAATACTTAGTGGATATAGTCGATTGTTTAGATCCCGATATGATTTTATAGTTATTAAACCATTCATCACATGCCTGGTGGAAAGTGAGAGTTTTAAGTGTTGATGGTGTTTTGTCGTTAAGTTTGGCTTGTATCTTCTCATTTAACTGTCTTTCCGCTTCTTTTTGTGATGGCTTAGTGTTCTTATTCATTACAACACTAGTACGCTTCCACTTATCTGTTAAAGGGTCTTTATACTTCTCTATGAAGCGGTATTTAGTTATACCGTTCTTGTCCTGGAACGCTTCACACCACATTGTTAGTCCTCCTTATTTATTTATTGTAATTGTATAATTAGCTTTTTTGAAAACATCTTCTAGTGACATATGAAAATCATTCCCAAAATAATCATTTCTTATATTGGTATCGGTGAATTTATTAATTAAAGCCTCTTTGATAAACTTTTCGATATTTGATTTCACAACTTCTAACATCCCTGGTGATAGTTGTTCTATATAATATGCAAATACATCTTTATAATCATCTTTAGAAGTTATTTCATAATGAATATTTGAAATTGTTTCTTCATGTCCACCGTTACCGTTATTTAAATAATCTATATAAACTACTTGATCGGAGATTGTTGTATTGGGAGTAGTATGACAATTTACCTCAATTACTTCATTTTTATTTTTTTCAATAATTTTTATGTAAATTGAGAAATTTAAATAGAATTGTAAATCTAAGTTATCTTCTCTTATCCACATTTGTTCATATCCTATTAATTCATCTTCAACTATAGAATATTCAAAATCGAAATTATTATTTTCAAAAAAATCACAAGCACTTATACCAAAATAAATACATAGTTTATTGATTGTATCTAACTTTATCATTTCAGATTGATTGTAATAAATAGGCGTTAAAGTACTTCTAGCAATACCAGTTTCTAATGACAATCTAGATATTTTGAGCCTTCTCTCTCCCATTAAGTCGGATAATTTATTTCTAATCATATATACTATCTCCTTTTACTATTAATCTTTTTTAATTATAATTCTTTTTGGACAAAATGTACAACCCCAATAATAAAATGTAGTAAAAACACTACAAAACAGTTGACGAACAAAATAATAAAATATATATTAATAACAATAACAAAACGAAATGTAGTAAATATACTTCAAAAAGTTGTTGGAAACATCAATTGGAGGTGACTTATGAGGAATTCATTAAGTATGATTTTAGGGGCTAAACGAAAAAAATATCTAAAGTTAGTTTAGATACCGGTATTAGTAGAACAACTTTACACGGTTTGTATTATGAAATAACAGAAAATCCAGATACTAAGACAATTACAAAATTGTGTGATTATTTAGAGATTACACCTAATCAATTTTATGGAATAGATCCATATATTGATGTAAAAAATAATGAAGACAATAATAAGGAGGCTAACTAATGAAAACAGAAATATGGAACGGTCATAATATCCGCTTCATTGAAGTTAATTCAGAATGGTGGGCAGTTGCTAGAGATGTAACTGAAGCGTTGGGATATTCTAACCACAATGACACTATTAAAAAGTTAAATAAAAATGGGGTAGCAATTAGCGACCTCATAGACAATATGGGTCGTACTCAAATTGTGAATGTGATTAATGAAATCAATATCTATAATTTAGTGTTTAAAAGCAGGAAACCGGAAGCGGAAGCATTTAAACAATGGATATTTGAGGTTATTAAGGAATTACGCCATAACAACGGTTTGGAAGGCTTCCAGGTGTTCAGAATGTTAGATAAGGAACACCAAAAAGAAGCCATGAAACGTTTGTATGAAGCCCTTAGAAGTGAGGATAAAGAAGCGGTAAAGTACAACAGTATCAAAGCTAATTCAATCACTAATAAGGCTATTAGTATCATGTATGGTTTTGATAAATCAATTAAAAAAGAAGAAATGACACCGGACATGTTACAAGATAGGCAGAAATTACTTGATGAAGTAACCAACTTAATGATTATGAATGAAAAATATAAATTGAACTTATCAATTTCAAAAACTATTTACGATAGTATTCTTAATCAAGTTAAAACCGCTTAAGGAGGTGTTTAGAATGTTACTAGCGTTAAAGTTGATTGTGTATTGTTTTATATCCTTGTGTATTAGCGACACACTAACCAATAATATAAATAATCAATACATGATCATCTATTTTTGTATGTTAGGATTTTTCACAATTGAAGCATATAAAAAATACAATGGAGGTGCATTAAATGACTAATGTAATAGAGTTACAAACGCCACACCCTAGCAATACGGTATTAAAAGATGAACAAGTAGCAGCGGTTAAGATGATTTATTGTAAAATCAGTACCCTTCCGAAGCTATTCAATGTAAGTAAAGCAACATGCTACCGCTTCATTAAAGAAGCCGAAGAAATGCCGGAATTTAAAGGGCGTATATGTGTTGATGTATCCGCAACAATGACGCTTGTACACATAGATACATTTGTAGAGTTTTTAAGAAGTAAGCATAAAAAATATTTGTAGGAGGTCAAAACAATGCAAGAAGTAAATAACATGATTGAGTTTAGCAAAATGGTAATGTTTTCAGATGTAACAACTGAATTAGAAGCGGTTAAGCAGTTTATTAAGACATCCGACAATATTAAATCATTCCAGGAACAAAGTATAGAGGGTGATATGTCTTTAAAAGCAATATATTTAGCCATTGAAGATATATGTAAAGTAATTAGCTTTATAGCACCTAAAGAGATGAAACTTGAGCGTAGTACTGATATAGAGCGTATAAATGCAATTTACAACTTAGGTGAAGTACTTTTTATGATCAATGCGGAATTAAGCAATTATATATCAATGAATGACTTATGGGAGGAAGAATAATGAAAAAAGAAATATTACCAACTGTTGCAAGAGCCGGAATGACACAAGCGTTTTATACAGGTGTCTTAGAAGGTTATAAAGATGTATTAAATGAAATTGAAGATACGAAGAATACATTTGATGGAAACGATAAAGAAATGTTTGTACTCAAATCATTAGAAAAAACAATACTTTTACAATCTAAAAATGAAACGGAAAAAATGCATAAAGAAATGAGTAGGTTTAGAATATTGCCGAAAAAAAGAAGCATATTTAATAGATTACTGTTATTTAATCATAAAAAAGCCTAGTTACATAATCAACCGACCAAAGCAGTTATGTAACTAAGCCCACAAAAAGTAGGACTATTTTATATAGTCCTTACTTGTATTTTATCAGAAAGGTGAAGCCCTTTGTATTAATTATAACATGTGTAGGGTGTGTGGAATTATGGAAAATACTAATTTTGTAGTAAATCATTACGGTAATTTAAAAGCCCAATCATATAAAGGCAGTGAAGCATTTACCTTTGATGACTTAGTAAAGTATTTAGAATATAGTACGGTATCAAGTAATAAGTATGAAGGTGGTTTGTTTATATTAGGTGAGATGTCAGATAGCCATAGAAACGACAGTAATATCATAAATAAACATTGCCTTGTCATTGATTATGATGATCTAGCACCTGGTACAGATTTACCACAAATCATTAAAGATAAATTTAAGGCTAGTTATATATTGTTTTCTACTCATAATCATACTAATGATAACCCTAGATTAAGGCTAGTCATACCATTATCTAAACCACTTCAAAATGAATACTATAAGTATGCTATTGATGAAATAGATAAAGTATTAGGTGTGACATGCGACCAAAGTTGTAAAGCACTTAGCCAAGCACAAGCAAGACAGGTATTGAAGTCAGAACAATCACATAGAGTATTTGAATATAGTAAGACAACGCTACTCAATACGGATACTTTAATAAAAGCGATTGAACACAATACCCCAAAGAATGATTTTAGTTTTTCAGTTAACCCCCCTAAACGTGATGTTAGTTGGTGGTCTAGTATTTGTTATGGGGTAGGAAAAGGGCAACGCAATAGCAGTTTAGCAAGTATAACAGGGCTATTGTTATATAGAGGTGTGCCTATAGAAGCGGTAACAGGTTTATTGTGGTGTTGGAACCAATCCAATGATGAGCCAATGACAGATAAAGAGTTTCAAACAACTTTAGATAGCATTATAAGAACACATATCAAAGGGGGAGGGAAAATAATAACATATGACACAAAAACAGAAGCCAACTGAATTAATAGAGTTTGCAAGTGAGATAAGAAAGGAACACGGATCTAAAATAACAAGATTTGAAAAAGGTGTATCGGCTTTTTTTGATGGTAGGACATTCCTACATGATGAGTTCGCTCAATACATGTTACAACGCTATCAATTTGTAATTCTTGATACAGACGCTTTACATTACTTTGAAAAAACACATTATGTGTATATAGATATGAATAAGTTTAGGCGTATTATAGTTAAAGATATGCCAGGTATAACAGAAAGCCAAAGAAAAGAAGTATGTTATAGTATCATGGCTAGGGCTAAACAAGGTAAAAGGTCTAGCCCACGTTATATTTCACTTAAAAATGGTGTGTTTGATATTGAAACTAAGAAATTAGATCCTAACCATGATGGCTATGTGATAACTAATCATATACCGGTTATTTACGATAAGGAAGCCTATAGCAAAGACTTAAATACCTTTATGAATGAAATATCAAATAATGATAAATCAATCAGGAAACTACTAGAAGAAAGCGTAGGGTATGGCTTATATGCTAGTGCCTTTATGCAAAAATGCTTTATCTTATACGCCCCTGGTAGCAACGGTAAATCATCATGGTTTACATTGTTATATCAATTCTTTGGTGAAGATAACATAACACCACTAAGCCTACATGATACACAACATGAATTTAAGTTATTTGGACTACTTAATAAAATGGTGGCTATAGGTGATGATATTTCCGCTTCAAGAATAGAAGAAAGTGAAAACTTTAAGAAGTTAGTTACAGGTGATCCAATCAATTGTAATAGGAAGTACCAGGAACCGTTACCCCTTAAAAATTATGCTACTTTGATGTATTCAAGTAACCAACTACCTAATATTAAAGACACAACACACGGGTTATATAGAAGGTTAATTATTATACCTTTTATGAATACATTTAGTAAGGATAAAGGTAATTTAGATTTATCCATTAATGAGAAGTTAGATAATCATATAGTACGCTCACACCTATTTAATTTAGCGATAGAGGGGCTAGATAGGTTACTAGCTACTAAAGAATTTACAGAGCCGGAAGCGGTCAAGAAGGCACTACAGGACTACCAAAAAGATAATAATATTGTGGTTGAGTTTGTGGAAGATGTAGGTATAAACAAAGTTTTAAACCAAGATAAGCAAGAAGTATTTGAACAATTTTCATTTTGGTTAGACCGCAACGGATTGAAAAAGAAATCGGCTAGGTATTTAACACAAGAATTAGAAAAGGCGTATGGATTAGAAGTAAAACAATCATCTAAACGTGTGAATGGGATACCAAAAACAATAAGAATTTATAAAAAAGTAGAATAGAAGTAGAATACACGTGGTACAAGTAGTGGTACAAAAAACGTTGGTATGATGGGCTTAAATGCGATTTGTACCACCACATAACCACTTGTTACCGGAAAACTAATATATTTATAAAAGTAGTAAGTAGGAATAAATAATATATATAAAGGTTTTGGGCAAAAAAAACGTTATCCGGTGGTACATTGCTTATAAACGTTGATATGATGGGCTTAAATGTACCACCACTTTTAATAATGTACCACCACATAAGTGGAATACACGCCCCCTATACCTCAATTGAAAAAGTTAATATATAAGAACGGTGAGCGGTCAATACTGTAGAAAAAATAAATCTTTATATTAAAGGGGGTACAAAGCAATTGGAAAATGTACAAGTGGAGATATTTGAAAAAGAAAGAGTAGAAACAAAGCCATACTATAACCCTATATTTGATAAGACTGAAACAAAACGTTATGAGAATAAAAAAGAATTTCAAGAAAGATTAAACCGCTTCTTAATTGATCATACAATTTACAGTATCACACCTATGATAAATGGTGATTTTGATGAGGAAAGCGGTGGCTTTACTAGTAAAATTCTAGTGTGCTATAAAGCACCTGGAAGAGAAGTATAGAAATATATAAGACTTTAATACACATATACATGTATTAAGGTCTTATTTACTAGTCAAAAATGTGCATATATCCATAAAAAGATACGAAATGTAAGCTATAAACCGTTATGTATCAATGATTTAAAATGCTTTTTAAAAAATAAGTTTGCACACCAATTTCACAAACAAATAATTAACATTAGAAAAAACCGTTTCAAACATTGATATTACTGACTTTATTCAATTTTTTAATGCAAATAAATGCTAATTTTTGAGGAGTTTTTAACAATAGTATTTCACAAAGAAAACTTAAATTTCTCAATATATTTAGGTGTTTCCACGTATATAAGAAAAAATGGAGGGATAACATGGCTTATACAGGTCAAAGGAAATGGTACACCAAAGAATTACTAGAAATATGTATAGATGATATGGAAGTGACAGGTGAAAAGTTTACAGGTGTTCAAAAGAAAGGGCTTGATTTTACTAATTTTAAAATTCCGTGCTATGTAGAAGGTGTAAAGGTTGGATATGGTATTAGATACTTCTTTAGGTGTTATAAATGCGGTGAGCGTATTTCAAAAATTTATACAATGCCAAACCCGACTAAAGATAATATTACAGGTTGTAGGCATTGCCTGGAACTCAATTACATATCACAACAGGCAACTAAAACACAGATGGACTATGAAGCACACCTATTATATAGATACGGTAGAATGTTAGATCCTAATTTTAAATTAGATACAATCACACATACGCCATGTCCTTGGAAACCTAAAAACATGCATTATAAAACGTATGAGAAAATAAAGAGCAAATATGAAAAGGCACAATTAAAGGCACAAAAAAAATTTATAGCAATGGTAGGAACATTGCTTAAAAGAACAGGGAATTAATTGTTAAATTAATAAGTAAAAAATCTTATTTAAAATAGTTTAGCAATATAAATGTTATTATTCGTAATTTTGTTTTTTATAAGTTGTTAGTAAATAGTATTCAACATTAATAATAGATATATTCTTTTATGTATATTTGTTATAATCATTTCTATAGCTGAAATAATACTAAATATATGTAATTTTTAAGGAGGGATAGTCATGCTAGTGTTCATTATGCGTAATGTAGATAAATTATCTACTGTTTTATACAAACAAAAAACAGTGATTACGCAGATAAATAAATAATATAAATGAATTAAATGACAATTCGTGTTAAGGTCCAAGGGCAATTAAAATTACATATAAATTATTAAGCTATCTATTTGTTTATCGATGTAATCACTATCGGAGTGATTACATGAATCAAAATATTAAGTTTACTCAAAATTTTATTACAAACGAAAAATTATTATCTAATATAATGAAACAAATAAATATAGATGAGAATGACATAATTTATGAGGTTGGAACTGGTAAAGGTCATCTGACCTCTAAATTAGCAGAAAAATGTAAGCATGTTTATTCAATAGAGTTAGATAAAAAATTATATGAACTTTCTTCGAATAAGTTACAAGATAATAGTAGAGTTACTCTAATCAATCAAGATATTTTACAATTCAATTATCCGTATAGAAAAAAATATAAGATAGTTGGTAACATACCATTCAATATAAGTACTCAAATCGTGAAAGATGCAGTATTTAGAAGCCAAGCTTCTGAGATGTATTTTATTGTAGAAGAAGGTTTCTACAAAAGAATGATAGATACTCGTAGAACTCTAAGTTTGCAACTACAAACACAGGTTTATATACAACAATTGTTACCTATACCTGCTGGAAGTTTTCACCCAAAGCCAAAAGTAAATTGTATTTTAATAAAACTTACAAGACACATATCAGATATAAAAGATAAACATAAGAAAAAATATGAGTTTTTTATATCAAAGTGGGTTAATAAAGAGTATTCAAAATTATTCACTAAAAATCAGTATCATCAAGCATTGAAACATGCAAGGATAAAAGACCTTAATAAAATAAGTTATGAACAAGTATTATCAGTTTTTGAAAGTTATATATTATTCAATCCACGAAAATAAGTGTAATAATTGAGCCCTTCTAGTATTGAAATAGGTGGGCTTTTTATATAAATTATAGTATAAAGTGATTATTTTATAAATTTTCAAAGGTAATATTATTAAATTAACACAAGTGCATATTAAAATGGGCAGAAAATGGGCAGATTTATAAAACAATGGGCAACCCCTGGAAACGTAAATTAAAAAAGTGATCGCTTCAAAGCCTTGATATAAGGGTTTTTGAAACTCTGAGGAAATTCTAAAATAGCAGTTAGCGATTGAGTGGGAATAGACTTAACAAAATAAAAAGAGATGTGTTGTTAAATAACACATCTCTTTTTATTTGTGAAAAACTTTATTCGAATTGTCATAAAAAAGACACAATATTAACATTATAAGTAAATTTTGTTTTAAAATTAATTAAAATATATATATAGAAAAATTAAAAAAACACCTTTATAGCAAACAGGTTTATGTCTTTTTATTATATAAATATAGTTAATTTCATCATTATAGGAAAAGGTATATTTTTTATATGATTTTCTTAATTCTCTGCTTAATAACATACTATATTGCTATTGAAAAGGGAACCATTAGCACATAAAATATTAATGATAATAGAAATTAGTAATGTGTAATTTTTTTGTCTAATTTAAAATCCAATGTTAATAAAGGAGGCTAATATGAATAAATTAACCAGGATTATTTTGATGATAGCAATGGTTGTAATGGCATTACCCTTACAGTTTATTTCTCAAAATAAAGCCGATGCTGCGACTAGTAGTGTGCCACCTGCTTTGTGTACAAAGACTTTGACAGGCACTACTTCTATTCCTAAAGTCACACTGAGTCCAAAACCGCTAGATTTAGTATTTATTCTAGATGCTAGTGGATCATTTACTGCAAATATGCCTAAAGTAAAATCCATGATAAATACAGCTATTGATAAGTATGTGCAACCTGCTGATGGTGACCGTACAATGGTTACTACATTCCAAGGTGTAAAAAATAATATTTATCAAGCACCTGTAGGTACAAATTACTATGCATATACTGAGGGTGATTATAAAATAACAACAAACAGTTCGAAACTGACATCTGATATAACTTCAGTTAAGAGTTTTGTTAATGCAGTTACACCTAGTGGAGGAACACCGACACCAAGTGGTGTGACGCAAGCACTGAATGATTATAAATCTGTAGCTGGTGCAGCTACAGGTAGACAAACGGTATTTGTATTAATTACAGATGGTGTTGTCAATGTAAATCCAAAAACAGGTAATATAGAGAAAAACTCAACGCTTGAACAAACATACATAGATAAATTTAAATCTGTAAGTACTGTAGTTGGCACATACTACGATTCAAGTTTAGGTCAATACTATACACAATATCGCTGGGCCAGATTTAATGCTGTTACTGGTGCGTTTATTAGATACGAATATGTGAATGATTACCAGGGAACAGTGTATGATCAATTTTATGACTCTGCAAATGGTGCATGGTCTTATATTTATCAATACGAAACTTCGCAGGACTGGAAAGCAAGATTGAATGATTTAACAGCTGCAGTTACAAGTGTTAAGACATCATACCCTAATGCAGAACTTGTTGTTGGTTTCTTAGAAGATAGAAATTCATTCTCTAATATGGCACAGTATGGACCTCTATATGAAACGACGATGCGTCCACAAATTCAAACCACTTTACAAAGTTATGCAACTGATCCAAGTTACTATATTAATACAGGGGACCCGACAGTATTTGTTAATCAATTATCTGCAGCAATTAGTAACGCGGTACAGGCAGTGAGTTCTACAGGTACATTTACATTAACTGCTGGGTACAAAATGGAAACCATGACGCTTGTTAATAAGACGACTGGACAAAGAATTCCATTAACGTTTACCCAAAATGGTTCAACAATAACAGTTAATCAATTTGATTATGACGGATCCGAGTATAATTTAGAATATACAACACAACTGCTCAATCCAGATCTACTTGTTATTGATGCGGATCCTACGGCAGATGAAATAGGACCCACACTAACCGGTGAACTTACTTTCGGTACTCAGAAAGTAACCGTACCTAAGTTTGGACCTTCTAAAGCAGATACTTATCAGTATTTTAATTGTGAAACAACAGTAAAAAAATCTGTAAAAAAAGCGACTGAAACTTCATATAGAACACCAAGTACAACTTTAGATTCCGGGACACAAACATTTTCGTTTTCGAATGACTATGCTTTTAATCGATCACCATTGGCGTGGACAACAAGTCCAGTACTTTATGATAAGATTGATCCGAGATTAGAAATTTTAGATGTTAAGGTTATTGCGCTCGATAAAAGCGGGACTTCATCAGTACCGTTTACTTTAGGATCAAGTGCAATTACAACAACAAATAATGAAGTTAAAGTGACATTACCAGCAGATGCAGATGGTACATTTACAAGTTATTTAGGAGACCAATATAAGGTGCTGATAACAGCAAAGATAAAGCCTGAGTTCACTCAAGCTGGAGCGCTTTATACTGATATTGTAACGAACGGCATACCAAACCAGGCGGAAATTATAACTACAATTTCTGGTACTACGACGAAGCAATCCTTATTATCGAATGAAGTAAAAGTTTATGCACCGGATCAACGACCTTGGCCAATTTCATTCCAGAAGAATGGTGTTGCACCTGACGGTAGTAAGAAGGGGATACCTGGTGCAGAATTTAAAATAACACCAGTTACTACTTACGAAGATGCATCTGGAAAAATTGTACAATTAGAAAATGGAACACCGGTAACGGCGACTTCAACATCTACTGGAAAAGTTATTACTCCTGATTTAATGCCCGGTGTATACATTGTTGAAGAAACAACTGCACCACCAGGTTATGTTAAAGACAATTCTAAATATAAAATAACGATTAATAGTGATGGAAGCTATACTGTTGTTAAAATAGACACTACAGGAACAGAAACTTCAATGCTAAGTCCACTAGCAGTGGATAATAAACAGTTAAAGGCAACGATTGATTTAGTAAAGCAATCAAATGTAACTTCGGTAACGAAAGCTGGAGACCTAATTACGTATACATTCACAGTAACTAATACTGGAGAAATCGCTTTATACAATATTAATCTGGATGATCCGATGTTCCCGCAAGGAATTACGCTAAGTAAAACGACGTTAAATCCTGGGGAAAGTACGACAGCTTCAGTAACTAAGACTGTTACGCAACAAGATATAAATGCTGGAGATATAGTAAATACAGCAAGAGTTACAGGTACACCACCAGGTGACATCACACCTCCAACGGATGAAGGCAAAGTGACGATTTCAACGCCTGATACACCTGCAATTACTATGGACAAAGTAGCAGATAAATCCGTTGTTAAAGAAGGAGATATCGTTACTTATAACTTCACTGTAACGAACACAGGAAATGTAACTTTAACAAATGTTTCATTGAATGACCCGATGCTAGGTGGAGAGGTTTCTCTTGTTAAAACTACATTATTACCTGGGGAATCAACAACGGGTATAGCAAAATATACTGTGACAGAGAAAGATATGTTTAATCCAACCATTGCGAATACAGCAACAGTTGTAGGCACACCGCCTTCAGGGACAACTGTTACAGCAAAAGATACTGAAACAGTTACACCAACATCAACACCATCCATTACATTGGATAAAATGATACAAAATGAGTTGGTTACAATGCCTGGGCAAACGCTTTATTATAACTTTACTGTAAAAAATACAGGAGACGTTACACTTACGAATGTGACTGTAAGTGACCCGATGTTCTCTGACGGTATCAATTTACAAGATACAACGTTGTCCCCTGGAGAAACAACAACAGGAACAGCAACACACACTGTAACTCAAGCCGAATTTGATTCGGGAAATATTAAAAATACAGCAACAGTAACAGGCACACCACCAACAGGCACACCACCATCATCAACTGATACAGTTGATGTTCCAACACAGCTTAGTCCATTGATTAAGTTAGAAAAGACAACAACAGCCACACAAGTAAAAGAAGGAGACAAAGTTACATACAATTTTGTTGTAACAAATACCGGTAATACTACACTTAAAGAAGTAGTATTAAACGATCCGATGTTAGGTGGAAATGTCTCACTTCAAAAAACAACGTTAGCGCCAGGAGAAACAACGTCAGGAACAGCCACATATACTGTGACTACTGATGACATGGCAAAAGATGCGATTAAAAATACGGCGACAGTTAATGGTAAAGATTCAAAAGGTACAAATGTTACTGATAATGATGATGCTATCGTTACACCAGACGGTAAACCGGGAATAAATCTTGATAAAGCCACAAATACATTAAATGTTGCTAAAGCTGGAGATGTTATCGATTATCAATTTACAGTAACGAATACAGGAGATACGACTTTAACAAACGTTGTAGTAACTGACCCGATGTTCCCTGATGGCATTACTTTAGCTAAAACAACATTAGCACCTGGAGAATCAACAACAGGTACAGCGAAACATACAGTTACACAAGCGGAAATGAATGCAGGAACAATTCATAATACAGCAAAAGCGACAGGTACACCGCCATCGGGAACACCGCCAACTTCAACAGACGAAGTAACGGTACCTGCGATAGGTACAACTGGAATAGATTTAGAAAAAGAAGCGAATTTAACAGAGATTAAATCAGCTGGAGAATTAGTAACATATACATTTACAGTAACGAATACTGGTACAACTACGTTGAAAAACGTGGTAGTGAATGACCCATTAGTTGGGGGACCTGTTACAATTCAGAAAACGACATTGGAACCTGGAGAGACAACAACAGGGACAGCAACATATACTGTACAACAAAGTGATATTAACAACGGTAAATTACCTAATACAGCATTCGCAGTTGGAACAGCACCAGATAATTTAGATGATCCATCAGACACGGATTCTTTAGAAATACCGGCTGTTACATCAAACGGTATTTCGATTGAGAAGACAGCAAATCCAACAGAAATTACAGCTGCGGGTCAAACAATTACTTATAACTTTAAAGTAACGAATACAGGAAATACTACTTTAAAAGATGTAGTCATTAACGATCCGATGTTCCCAAGTAATCGTATAGTAACAAATACAGTTCTTGAACCAGGTGAATCAACTGAAGGAACAGCTATTCATGTTGTAACTCAAGAAGAATTTGATTCAGGTAAATTAGTTAATATTGCAACGGTAACAGGTACACCACCATCGGGAACACCACCGACGGACACCGATACTGTAGAAGTTCCAACAAAACAAAATACTGGCATCTCTATTGAAAAAACTGCAGGGCAGACAGTTATCCAGCAAACTGGGGAAGTTATAACGTATAGCTTTACAGTAACGAATACTGGAAATACAACGCTTACTGATGTAGTTTTGACTGATCCAATGTTCCCGGATGGTGTCACGTTATTAAAGACAACATTATTGCCTGGTGAGTCAACAACAGGAACAGCAACACATACTGTTACACAAACTGATTTAAATACATTAAGTGTGGATAATACAGCAACAGTAACAGGTACACCGCCAGGAGACTTAACACCTCCAACAGCTACGGATACTGTAAATATTCCGACTGAACATAAGCCGGAAATTGATTTACACAAACATGCAAATGTTCAAGAAGTAGACCACGTAGGTCAAGTCATAACTTACGATTTAGAAATACTTAATACAGGTAACGTAACGTTAACTAATATCGAATTAATAGATCCGATGTTTGGTGGTGTTATAAAACTAGATAATACGACATTACAGCCGGGAGAAATGACAGAAGTACAATTACAACATGTCGTAACACAAGAAGAGTTTGAAAGTGGAGAAATAACGAATACAGCAAATGTTACAGGCTTACCTCCTGAGGGGCCTGAAGTAACTGATGAAGAAATAGAAGTTGTTAATACGACTCCAACAGCAAATATTACTTTGGATAAATCGAGTGATGTAAACAATGTTACTGAAGCAGGAGATGTAATTAACTATACATTTGTTATTACCAACACAGGAACGAGTACACTAACTAATGTCACACTTACTGATGAAAAGTTAGGTGGCTCAATCACACTGGAAGATACTGTACTTGCTCCAGGTGAATCAACAACGATTTCAAAATCATATACCGTTACGCAAGAAGATATAAATAACGGAGAAATAATCAACACAGCAACAACAACAGGCACACCGCCAGCTGGATTGACACCACCAACAGCAACAGACGATAATAGAGTAGAAGCAACAGGAACGCCAGATATTATTATTGTTAAATCAGTTGATCAACAAACATTCAAAGTTGGAGATACATTAACTTATTCGTTTGTTATAACAAATATAGGAAATGTCACATTAACGAATGTACACAGTGAAGACTTATTTACTGGACAAAATATCGAGTTAGATAAAACAACACTTGAGCCAGGAGAACAAGCGGTAGGAACGATTAAATATGTAGCGACTCAAGAAGATGTTGATAGAGGTAGAATTGATAACCAGGCAGTGGTAACTGGAACCCCACCTGGAGATTTAGAACCGCCGTTTGATAATGATACTGTCACTGTGACATCTGATAGATCAGCATCAATTTCATTAGATAAATCAACAGATAGTAACAACGTTAAATTAGGTGAAACAATAACGTATACATTTAAAGTGAAAAATACAGGAACAACGACATTGACGGATGTCATTGTGACTGATCCAATGTTCCCTGAGGGTATTACTTTAACTAATACAACATTATTGCCAGGGGAAGAAACAACAGGCAGCGCTACTAAAGTAGTAACTCAAGCAGATATTGATAGAGGTGTTATAACGAACACAGCAACAACAACTGGAACCCCACCTGTTGGATTAACACCACCGACTGCAACCGATACAGCTGATGTATCAACTAACCAGCAATCAACAATCGATCTTGACAAGACAGCTAATAAAACATCAGTCGCTTTAGGTGATAATATTACGTATACATTTACAGTAACAAATACCGGTAATACAACTTTAACTGATGTTAAAGTAACTGACCCGATGTTTAGCAGTGTTACTTTAGATAAGACAACGTTAGCACCAGGTGAAACAGCAACGGGAACAGCAACTAAAGAAGTAACACAACAAGACGTTGATGCGGGTGTTGTTACAAATACAGCAACAACAACAGCTACACCACCATCAGGTACACCACCAACAGACGAAGATACTGTAGAAGTACCAACTGATGCAAAAACGAGTATTAAAATAGACAAAACTACTGATGCAACAGGATTAGTGGCAGGTCAAACAATAACATTTGACTTTAAAGTAACAAACACAGGAACAGTTTCATTGAAAGATGTAATTGTTACAGACCCAATGTTTAGTGGCAATATTACTCTAGCTAAAACAACTTTAGCACCAGGCGAATTTACAACAGGAACAGCATCTTACGTCGTAACACAAGAAGATGTTGACGCAGGAAAATTATCAAATACTGCGATTACTACTGGTACTCCGCCTGGAAGTCTAACACCACCGACAGCACAAGATACAGTTGAAATTACTCAAAGTGGCTCAACATCAATCTCTTTAGATAAATCAGCTGATTTAACGACGATTAAAGCAGGAGACCAAGTCAATTACACATTTAAAATTACAAACACAGGAACGACGACATTAACGAATGTTGTTGTAACAGACCCAATGTTCCCTGAAGGTATAGAATTACTTTCAAAAACATTGAAACCAGGTGAATCGACAACAGGAGTTGCTCCTACAGCGCATCAAGTTACACAATCAGAAATTGATGCCGGTAAATTAACAAATACAGCAACAGCGACAGGTACTCCACCTGGAAGTCTAACACCACCGACAGCAACTGATACTGTTGATATACCAGCAACACAATCAACAGCGATTGATATTGAAAAAGCAGCATTACAGCAGGAAGCTAAAGTTGGAGAATCTATCACGTATACCTTTACAGTGACGAACACTGGAAACGTGACATTGACAAATGTTGTCGTAAAAGATCCAATGTTTAATGCGATTACGTTAGACAAAGCAACATTAGCTCCAGGTGAAGTTGCAACAGGCACAGCAACAAAAGTTGTAACACAAGATGATATTGATGCTGGAAAAGTAACAAACACAGCAACAGCAACAGGAACACCACCAGGCGACTCAAAGCCACCAACAGATGAAGATACAGTGGTTGTGCCAGCGAAACCTGAGACAAGCATTGCATTAGACAAATCGACTACATCAACTGAATTAGTTGTTGGGGAGAATGTAACATTTACATTTAAAGTAACGAATACAGGAAATGTAACGTTAAAAGATGTAATCGTAACAGATCCAATGTTCCCGGGCGGCATAGTATTAAATTCAACAACATTAGCACCAGGACAATCTACTATTGGTACTGCAAGTCATAAAGTGACACAAGCTGAAGTGGATGCTGGAACATTAATAAACACAGCAACAACAACAGGAACACCACCAGGCGAATTAACACCGCCAACAGCTGAAGATACAGTAACAATTACCCAAGATAGAACATCAACAATTGATTTAGTTAAAAAAGCAGATAAAGTGATTGCCAATGTCGGAGATCCGATTAATTACACATTTACTGTAACGAACACAGGCACAACAACATTAACAAATGTTGTTGTGACGGATCCGATGTTCCCAGAAGGCATTACACTATTAACAACGACGTTGGCACCAGGTGAGTCAACAACTGGCGTAGCAACTTATATCGTGAAACAAACAGATGTAGACACAGGAAAAGTTGTTAACACAGCAACGACAACTGGTATACCACCAGTAGGTTTAACACCACCGACTGATACTGACACAGCGACAGTCCCTACAGATGCTAAAACAAGTATCACATTGGATAAAACATCTGATGCGACTGGATTATCATTAGGTGAAACAATAACGTATAACTTCAAAGTAACTAATACAGGGACAACAACATTAACGAATGTCATAGTAACAGATCCAATGTTCCCAGACGGTATCAGTTTAGCAACAACGACATTAAAACCAGGTGAAACAACAACTGGAACAGCAAGCAAAGTGGTAACACAAGATGATATTGATGCTGGAAAGGTTGAAAATACGGCGACAACAACCGGAACACCACCAGGTGATTTAGAACCACCGACAGATAAAGATACAGTTGTCACAACACAAGATGGAACTCCAGCTATTACGTTAGATAAAATAGCAGATAAACGATTGGTAAATGTCGGAGATTCAATTACTTACACATTCACGGTAACTAATACGGGAACAGTGACATTGAAGGATGTCACTGTGAAAGACGCAATGTTCCCGGACGGCATTATGCTAGCATCAACAACATTGAAACCAGGCGAATCAACAACAGGTACAGCAACAAAAGTAGTAACACAAGATGATATTGATGCTGGAAAAGTTGAAAATACAGCGATAACAACGGGAACACCGCCAGGTGATGTTACGCCGCCAACTGATGAAGATACAGTGGTTGTTGATACTGATAGTTCAACAGCGATTACGCTCGATAAGTCAGCAGACCAGACAAGCGTAAAAGTTGGGGATACAATCACGTACACATTTGATGTAACAAATACAGGTACAACAACATTAACAGACGTCGTCGTAACTGACCCGATGTTCCCGGATGGCATCACGTTACTGTCAACGACATTAAAGCCAGGCGAATCAACGACAGGCACAGCAAGTAAAGTTGTGACACAGGATGATATCGATGGTGGAAAAGTCACAAATACAGCAACGACAACAGGAACACCGCCAGGCACATTAACACCGCCGACGGCGACAGACACAGTGGAAGTACCGGCAGAGCAACAGGCAGCGATTGATTTAGAGAAAACATCAGATCAAACAAGCGTAAAAGTTGGCGACACAATCACGTATACATTCACGGTGACAAACACCGGAACAGTAACATTGAAAGATGTAGCCGTAACAGACGCAATGTTCCCGGACGGTATCACGTTAGCAACAACAACATTAAAACCAGGTGAAACAACAACTGGAACAGCAAGCAAAGTGGTAACACAGGATGACATCGATGGTGGAAAAGTAACGAACACAGCAACAACAACGGGTACACCGCCAGGTGAAATCCCACCACCAACAGATGAAGATACAGTAGAGGTTCCAACGAACCCGGCAGCAAGTATCGCATTAGATAAATCAACAACAGCAACTGGATTAGTGGCAGGCGAAGCAGTAGATTACACATTTACAGTGACGAATACAGGTAACGTAACATTGAAAGATGTGATTGTAACTGACCCGATGTTTGGTGGCAACATCACATTAGGTAAAACAACACTATTACCAGGAGAATCGACAACAGGAACTGCATCACACATCGTAACGCAGGATGAAGTAGACGCAGGTAAGCTAGAAAACACAGCATTAACAACAGGAACACCACCAGGCGACCTAACACCGCCGACGGCAGAGGACACAGTTGTGGTAACACAAGACGGATCAACAGCGATTACGCTCGATAAGTCAGCAGACCAGACAAGCGTAAAAGTTGGCGACACAATCACGTTCACATTTGATGTGACAAATACAGGTACAACAACATTAACAGACGTCGTCGTAACTGACCCGATGTTCCCGGATGGCATCACGTTACTGTCAACGACATTAAAGCCAGGCGAATCAACGACAGGCACAGCAAGTAAAGTTGTGACACAGGATGATATCGATGGTGGAAAAGTCACAAATACAGCAACAACAACAGGAACACCGCCAGGCACATTAACACCGCCGACGGCGACAGACACAGTAGAAGTACCAGCAGAAGTTATAGAAGAACCAACAACAGAAGAACCGACAACAGAGAAACCAACAACAGAAGAACCGACGACAGAAGTTCCAACGACAGAAGGAGCAACAACAGAAGAACCGACAACAGAAGAACCGACAACAGAAGAACCGACGACAGAAGGAGCAACAACAGAGAAACCGACGACAGAAGAACCGACGACAGAAGAACCGACAACAGAGAAACCAACAACAGAAGAAC
>NZ_JAEPRF010000011.1:0-57168 GCF_022501545.1 Macrococcus sp. PK
CTGTTGTTGGCGCTTCTGTATCTGGTAAATCATTTACTGAATGTCCTGCACCTTTTTTATATCCTTGGTCTACATGTAATGAATCATTGTTGTTGATTACAACACGTACATCTGTTGGACCATCTGAGTCTCTATCATCACTTGCATCAAAATCAACGTTAGCGATAACAGGTGACCAAGTTAATGGGTTTTTAAACGTTACATTATAAGTACCATTTTTTAAACCAGTAAACTCATAGTAACCAGTTGCATCTAAAGATTTTTCCGCAACGACATTACCAGCTTCATCACGTAATTCAACTTTGAAAGCCGCTAACTCTTCTGGAGTAGCTAACACTAAACTTTCATTTTCATCACGTAAGTTGTTGTTCGCTTCACCGTTAGCGCCTAAAAGATCGTCAAAGATACGACCAGCAATCTTGTGATCGCCAGTATCTTTAACTGGTGCTTCTGTTGTTGGTGCTTCTGTTGTTGGCGCTTCTGTTGTTGGCGCTTCTGTTGTTGGCGCTTCTGTTGTTGGTGCTTCTGTTGTTGGCGCTTCTGTTGTTGGTGCTTCTGTTGTTGGCGCTTCTGTTGTTGGTGTTGGATTGATTACTTCTGCCATATCTTTAGTTGTATGTCCTGAAGCAAACCCTTGGTCTACATTCGTTACATTCGCATCTTTAATTTCAATACGAACGCCAGTTGGTCCATCTGAATCATTAGCATCATGTGCATTGTTATCAATATTTGCAATAACCGGCGACCATGTTAATGGATTTTGGAAATCTAAATGATATACTCCATTTTTCAAACCAGAGAATGAGTATGCGCCTGATGCATCTAATGACTTAGTTTCTACTATTTCACCTGCACCGTTTTTCAATACAACTTTAAAGTTTGCTAATTCTTCTGGAGTCGCTAATAATAAAGTCTCGTTAGCTCCTCTTAAATTATCATTAGCTGCAAGGTAATTACCGTTTGCATCGTATTGTTGTAAATCATCAAAAATGCTACCACTAATAGAATAAGTAGCTTCTGCCGCTGCTTCTGTAGTCGCTGCCTCAGTCGTTGCTGTATCATCTGTTGCTGCACTTGCTTGGCTTCCTGTAAACACTAAAGATCCAATTAAAATTGAAGCTGTACCCACAGATGAAAATTTTCTGATTGAAAATTTATTTAATCTGTTAGGAAGGAAATCTAATTTACTTTTGTTTGATTTTTTCATACAAAATCCTCCTTTAAAATAAAAACATGCAATAATGCTACAATGAATACATTATACACTTTAATTCTATAGACTTTATTTTCCTAAGTAAACCCTTATTAAATCGTTTAAGATTAAAATTAATATAATTTTCAGTATTCTTGAAAAAGTATTATATTTACAAATCTAAGTTATTTATTTTGAAAATATTTACATTAAACTTTATTTTAATAATATTTTAATCATTACTACATATTTATAGATCAATTAAATAGAAATTTAACAGTTAGACCAATCATTATGAAATATTTTTGAATAAAATTTAATTTTAATAATATATTCTTATAATATTTTTCAGATTAATTCACTTTATTATTTAATATGTTAAAAATAATCATTTCTGTGTAGAATTATTTACTTTAAATGTGTCTAAATTGTGACAAATTATATATAGCGATTTTTTTTACATTAAGTGCTAATATATATCTGCTCTACGTGTTTTCAATAAAGGTATGTCACTTCTAATACTTCTAATCTCTTCTATATTAATTTTAGATTGTATTGTGCCTTCTCCTAATATTATTTTTGTAGTGGCTTCTCCTAATGGATTTATCACCATCGATTTACCACCAAATACCGTATCATCACATTTTCCGATACTGTTGCTTGCAATGACATAAACCTGGTTTTCAATTGCTCTAGCATAGAGTAATTTTTCAAATTGACTGATACGTTCTATCGGCCACTCTGCTACAACAAATAGTACTTCAATTCCTTCTAAAGCTAATTTCCTCGATATTTCAGGGAATCGCAGATCATAACAAATAATAACGCCCATCTTTACATTATCTATTTCAAAAATTGAAATATTATTCCCTTGTGTTAAATAATTTGGTTCATCCAACATCGGTACTAGATGTAATTTATCGTACTGATGTATATGTTCACCATTTTTATTAATAACAATTGCCCGATTGTAAATCTTATCTTCGACTCTGACTGCAATTGATCCTCCAACAATATTTATCTGATATTGTTTTGCAAGTTCACTTAATTTTTCGATTTCTCGCTGTCCTGCTTCAGATGTTATATTTATTAATTCCTCTAATGTATATGACGTGTTCCACATCTCTGGTAATACAGCAATATCAACGTCATCGAGTGTCGATAACCAATTTGCAA
The DNA here is from genome assembly GCF_022501545.1 of Macrococcus sp. PK. NCBI lineage: Bacteria > Bacillati > Bacillota > Bacilli > Caryophanales > Staphylococcaceae > Macrococcus > Macrococcus sp. PK. The sequence continues at coordinate 2,369 of NZ_JAEPRF010000011.1, forward strand.
CTTTCTCAATATTTTTCTCGGGTTCACCAGGAATAATCTCCATTTGATAAATCGCAATTTTCATATTCTCACTCCATTTTTACAATTATTTTACATGTGTTTAATACTATTTTGTTATTATTATTTTATCATTGAAATGTTAAAAGGAGATTTTTAATGATTATTAAAGAAAGAAAATTTGATATGGATTTATCCTATTTACTGCAGCTAAGTATTCGGGCTAAACTTTCTTATGATGATAATGAAGATATTGATACGCGGATAAAAGGAATAAACGGTGAACGAAGTTTTGATGCTATTGTGAAGCAAAATCTCAAATACGGGCTAATACTAAACAATTTAAGATTTTTAGTTAGTAAACAATACTTTCAAATTGATGCGCTCATTATTATGAACGGACAAATATTTATATTTGAAATCAAAAATATGTACTGTGATGTCTGCTATAAAGACAATCTATTCTATTTTCTAAATGGTACACCTATTGATAAATTAAAAGAACAAAGAATTAGAACACCTAAATTATTTAAAATACTTCTTACACAAAACCACATTGACCTGCCCTTCAACTACTACACTACATTTGTTAATCCCGATTATAAAGTTTATGGTTACCAAGTTCATGACAATATATTAGAGTATCATGATATTTACAGAATAATTACAGAGAATAGCAAGATTACTATCGATAAATATGATGAACATATTGCTAAAAAATTAATAGATTTGCAATACACTGATGAAAAATTCAATTTTAGAAAGCGTATTAATATTGAAGATTTAGGCATGGGCGTTGTATGTCATTGTCATGTTGCAAAGTACGAAAAAGTTTCGAATCGAAAATTTAAGTGTCCAGCATGCAAAAAAGAAGTTAACTGTAATGACTATTTACAAAAAGCAATCGAAGACATCCATTTAATTTATCCGATGGAACGATTAAACGTGAATCTGGTCAAAAAATGGACAGAAAATCATATTAGTAGCGAAAAGATACGTACATATTTGAATACACATCATAAAATATTTAAGAATGGGCCATTAACATTTTATCGTTAATAAATTTAATTGATGCTGAAATTGGGGTTTTATCCATTTCGTCTTTGACTCCTCTCTCGAAATTGGGGGTTCACCAATTTCAGCATCTACCCCGCTCTCGAAATTGGGGATTCACCAATTTCAGCATCTACCCCTCTCTCGAAATTGGGGGTTCACCAATTTCAGCATCTACCCCGCTCTCGAAATTGGGGATTCACCAATTTCAGCATCTACCCCTCTCTCGAAATTGGGGGTTCACCAATTTCAGCATCTACCCCTCTCTCGAAATTGGGAGTTCACCAATTTCAGCATCTACCCCGCTCTCAAAATTGGGGATTCACCAATTTCGAATCCTAATCCATACAAAAAAATTCCTACCTCAATTCGAGGTAGGAATTATCTCTATAAAAATTGAACACATACGCCTTCTGGTGCACGTTTATCATTTTCTAACATTGTTAATCTTCCTGTTTCCTTATCTCTTTCAAATAGCGTCAATACACCATCAGCTTCATGTGCACAAACAAGAAATGTATCGCTTGGATCGATATTAAAGTCACGTGGCCAGTCTCCACCCGTTCCTACAATTTCAACTAATTCAATTTTTTCTCCATCACCTAATACTTTGAATACAGCAATAGATTGATGTCCACGGTTGGAAGCATATAAATATTTACCGTCATGGCTTAATCGAATTGCTGCTCCTTGTGAGTTTTCTGTAAAGTCATTAGGAATAGAAGATAATTTATCCAGCACTTCAAATTTACCTTCTGCATATTTCAATACAACAACTTCATTGCTTAACTCTGTAAACAAGTATGCATATTTGCCATTATCATTAAATATTAAATGTCTTGGTCCCATTCCCGGCTCAACTTTTAAAGTCTCAACATGTTTAAATCCATGATCTCCAAAAGTAAATGTAATCACTTCATCAGTTCCTAAATCAACAGCAACTGCATATTTTCCATCTGGTGTTTCCTGGATATAATGCGTATGTGCGTGATCCTGACGCTCTTTATTTGGTCCCGTTCCTTCTTGCTGTGCAATATCAATTAATTCTAATACTTCACCAGTTGTTTCATCTAATTTATATAACCTCACAACACCTGGTCCGTAAACCGCTTCTAATAAATATTTTCCATCTTCAGAAATCCATATATGACACGCTGAATCTGTAGATGATAAATTGTCATTAATTACTGTTAATGTCCCATCTTCATTAATTTGATAGCTTTGTATACCTGCATTGCTGTCTGCTTTTTTAATACCATACAATTTATCGCCATGTTGTTGAATATATGTTGAGCCAGACACTTCGTATCCTGTTTCTACCGTCTTAATCGTCTTTTCTTCTGTATCCAATGTAAAGCTATAAATCCCTTTACCGTCTTGCTTTGTATATGATCCAATAAATCCTTTTACTTCACTCATTGTAGCGCCTCCTCTTAATTTCATTTTAACAAAATCACATTCAGATTGCGAAAAGTTGAAAATAATTTAGCAAAAATAAAAATTTTTGTTGCTTATAGTTTAGTAATACATTACAATTTGTTTGGTATTAATAAATGACAGTTTTACATTACTAATAGTTAAGTAAGACTAATATTTAAATCTTTACCAATTTTAAGGAGTGGCCAATGACTCAAACATATTACTCCAAGGCTTTTCATAGTATCGATAAAGCAAAGCATGCATTGACTCCTTTATTTACGGCCTTAAAAGAGTACGAAGAACAACACGTTACAAGTTTTGATGTTCCAGGACATAAACGCGGCCTGGACCCTGACTATAAATTGAACTATTATGGCATGCGCACTTTACGTCATGACGTAAATTCGATGCCAACGCTAGATAACTTTGATCATCCAACAAGTGTCATTCAGAAATCACAAGCTTTGATGGCTGATTTGTTTCTAGCAGAGGAAGCACACTTTTTATTAAATGGTACGACGTCTGGTATACAGGCAATGATTCTGTCTACACTCAAGCCAAAAGATAAACTGTTGCTTCCAAGAAATGTTCACAAATCTGTTTTAAATGCGATGGCACTCGCTGATGTTACACCCGTTTATATGGTACCTGAATTCGACACAGAATACGGGATTGCACATAATATCAGTGTAGAAACTGTACGCGAAACGATTGCAGCACATCCAGATGCCAAAGCATTGTTTATCATGAACCCCACATATTTCGGGGCAGTAAGTGATTTAAAAGAAATTGTTTCAATTGCGCACAATGCCGGCATTCCTGTTCTTGTGGACGAAGCACATGGTGCACATTATCGCTTTTCAGATGAACTTCCACTTTCCAGTATGGAAGCTGGTGCCGATATGGCAGCAACGAGTCTACACAAAACAGGTGGCTCTTTTACTCAAACAAGTGTTCTTTTGTTTAACAGCAGACTCATTGATAAGCATAAAGTAAAGAGTATTATCAATATGCTGACATCAACCTCTGCTTCATTCCTGCTGATGTCATCACTTGATATTGCACGTCATCATTTAGCACTGCACGGCGAAGAGAAAATCAACAATGTATTATCACTCGTTCAGTCATTTCGACAAAGCATCAACAAAATTCCTGGATTCTACATGTTAGAACCAGAAAAGTTTAACCGGAAATATCACCAACAGCTAGACGAAACTAAACTGACAATCTATATTGATCATCGTCTTGATTTATCTGGTTTTGAAGTGTATCACTTGTTGCGTAGCGACTACGATATACAGATGGAACTTGCAGAACCTAATATCGTCATGGGAATTGTGTCATTTATGGATAATGAAAGTGAATTGAATCAACTCTTTGATGCACTCTCAGATATTAGCGCTAAACATTTTAACCCAGACAAACCTTTCGTTCCACCGATTCTGAAGCAGATGTCGATTCCGATGCAGAAGATGGGCTTAAGAGATGTCTTTTACTCTGAGACGAAAGTCGTGCAGATTGAAGATGCTTTAAACGAAGTATGTGCAGAAAGTTTAATGATCTATCCACCGGGTATTCCGATACTGATGGCAGGTGAAATGATCACCCAGGAAGTCATCGACTACTGGAAATTTATTAACGACCAGCCAATTATTAAGATTGGCGCAGAAAACAAAAATGAAGTATTTATAATTGATAATAAGGGAGATATTTAATAATGAAATTAACTACACTTGGAAGACACGTTTTAATCGAATACTATAACTGTGACAAAGATATTTTAAAGGACCATGATAAAGTTGAAGCAATCATGAACGAAGCTGCCCGCGTAAGTGGTGCAACCATCGTGGAAAGTTGTTTCCATACATTCAATCCATACGGTGTAAGTGGTGCTGTTATCATCTCTGAATCACATTTAACAATCCATACATGGCCTGAATATGGCTACGCTTCAGTTGACGTATTTACTTGTGGGGACACTGTAGACCCATGGCGTGCAGAAGATTACTTACAAAAAGCTTTAAAAGCTGAACTTTCTGATTCATATGAAATCGGTCGTGGTATGGCTGACAAAATCCACAAATATTCTAAAGGTGAAATCGTCGTAGAATCATTCAAACCTGTTGAAGTAGAAGTTAAATAAGGAGGAATTGTACATGTTAGATTTATGGTATACAGAAAATCACACGGATAACGTGAAATTCTCTATTAAAACAACTGAGCATATCTTAACTGAAAAAACACCATTCCAGCAAATTGATTTCTTCAAATCTGAAGAATTCGGTACTTTCTTCACTTTAGATGGTTTAATGATGGTTAACGAAAAAGATGAATTCGTGTATCACGATATGATTACACACGTTGCAATGGCAACAAATCCTAACATTAAGAAAGTACTCGTTATCGGTGGCGGCGATGGCGGTACAGTACGTGAGTTAACACGTTACGCATCTATCGAACAAATTGATATGGTTGAAATTGATGAGCGCGTTGTACGTTTATCTCAGGAGTACCTTCCAATTACTGCAGGGAAACTAGAAGATCCACGTGTCACTTTATTATTCGAAGACGGTTTAGCATACGTGAAGAACAAAGAAGATGGTTACTATGACCTTATCTTAGTGGACTCTACGGATCCAATCGGTCCTGGTGAAGGTTTGTTCTCACATGACTTCTATAACAACTGTTTCCGAGTGTTAACAGATGACGGTATTTTAATTAACCAGCATGAATCACCTTATTATCCAAGCTACGCACATGAAATGAAGCGTGCACATTCTAAAATTAAAGGATTATTCCCGATTACACGTGTGTACCAGTTCCATATGCCGACTTATCCATCTGGTCACTGGTTATTCGGGTTTGCTTCTAAGAAGTTCGACCCATTAAAAGATGCTGATCTGGATGCATGGAACGCGCTTGGCTTAAAAACTAAATACTATAACACTGATATTCATACTGGTGCATTCGCTCTTCCAACATTCGTTAAGGAGATGCTCGATGATGCAACCGAATAAACATGTGTATATGAGCTGCGAATCTTCATTCGATGAAGCGACAACAGTAATGTACGGCGCGCCATTTGACGGTACTGTTTCAAACCGTCCTGGTACCCGCTTTGCAGCTGATGCAATCCGTTCTGAATCATATGGTCTTGAAACATATAGCCCATACTTAAACAAAGATCTAGAAGATGTCCGTATTATGGATTCAGGAGACGTCGATATTACAATCGGTAACAAAGTGAAAGTATTAGAAGAACTTGAAGATACGGCACGCACGATTTTAAATGCAGGTAAACTGCCATTTATGATTGGCGGCGAACATTTAGTAACGCTTGGCCCTATGCGTGCTGTTCTTGAAAAGTATCCGGATGCGATCCTTGTGCAACTTGATGCTCATACGGACTTACGTGATGACTATATGGGAGAGCCATTATCCCATGCGACAGTCGTACGTCGTATACATGACCTTGTCGGTGATAATAGAATTTATCAGTACGGTATTCGTTCAGGTACGAAAGAAGAGTTCGACTGGAGCGAAACACATACCGTACTTGAGAAATTCTCAATCGATACATTAAAGGATTTACCAGGCATTATCGGTAATGCGCCAGTATATGTTACAATTGATCTGGATTGTTTAGACCCATCAATCTTCCCTGGTACAGGAACACCTGAACCTGGTGGATTAACGTACAAAGAACTTGAACCTGCATTTAAAGTATTCGAACAACTGAACGTTGTTGCAGCTGATATTGTAGAATTGTCACCACCATACGACCACAGTGGCGTCTCTAATGCTGTTGCAGCGAAAGTTGCACGTGAACTATTGCTTTCAATTACGAAATAAGTTAGAACTTTTGTTCTAGCTTATTTTTTATGTATATTTTCAGATTATTATGAAATATAATAAGAATAAAAACAACTAGAGGTATCCCGTAATGAAATTTAAAGACTTTCCATCTAATGTTAAACTGCGAATTATTTGTGGTTTCTTTGATCACGCTGCGTCAATGAGTGTTATGCCTTTCATGGTTTTATATATTGCTGATGAACTCGGTAAAGTCACTTCGGGTATCCTCATGTCACTGAATGTTATTTTCGGATTGCTTTGTAATCTTGTCGGCGGCTACTTTGCAGACCGCTTCAGTCGGAAAGGACAGCTTATCTGGGGACAAACTATATTTGCGATTCTTTTTACAGTGATGGCGATTTTCATTCACCCGGATATTAATCTTGCATGGTTTGTGGCCATTATCTTTATGTGTCTCGCTATTCCAAGTGCCATGATCTTCCCGGCACTTGAAGCATTGATTATTGACTCAACCGATGAAGTTAGCAGAAAATCAGTTTATGTGACGACATACTGGTCGAATAACCTCGCTACTGCTGTAGGAACAGCAATTGGTGGACTATTTTATAAAGAACATCGTTTCCTACTCTTTATCATTATCATTGCAATCATGTTAATTAATACGTTTATCTTCTACAAGTTTCTAAAAGATCCAACGACCGAGAAAGAGAAAGTCATCGTTGATATGCACTGGATGCGCGATCTATTCGGTAAATATAAAGTTGCTTTGAAGGATACGCGCTTCGTGCTCTTCACTGCTGCTGCCGTATTTATCTTTTCTGCTGAATTTGCTTTAACCAATTATATCGGAGTACGTTTACATGAAGTGTTTCAACCTATTGATTTGTTCGGCGTACACATTGATGGTGTACGCATGATGAGTTTAATGCTCATTGAAAATACAGTACTTGTTGTAACGATTACGTTTCTGATCAATAAACTCGTCGAACCATTTAATCAGCGTACAATGCTTGTCATTGGTGGACTAATGTACACATTCGGATATGCATTAACACATACAATTACAGTGTGGTGGATGCTCATGCTATGTATATTATTTGCAACTATCGGAGAATTGATTCAAAGTCCGATTTATTCTGTATATATGGCGAAACTGATGCCAGATGATGCACGCGCAAGCTATATCGCATTTAGTTCGCTTGGTTATAGCGGTGCAGGACTTGTAGCAAGTTCCGGTTTAATCGTGGGTGTTGTGTTAAACAGTGTGATGATGAGTGTCTATGTCGCACTGCTTGGTATTGTAGGTGTGCCGCTGATTGTCACTGCACTTAATCTCCCTGGTAAACATCAATTTAAAACGAACAAATAAGCAGTGGAAAATTCCACTGCTTATTTTTATTGTAAAAAAGAACGTATGTTCGTATAATAAAAGAAAAGAAGAAGGATGTGAGGCAATGATCCACCCTATCTATGGCGAAACTGATTACAGAAAAGTTGAACCGGAGCAACTGAACCGCAACATTCCTAAAGGGCGCGGTATGATTAAATGGGCGCCATTTGCTACGATGCCACAACAATTTGCCGATGTACGACGACAAATAGAAAATCAAAATAAACTTGAACGCCCAGAGCTTTCTGAAGACCGTGTGCAGGAAATCAATGAAACATTGCACATTGCACTTGCTAAACATCAGGATGTGACAATCGAATACTATATGGATGGTTATATTCAGTCTGTCGATATGACGATAGAGAAAATAGATCAATGGGCAGCCATTATTATCGGTTCTGTGACAAGTAATCATCAGACTTTCTTTATTTCATTTATGGATATCATCAATATTTACACCCATTAGAAAAAACGCAGGACAATGTCCTGCGTCAGACTGTAGACAAAGTCTCCTTCGGAGATGAAGTTTACAGTCTTTTTTTGATAAAATATAGATATATCATTGAACGGTGGTGTTTTACTTGATTAAGAGAAGTAAGTCTGAAGATATTAATATCATTCGCAGTCAATTTGAAATGTATTCATTAGAAGACCTTGTACCAGAAAATCATCTTCTAAGAAAAGTTGATAAAGTATTCGATTTATCCTTTGTATATGATTTAGTAGAAGAAAAGTATTCTACAGATAATGGCCGTCCAAGTATTGATCCGGTTGTATTAATAAAAATTGTATTAATACAACATCTTTTTGGTATCAAATCAATGCGTCAGACAATTAAAGAGATTGAAACTAATTTTGCGTACAAATGGTATCTCGGTTTAGGCGTTAACGATAAAGTACCTCATTTTTCTACCTTCGGTAAGAACTATTCTAGAAGATTTTATGATAATCAGATTTTCGAAGAAATCTTTTCTCGTATTCTCAAAATTGCTATAGATAATAACTTCGTAGATAATACTTCACTATTTATTGATTCAACGCATATTAAGGCCAATGCCAACAAGAAGAAATTTATTAAACAAGAAATACAGAAGACTGCTAAATATTATGAACAAGAGCTTATTGAAGATATCAATTCTATTAGAGAGTCTGAAGAAAAAAAGCCTTTAGCTTCAAGAAAGGAGGAGAATCTTAAAGTAATAAAAATAAGTAATAATGATCCCGATGCTGGTTACTATGTTAAAAGTGAAAGAGAAAAACAATTTGCCTATAGTGCGCATACATGCTGCGATAAGTATGGTTATATCGTTGATTTTCATTTAACTCCTGGTAATGTTCATGATAGTACACAGTTAGTACCTATGATTGACAGGCTGGAAAGTAAAAAACTACTACCGAGATATGTTGCTGTGGATTCTGGATATAAAACACCTCATAATGCTAAGTATTTATTAGATAAAGAAATTCTACCAGCTATGCCATATAAACGTCCCATGGGTCCGAAGGACTTAATGAATAAAAATGAATTTTTATATGACGAATACTATGATTGTTATATTTGCCCTAATAATCAAATGTTGAAATATCAAAGAACAGACAGCGATGGTTACCGTTTGTATATTTCTAATCCAAATAAATGTAAGGATTGTCCTTTACTTAATAAATGTACTAAGAGTAAAGAACAGAAAAAAATCGTTACGAGACATATATGGCAACAATATCTTGATATTGTTGATGACTTGAGATTCATAGATACTATAAAAGCTATATATAAATTGCGTAGTCAAACAATAGAAAGACGTTTTGCTGATGCTAAAGAACAGCATGGTTTGCGATGGACTAAGTACAAAGGAATTCAAAAAGTCACCATGGAGACCACGCTTATTTTCGCATGCATGAATTTAAAGAAATTAGCAAATTATCTAGCAGGTTAAGCTGGATATTTTGCTAATTTCTTTAAAATAACAATATTTTTCGAAGAAAAAAGACAAACTCACTTTTAGAATTGTGAGTTTGTCTTCAATCTGACACGACTACTTCTTATGAGTAGTCGTGTTATTTTTGATAGTCTTTTTAATGGTGTGACGGTTCACTGGTCGTTCTAATTTATGATCAATCCAGAATAAAAATCCTGCAACTAAAATAATACCGATAAGCGGCAACACCTTAAAACCGTGTTCTACCGTTTCCATAATATACATCATAATGAGAAGTGCAGTTATACCAATGATTGCAAATTTAAATTTCATAATACTTCCTCATTTCTAAAGAAAATCATATATTGTTAGATTTTCATACACTTTATTTTTTAAATTACCCACAGAGACGCCTACTAAACGTATATTGTTAAACTCCTCTTTTAGGTCAGTATATAATAACACAGCTGTATTATAAATGGTATCCGCTTGATCTGTAAAGTCTATTATTTTTGTTTGCTTTGTATGTGATTCAAAGTCACTAGTTTTTATTTTGACGGTGATCGTATCACTTACTTTGTTTAAATTCTGAAGTTTTAATGCTACTTTTTCTGAATGTGTGCGCATCGTCTGTAGAATAAATGCCTCATCCTGAACATCATGAGAAAATGTTGATTCCTTACCAATTGATTTTCTTACTCGGTCCATATTTATTATGTCAGAGCCAATACCACGTGCTTTTTGATACAAACTACTGCCCTTCTTACCGAATAATTCAATTAACTCAAGTTCAGATTTACCACGTAAATCTTTGCCGTTCATTATCTTAAGTCTTTGCATCTTCTCCTCTGTCACTTTCCCTACACCTGGAAATTCACCGATTGGAAGGTCGGATAATATCTGTTCAACATTCCCGTAATGGATAACTGTTAAACCATTTGGCTTATTCATACCTGAGGCAATCTTCGCTAAAAATTTATTATAAGAAACACCAGCTGAACACGTTAGATTTGTAGCAGTCATAATATCTCTCTTAATAAAAGCTGCAATTTGACTTGCACCAAGATCTTTACGTACAAGATGTGTTATATCTAAATACGCTTCATCTAGTGATACTGGTTGTACAATATCAGTGTAGCCTTTAAATATCGACATAATTTGACTCGAAACTTCTTTATATACATCAAATCTAGGACTTACATAATATCCGTCTGGACACAACTGATGTGCACGTGCAGTAGGCATGGCACTATGCACACCAAATTTACGCGCTTCGTAACTCGCCGTTGCCACAACACCACGATTGCGACTCTTTCCACCAACGATAACAGGTTTACCTTTAAGGTCAGGATTATCCCGCTGCTCAACTTGTGCATAGAATGCATCCATATCGATGTGAATGATTCTTCTCTCCATATTATCACTTCTTTAATTTTCTAGTACTTTAATTATATATGAAAAGTGCGTGAGAAGATAATTCGGGATACTTCCGTGTGGAAGCGGTTGTATTTCTTTAATACTACCGCTTGCGAAAGCAGCCACATAACAAAAACACAGACTACAAAAATCTGTGCTTAAATACCTAAATCTATTTCAATCGCTCATCTAAACCATATTGATACGGTACACCTAAATGTTCTCTCAACGTATTTCCTTCATAATCTTTATGGAAGACACCACGTTCCTGTAAAATTGGAACAACTTCATCTACAAATCGTGCTAAATCTGTTTCAAATACATCTGGTATAATCCAGAAGCCATCTGCTGCACCCGCTTCAAACCATTCTGAATAAAAGCCCATTTGAAGAGCTTTAATCAATAAGTATTTCAGAATTATTTATTAATATCCAAAAATAATTATTTCTATATACCATTTTTATACCATGACTTATCACTAAAGCCGTAATATTTCTCGTCAATTAACCATTTGTTATCAATCAATCTAAAAATAAATTTATGCTTCTTTTTAAGAGCATATTCATAATAAATTACAATAGTAGCCATATCTTTTTTTCGCATTGTAAAGTAGATATCCAGATTATCATCTTGAATATAAAAATATTCGCTTGGTTTGCCGTAACTGCCCCCATAACTGATCGACTTAAGTTTTTCGCTAACATTATCTTTAATTATTTCATGATGCTTTTCATTTAATTCTTTGAATAGTGCTTTCGATTTCGGATGATATTCTTCTTTAAAGTTTCCATAACCATCTTGGTATTCACTTAATTCTATTTTACTTCGCTCATAAATCTCTTTTTCAAGGTTATCAAGACTCAACAAAATTTTTACAAGTTTAGGTACTAGTATCTCTGACATCGATTCATATTTTTTGAAGGTACTTTTTAATATTATATTCATATTTTCTCTCCTTAATAGATTATCAAGTGTATTTTATAGAATAGAAGAACCGTTTGTTAAGATTTTATATTTAGTTTTTATCTAAAGTTCAATAAAATAAAAAGCCTTGATAACAAGGCTTTAATAAAATGCTTACTTCGTAAGTCTAACGACACACTCTACATGCGGCGTTTGTGGGAATAAGTCGACTGGTTTCACTGTTTCTAACTTGTAACCTGCATCTGCGAACTTACGGCAGTCACGCGCACATGTTGAGGGGTTACAGCTGACATAGACGATCTTTTTAGGGTTTTGTGCAATTAATGTCTGAATAAAGTCATCGTCTAATCCTTTTCGTGGTGGATCGACTACTGCTACATCAAACTTAACGCCTTCCTCGCTCCACTTCGGCAGGATTTCATCTGCTGCACCTGTCTCAAAATGTACATTATCAATGCCATTCATCTTAGCGTTCTGTTTCGCCATCTTAATTGATTCATGCACAATTTCCATCGCATAGACCTGTTTCGCCTGCTGTGCTAATGCTAAAGAAATCGTCCCAATACCACAATACGCATCCAACACTGTTTCAGTACCATTTAAATCTGCTGCTTCTAAAGCTAATTGATACAACACTTCTGCTTGTGGTGTATTGACCTGGAAGAATGAGTTTGGTGATACTCTGAATTCTAATCCTAACATCTTATCAGTGTAATACGGCGTACCGTGTAGTACTGTATTATTACGTCCTAAAATCACGTTACCTTCCTGGTTATTAAAGTTTAATACAACACTTTCAACATTTTCGATTTCGTTCACAATATCATGTGTAATTGATTCGATGTTTTGCAGGCGTTTTTTATTCGTCACTAAAATGATCATTAATTGTCCTGTATAATGGCCACGTTTCACTACGATATGACGGATTTCACCGTTATGGTTACGCTCGTTATAAGGTACAATATCATATTTACGTAAGATATCTCTTACTTTCACAATCGCTGCATCGATTGCTTTATGCTGAATATAGAAATTCTCAACAGGCACAAGTTGATGACTGTTCTTTCTAAAGAATCCTGTCTCAAGCAAGCCATTAACAGTTCTTACTGGAATTTGCGCTTTATTTCGGTATTCATAAGGCACTTCCATTCCAACAGTTTCAGCAACTTTTACACCTTTAAACTTGCCTAATCTCTCAAATGCACTTTCTACTAAATGTTGTTTGAACTTTAATTGTGCTGGATATGATAAATGTTGTAATGTCATCGTTCCGATTTGACGGCCAACGATATCTTTCTCTGCAACACGGTCTGGGCTTTCATTTTGAACTGACACAAGACGTGCAAATCCAAATGTCTTACCGACTTTCATCACTTTAATTGTCACGTCTTCTCCTGGTAATGCGCCTTCAACGAAAAATGGATAATCGTCAATCTTAACAACACCAGATCCTTCATGCGTTAAGTCTACTACTGTCCCTTGTAATTCGTCATTTTTGTTAAATTTAATTTGTTTCATATTTTCTCCTAATGTTTTATTTCAAAATATTGATAAGACACAATGATTTCGAATGTCGTACTAAGGTATCGTCCTATCCTCATGTTAATGCTGTATTAAGTTCGTAAATTAAATAGTCATCGTCGTATGTTTCTGTTGGCGTAATCCCTGGTTGCAAATATGCTGCTCCTTTTGGACTTGATTTAAATTTATATGTTCCATCCTGTAAAAACGTAAATGGTCTTGTTGGTTGAAAATCAACCCCAAATCTTTTGATATAATCAATAATAATCTGTCTAATTTCAATATCTTCTAATTGTATCTTAGTCACTGATGCATCATTTAATATTGGACAAAAATTTGTACGATAATCAGTCGTTAGTACTGTAAATTGCTGATCATCCGTTACAGGTTGATTTAAATAGGTTAAATCTTTAATACGATACGTGTCATTTATTTTCTCACCTACACTACTGTACCGTGCTTCACGTGATAAGTCTATACAATAGTTTAATTCATAGAATATATCCATGTTGTAACTTGGAAATCCAGGTGCTGTTGATTTATTATCTTTAAGCATATATTCACTATCAGTTGTATTGAAGCATGATACGCTCCATTCAACCCACTCTCGTAATACACGACCAGAAACATTTACTGCTGACATCTTATTTGGAAAGCGATAAATATTAATTGCATCTTTAAGTGTTAATTCACCACTGTCAATTTCAATATAATCATTTACGCCATCTCTTCCGGCTTTTATCGGTGCACTTGTTGATATAATATTTGTGCTCGCTAGTTTGAGCTGATGATTATTAATCATTTGTTCAACGGCATATTTACCCGCTTTAGCTATGACTTCTACAACCGTGCTTGTACCAACTTGCGCAAAATAACTATCGTGATGATGCTTAGTCATGCCAATGGGTTGTTTTACGTAATCTAACACACCCTGATGCGCAGTTTGATTCACATCTATAAAATGTGTATTAATCTCCACATCACTTGATTTTAATTCGATGACGCTACTTTTACCGTTCACAATCTTAAAGCCTTGTTCTGTTTTCTCGAGCGTCAGATCTATGCGTCCTAGATGGCTGGCAAAACATACAGGCTGGACGCCATAAGCATGAAATACACGTCCACTCTCATTATCGACTTCCGGAATATTTACATAATCAGATCCAGGGAATTGCTGATGTGTATGACCAAACACAAATGTATCAACTGATTCAATCTGTGCCAGACGATATACCTGATTTTCAATGCCTTTCATATTTTCTAATTGCTCCTGATCTAATCCAGTATGCATCAATGCAATGACAATATCACAACCAAATGCTTTTAACTGATTGCTATATTGATACAATGCATCATACATGTCTTCAACAATTACTCGATCCGTTAAATGGTCTTCGTCCCATTTCATAATTTGTTCAGGTACGACGCCTGTTATACCGATTTTTACCGTCGTACCATCTTTATATGACTTTTCAACGATATGGAAAGGCGCAACAACGAAGTCACCATTGATATATTTCACATTACAATTGACTAATGGAAACAATGCCTGCTGATTGGCTTTATCTAGATACTCTAGTCCATAATTAAATTCATGGTTACCTAAAGTACCGGCATCATAGCCAATCTCATTCATCATATTAATTGCCGGATGAATGTCGGGACGCATTTCTGCGGCGTAATCTGCCATAATATTGCCTTGCAGTATATCACCATTATCTACAACAACCGTTGCAACATCAGCCTTTTCATTAGCTGCTTTTATCGCTTCAATCTTACTGCCGGCAAGTATTAATCCATTAATTTTCAAATCACTTTCTAAAAAATAATCATATAAACTAATATGACTATGCGTATCTGTCGTTGCTAAAATCGATAATCTATACATATGTGCGCCACCTTTCACATTTATTTTATTAAAATTTCAGTTGAATGTCATTTTTTCTATCATAGATTAATCTTGTAATTTACGGGTATTGAATCAAAAAAGGGAGTGACTTCATGTATAACGATTTAACAGGAAAAGTGGCTATTATTACTGGCGGAGCATCAGGTATTGGAAGAGCAACAGCAATTCGCTTTGCAAAAGAAGGCATCAACGTAGTTATCAACTATCATTCTCGTGAGGATGAAGCAAATGCACTTGTCGATATTGTAAAAGAGATTGGTGTTGATGCACTTGCAATAAAAGCAGATACTACAAACAAAAACGAAATGGAAAGTTTAGTGAAACAAACAATAGACCATTTCGGTGCATTTCACATTATGGTAAATAATGCAGGTATTCAGTCTGATATACCGAGCCATACGATGCCAATTGATGAGTTTGATAAAGTAATTGCTGTTAACCTTCGTGGTACATTTATCGGTTGTCAACTGGCATTAGAGCATTTTATGGATCGCAAATTTAAAGGTAGTATCATTAATATTTCAAGTGTTCATGAAATCATACCATGGCCACATTACGCTCACTATAGCGCTAGTAAGGGTGGGGTAAAATTAATGACGCAAAGTTTAGCGTTAGAATATGCGCGCGTTCAAATTCGTATTAATAATATCGCTCCTGGCAGTATCAATACACCGATCAATGCCGAGAATTTTAAAACACCTGAAGCAAAACGAGATGCTGATTTATTTGTTCCTATGGGCTATGTTGCCGAACCAGAAGAAATTGCTAGTGTGGCTGCATTTTTAGCCAGCAAAGAAAGTAAATATATTACAGGTCAAACGATTGTGGCAGATGGTGGACTCAGCCTTTATCCTTCACATCGTAATTTCGAATACGATGCATTATTAGAATCCTTTACAGATGAAATTTAAATAAAGACTGCTTTCTCGAATTGAGAGAGCAGTCTTTATTTTATTCTTCTTTTTCAAGGTCTTGTTTATATTGAATGATAATCTCATTTTCTTTATCCGGATGAATCTTATCTAACTGACTATATACATTGATATGTCGCTCTAAATTTACAAAATGCGCCGGTAGGATCCCACCAAACTCACCATCAACATTGAGCTGTACTTTTTCAAAAGATGATACTTTAATATCTTTCGCTTTTATATAATGTACTTTCGGATGTTTAATGTGATCACCACGTGAAGCAAGTGAGAAGACATGTCCAAATTCAGCAAAATTTACTTTTTCTAAAAATAATAATGTAAAGTAGCCATCATTTATCGATGCATTCGGTACTAACTTTTCAAAGCCACCTACTGAGTTTGTTAAACCGATTAAAAATAACATGACTTCTCCACTGAAGACTTTACCATCATATTCAATACGAATATCCGTTGCTTTTATTTCCGGCAGCATCTCTAACCCTTTAATATAATAAGCTAAAGGTCCAAGGACAGTCTTAAGTTTGCTCGGCGCTTCATAACTTACTTCAGTAATCTTACCACCACCTGCAATGTTGATAAAATAACGATTGTTCATCTTACCTACATCAACCGGTACAGTGTTTCCTTCTATTATCACATCTACAGCTTGTAAAATATCTTTCGGAATGAGTAATGCTCTACCGAAATCATTTACTGTACCCATCGGTATTACACCGATATTCGGGCGGTATTCCTGTTCAGCAATACCGTTTATTACTTCATTAATCGTCCCGTCACCACCCGACGCAATAATAAGATCAAAGCGATCCTCTACAGCTTGTCGTGCTGCTTGTATCGCATCACCTTCTGCTTTTGTTGCGTAGGCACTCGTCTCATATCCTGCATCTTCAAGTTTAATTAACACATCTGCTAATGACTTCTTAAATAATTCTCGTCCAGATGTTGGATTGTAAATAATTCTCGCTCTTTTTCTCAAAAAGCACACCACCTATTTCTTCTCTTTTAAAAATCCACGTTCTCTCAAATACATTCTAAATAAAATAAATGTCACAATCACGATACATACTTGTACACCTTTAATATATATTTCGTTATTCTGGACAGTTGGTGTCATCAATACAATCATCAATGAAATATTAATTGCGATGAGTATAATATAAATCCATCCACTTTTCATTATCTTCTTCTCCCGCCGAATATATTTCGTACAATTTCACGACCGATTTGTCTGCCAACACTAGTAAGTACACTTGTCGCAACTTTTTGTAATTCTGATTTTGGTTTTCTTTTTTCAGCTTTAACCGTTTTAGCTTGTAATTTAGCTTCTGCTGCCTTTTCTTTTTCTGCTTCTATTTGTGTAAACTTTTCCTGTAACATTTCATACGCACTTCCTCGGTCGATAGCTGTGCCATATTTTGCTTGATAAGGATTTTCTGCAAGGACAGTTTGTTTAACGATACTATCGATAACACCTATCTTACTTTCAGGTGGTCGAATAAAGGCACGTTCTACAATGCTAGGTTGACCCTCTTCATTTAAACATGATATTAATGCTTCACCTGTCTTTAATTCACCGATAACAGCTGCAACATCCAGGTCTGGATTTTGTCTGAACGTTTCAGAAGCACTTTTCACTGCTTTTTGATCTCTAGGCGTAAATGAACGTAACGCATGTTGTACACGGTTACCAAGTTGTCCTAAAACTTCATCAGGTAAATCTATCGGATTTTGGGTAATGAAATACACGCCAACACCTTTTGAACGGACAAGGCGAACAACCTGTTCTACTTGCGTAATAAATGACGTTGGTGCATCTTTAAATAATAAATGTGCTTCATCAAAGAAAAATACAAGTTTCGGTTTATCCAGATCACCCACTTCAGGTAATTCCTCAAACAATTCTGTTAATAACCATAAAAGAAAAGTTGAATAGAGTACGGGTTTTGTAAATAAGTTATTTGCCATTAGCACATTGATAATACCTTCACCGTTAGCATTTACTTCCATAAAATCAGTTAAATTTAACGCTGGTTCACCGAAGAAGTTCTCAGCACCTTGTGATTCAAATGATAACAGTTTGCGTTGAATCGCTCCTACTGATTGTTTAGTAATATTTCCATATTTGCTGCTATAAACAGATGCATTATCCGCCATTTCTTTCAGTAAAGATTGCAAGTCTTTTAAGTCTAATAGCAATAATCCATTATCATCACTAATTTTAAAGGCTATATCTAAAATACCAGATTGCGTATCGTTTAATTCTAATAAACGCGCTAAAAGCATCGGTCCCATTTCAGAGATCGTAGCTCTAACTGGTGCGCCATCAACGCCAAATATATCCCACAAACGGACAGGATAACTTCTCGGCTGGTAATCTGTAATATTTAAGTCTTTTAATCGTTGTTCAATTTTTTCATTTATCGTCATCGGTTCAGCAATACTTGCCAAGTCCCCTTTAATATCAGCCAAAAATACCGGTACACCTGACTTTGAAAATTGTTCTGCTAAAACTTTTAATGTTACAGTTTTCCCTGTACCCGTTGCACCGGCTATCAATCCGTGACGATTTGCCATTTGTAATTGTAAAGTTATATCATTCGTATTTTTCGCAATATTTACTGACGTCATCCATATCCCTACCCTTTTTGTTTTGCATCGTTACTTTTTATTTTACAATAATCTATATATTATGCAATTTTGACATAAAAAAAGGCTAAGCATAATGCTTAACCTCTTTTCGCTTCATACCAGCGAAGTGCTTTTGCTTCTAATTTCAAAATATAGTCATTCTTCGTTACATTATAAGTGTTGAAGTCATTTCTATGTTGCACTGCTTGTTGCATCTTAAATTTGGCATATGCCAGACGTTCAAGTTTATGTTCACGTAAATAGTCTCTTAATGCGAGTCTTCTTGTAATTGCATTAAAGTTTGTTCTTTCAATCATCGTTACATAGAACGTCAGTTGATTTTTCTTTGCTACAAAGAGCCTGCACTGTTCATCAGTCATCTCTTTTACTTCAACTTCTTTATAACCGATAGCCTCCATCTTATCTTTATATAAACTCACTTGTGATAAAGTTTTTACGATTGGTAATATATCTATCGTCTGATTACCAGGTAAATCTTTCACTGAAGTGCTTCCAAAATGATGAAGTTCAACGATTTCATTTCTGAAAATTTCTATCAGTTCTTTTGCCTCATGGATAAAAATCTGATGATAATCTTTTTCATTCCATGGCGTATAATCAATCATAAATATCCTCCGATTCGGGAAATGATACTATCGACACTTATATAGAGATATTTTACCATATTAATTGTAGTATTACTATCTCATTTTAATCATTTTCCAATTTGTAATGTTCACAACTTAATTTGCAGATGTGAAATATATTTACTTATATTATCCTAAAAAAGTAGTATTAAACTTAAAATTTTATTTTATTTATGTCTTAACTGTATATGTTTAGGGTATATATCTTAAAGAAAAATTTATCAAATAGTACTTGTATGTATAAATTTTCTCAGTTTTTTGTTACTATATTAGTATGGAATAAAGATGGAGGAACAATTCGCAATGAAGAATTTATTATTTTGGATTTATATCGTTGCAGCAGTTATTCTAATTGCAGTAGGTTATACATTCTGGGAAACACGTGTAACTGACTCTGATGCTAGAGAAAAAGCAATCTCTGAGCAAAGCGGTAAAGATTACTATGCTGAACAAGATAACACGACGAAAAAAGAAGTAAAAAAAGATACAAGCAAGAAACCGAACACAAATCTATTCAAAAACAAAACTTTCCAGTCTATCTATAACAATGCAGTTAAAGATAAGAAAGTTATGAATATCACGCTGGTGTCTACACCGTATCAAACTTCTGACGAGAACACGACCGTCAAAGATGAATTAGCATATGCTTCTGATGATCATATTAAAGTGAATGAGGTAGAAGTATCTGGTTCTTCTTCAACAGTAAGTATCGATAAAATTAATAAAACGAAACCTGACTTAGTCATATTAGATGCATTAACTTTAAACGATTTCTCTGAAGATGTATCTTCAAACGATCACATCGCAACGGTTGAAAGTATCTATTCTGCAGCAGGTAACGATAATACGCCTGTCGTAATCATTGGTACAAGACCTGAATATAATGATTCTAATTTTGCTAAATATCAAAAAGCAGAAGCAGATTATTTCGGTAGTCAAAATAACGAATTTTTCTATGTGAATCAATCTAGTAAATGGCCGAATAATAAGGCAATTGAAGATTATTATAACGTAGATGATGGGTTATTGACAGATCGTGGTGTAGCAAGATGGGTAACATCAATTTCAGATTATTTATTTAATGATAAAGTTGAATAGTTAAAAAGCTTGTCTCCAATAATTTTGGAGACAAGCTTTTTTTGTATTTAAAATAATCCCAGAAATTTCTTTTTCTTTTTCTTTACAGGTTTCTCAATTTTATCTTCTTTCTCTACTTCAATTGGACTGACATAACGAATCGTTTCACCCTTCAACACTTTTTGGGCATTTTCTTTATACTTATTAACGGCTTCGTCGCCATATCTCTCGGCAATTGCTTCATACGCTTCATTCATATAATAGTTTCTAGATGTTACATTATGCGCATCACTCGCTACGATATGGATTAAACGATGATCCATCATCATTTCAGCACACTGCTTACTAAATTCACCTAATTGACCACATACCACACCTGCTGTAACTTGAGCTAGCGCACCAAGTTCTATAAGTTCAGCTAATTTATTTGGATTCTTCTGCAACTCAGCATTACGTTCAGGATGCGCAATAATTGGAATATATCCTTCTAAAGCCATCTTCGTAAATAATTGCTCTGTAAATATTGGTACTTCATGCGAAGGAAACTCAATTAACACATAAGGACTATCTTCAGATAAAGTTAAAGCCTGGCCATTTTTTAAATCTTCAACAACATCTCCATAAATTCTTACTTCCTGACTAGCATGTACTTTTACTGGTATACCTTCAGAAGCAATGATTGTATTCACTTCTTCTGTCAAAGCTTTAATTTTCGGACCAAAATTTTCATACACACCAATTTTATGATGGGGTGTCGCAATAATATCCGTTATTCCTTCTGCATGTGCTGCTTTTGCCATCTCAAGCATATCTTCCTTTGTTTGTGCACCATCATCGATGCCAAATAATATATGGTTATGAATATCAATCATTCTATTTCTCTCCTCGTCCTAAGTTCATTAAAATAATAGTATCAATTTGATAATAATTGTCAATTATTTTTTAACTGTTAATTATTACGCTTAACTATCATTGTATTATAAAAGCTCTAAAAATAGGCACAAATTGTCCTATTTTTAGAGCTGAAAATAAATATATTAACGTTTTTCTAATTCTTCTTTAAGAATTTTATTAACCATTTGCGGATTAGCTTGTCCTTTAGAAATCTTCATGATTTGACCAACTAAGAATCCTGTCGCTTTGCCTTTACCATTCTTAAAGTCTTCGATTGATTGTGGATTGTTATCTAAAGCTTCCGTAACGAATGCTTTTAATTGCTCAGGATCAGAAATTTGAACTAATCCTTGTTCTTCCATAATCACTTTCGGTGCTTTACCACTTTCAACCGTTTCGGCGAATACTTTCTTCGCAATTTTAGAAGAAATTGTACCTTCTGCAAGTAATTTAACCATTTCAGCTAAATTCTCTGGTGTTAATTTCGTATCATGTAAATCCTTTTGATTTTTGTTTAAATATTCATTTACGCCACCCATTAACCAGTTTGAAGAAAGTTTAGCATCTGCATCTAAAGCAATCATAGCTTCGAAGAAATCTGACATTTCTTTCGTTAATGTTAATACGTGTGCGTCATATGCAGGTAATCCGTATTCCGAAACATATTTCGCTTTACGTACATCGGGAAGTTCAGGAATAGAAGCACGCACGCGCTCTTTCCATGCTTCATCAATGAATAAAGGTACTAAATCCGGTTCAGGGAAGTAACGATAATCATCTGAACCTTCTTTAACACGCATCAGAATTGTTTTACCAGTAGATTCGTCAAAACGACGTGTTTCCTGAAGAATTTCTCCTCCATTTAGTAAAACTTCTTCCTGACGTTTCACTTCATGCTCTAACCCTTTTTTAACATAAGAGAATGAGTTTAAGTTTTTTAGCTCTGCTTTCGTACCAAACTTCTCTTGACCAACTGGACGAAGTGAAATGTTGGCATCACATCTTAGTGATCCTTCTTCCATACGTACGTCAGATACACCAGTGTATTGGATGATTGCTTTTAACTTCTCTAAGTAAGCATATGCCTCTTCTGGTGTACGAATATCTGGTTCAGATACGATTTCTACTAAAGGCGTTCCCTGACGGTTTAAATCGACTAATGAATAACCGTCTTTATGGCTGAGTTTACCAGCATCTTCTTCCATATGAAGACGTGTAATACCGATACGTTTAGTTTCACCGTTGACTTCGATATCAATATATCCATTCTCACCAATCGGCTCATCAAATTGTGAGATTTGATAAGCTTTTGGATTATCTGGATAGAAGTAGTTTTTACGGTCGAATTTCGTAGATGTTCTAATATCCATGTTTAATGCCATAGCAGCTCTCATCGCCCAGTCTACAGCAGTTTTATTCACAACAGGTAATACACCTGGATATCCTAAGTCAATCACGTTAACATTTGTGTTCGGTTCTGCTCCGAAATGTGCAGGAGAAGCCGAAAACATTTTTGATTCTGTTTTAAGTTCTACATGGACCTCAAGTCCGATTACTGTTTCAAAATGCATAGTATATTCTCCTTATAATGATTGATAACGTTCAGACATATTAAATACTTGCTCGTAGTTAAATGCAACGTTGTATAATGTTTTCTCATCGAACGGCTTACCGATTAACTGTAAACCAATTGGACGTCCATTTGCTTCTCCACATGGAATAGACATCGATGGAAGACCTGCTAAGTTAATTGGAATAGTTAATATATCATTTGCATACATTGTTAGTGGGTCATCAATTTGAGCACCGATATTGAATGCAACAGTTGGTGCAGTAGGTCCAACAATAACATCGTATGCTTCAAACACGCGTTCGAAGTCTTGTTTAATTAACGTGCGGACTTTTTGCGCTTTTTTATAATAAGCATCGTAGTAACCAGAACTTAAAGCATACGTTCCCAGCATAATACGACGTTTCACTTCATCACCAAAACCTTCCTGACGCGTCTTTTTGTATAACTCTTCTAAGTTTTTAGCACCTTCTGCCTGATAACCATAGCGGATACCATCGAAACGCGCTAAGTTCGCTGACGCTTCACTTGAAGAAAGAATATAATACGTAGCTACACCATATTTAGAATTTGGTAACGAAACTTCTGAAATTTCAGCACCCATTTTTTCTAGTTCTTTAATCGCGTTCTGCACTGAAGTACGTACCTCTTCAGACACACCTTCACCTAAATATTCTTTAGGTACTGCCACGCGTAAACCTTTAATGTCCTTTTCAATATTAGAAGAAAAGTCAACATCTTCTACCGGCGCACTTGTAGAGTCCATATTGTCGTGTCCAGAGATAATTTCTAATACTTTTGCATTATCCTTAACATTTCTTGTAATCGGTCCGATTTGATCTAGAGAAGATGCAAATGCAACTAAACCATAACGCGATACGCGACCATATGTTGGCTTCATACCGACAACACCACAGTATGATGCTGGCTGACGAATTGATCCACCAGTATCACTTCCTAAAGAAAATGGTACTAGACTAGCTGCAACAGCAGCGGCAGATCCACCTGAAGAACCACCAGGTACTGCAGAATGATCAAACGGATTGACAGTTTTCTTATAGAATGAGTTTTCAGTTGATCCACCCATTGCAAATTCATCCATATTTAATTTTCCGACAACAATACCGTTTTCCGCATTTAACTTATTCATAACCGTCGCATTATATACAGGATTAAAACCTGTTAAAATTTTTGATGCACAAGTCGTTTCTAAATCTTTTGTCACGATGTTATCTTTAATCCCCATCGGAATACCGAATAGTTTGCCCGTAGGTTCCTGATTGTCCATCGCCTTCGCTTTATCCATAGCAACAGCTTCATCTAATGCTAAGAAAGAATTGATTGTTGCATCAGTTTGTTTAATATTTTTAAATGTTTCTTCAATTAATTCAGAAGGTTTTACTTTTTTCTCTTGAATCAATTTCGTTAAATTTTCTATAGATTCATATCTTAATGACATTTGTTATTCTCCTCCGTCTAAAATCGATGGTACTTTAAATTGACCCGCTTCAGTACTACGCGCATTTTTTAAGATTTCTTCTTGTGTTAAACTCTTTTCTGCAACATCTTCACGCAATACATTTTGAAGATCTAACACATGGAATGTTGGTTCAACATTGTCTGTATCAACCTCTTCTAATTGATCTGCAAAGTTAAGAATTGCTTCTAATTGAGAGCTGAACTTCGCTGCTTCTTCTTCAGTAATTTCAAGACGTGCTAAATGTGCAACGTGCTTTACCTGCTCGTTTGTTACTTTTGACATGAATATATTCCTCCTGAACTTTATATCATCCTTAAATTTTATCAAATTTTTTAAGAAAAATCTAAAATTATTAAAAATTATCTATGAAAACGCTTTAAAAGGACTTATAATAAAGTGTACAAAATATTCTGATTTAATGTATTAAAGGGATAAAAGGGATAAAGGGGGATAATTAATGTTTTTATTAGGTAATACGTTTCAAAACGTAAAAATCGAAGCAACATGGATGACATATGTCATGATTGCTGTGTACTTCCTGATATTGCTTGGCATCGGATATTACGCCTATAAGCAATCAACAAGCACACTAGATGAGTATATGCTTGGCGGTCGTAATCTTGGTGCTTTAGTTACAGCATTATCAGCAGGTGCTGCTGATATGAGTGGATGGATGTTAATGGGATTACCTGGATCAGTATACTCAACAGGTATTTCAGCAGCATGGATTGCAATTGGATTAACGTTCGGTGCATGGCTTAACTACATATTAGTTGCGCCACGTCTTCGCGTATACACAGAGCTTGCAGACAATGCAATTACTATTCCTGATTTCTTTGAAAAGCGTGTGAGTGATCATACACGTATCTTAAAAATTATTTCAGGTTTAGTAATCGTCGTGTTCTTCACATTATATACACATGCCGGAATGGTATCAGGTGGTGTATTATTTGAAAGTGCATTCGGATTAAATTATCATGTAGGATTAATTTTAACGGCAGGTATCGTTATTCTGTATACTTTGTTCGGTGGATATTTAGCAGTATCATTAACTGACTTCTTCCAAGGTGTTATTATGTTGATCGCGTTAGTATTAGTACCAATCGTAGCGATTATGAAATTGAATGGTTTAGAAGTGTTTGACACTGTGGTTGAATTAAAACCAACAAACTTAGATATCTTCAAAGGAACGACAACTGTAGGAATCATTTCATTACTAGCATGGGGACTAGGATATTTTGGACAACCACATATTATCGTACGATTTATGTCAATTAAATCGCATAGAATGTTACCAGCAGCACGCCGTATCGGTATCTCTTGGATGGCAACCTCACTAATCGGTGCTGTTGTAACTGGATTAGTAGGTATTGCTTTTATTCATGAATCTGGCACAAAATTAGATAATCCAGAAACAATTTTCGTTGTAATGAGTCAAGTACTCTTCCACCCGCTAATTGCTGGATTCTTCTTAGCAGCTATTTTAGCAGCAATTATGAGTACAATATCTTCTCAGCTACTTGTAACAAGTTCAGCATTAACACAAGACTTCTACATGTTATTTACTAAATCCAGCTTACAGGATACAAGTCGTGAGAAAGAATTTGTATTGGTAGGAAGAATATCTGTATTACTTGTAGCAGTCGTAGCTGGTGCTATTGCATGGAGTCCTAATGATACAATCTTAAACTTAGTCGGAAATGCATGGGCTGGATTCGGTGCTGCATTCGGGCCACTTGTATTGTTATCATTATACTGGAAAGGTTTAACAAAACACGGTGCAATTACAGGCATGGTATTAGGATCAATTACAGTAATCTTCTGGATCTTCATGAAATCTCATGGCGGCATCTTCGAATATTATGAAATTATTCCTGGATTTATCATCAGCTTCGTTTCTACTGTATTAGTATCTCTGATGACACCAAAGCCAGAACAACGTATTATTGATGAATTTGATGAAATGAAACGTATTGTAAGAAGTTAACCATAATATATTTTTATGAAAGTGACCTCAGATTTATTTTGAGGTCCTTTTTTATTTTGAAAGATGGTGAGGTGCGAAAGTGGCTTCAGACCTATTTTGAAGTCGCTTTTATGTGTATAAGTCACACAAATTACATAGATATATAATTTTTTTGAGAAAATTTAGTTATTTAAAAATTTACTTTTGAAATAAAATATTCTCTTTCATATTTTCAGTATATAAAAACTATATAATGATTTAATATTTTGTCACAATAATAAAAACAGAAAATAAATTTCTTATTTTTCGTCAATGTAAGCGGTTAACTCCCAAACTGAATTTGCTTTAAATACTCACTTCTCTATAATGAAAGACGTACATATTCAAAGATATGTCTTTTTTTATGTCGAAATTTAGTTTCTAAAAATTATAAGGAGGAGATGTCATTGTTTTTAGGTAATACCTTTCAAAATGTGCAAATTGAAGTAAACTGGATGACATATGTCATGATTATAGCCTACTTCGCAGTATTACTTGCCATTGGTTATTACGCGTATAAACAAGCAACAGGAAATTTAGATGAGTATATGTTAGGTGGTAGAAATTTAGGTCCTTGGGTCACTGCATTATCAGCAGGTGCTTCAGATATGAGTGGCTGGATGATTATGGGCTTACCGGGAGAAATGTATTCAGTTGGGTTAGCTGGATTGTGGATTGCTATTGGACTATCTGTCGGTGCGTATTTAAATTATATAATTGTAGCACCTAGACTACGTGTATTTACTGAGTTAACAGATAATGCAATAACAATTCCTGATTTCTTCGAAAAACGCGTCAATGACCATACACGTGTCTTAAAGATCATTTCAGGACTAATTATCGTCGTATTCTTTACATTATATACACATGCAGGCTTAGTTTCTGGTGGCGTATTGTTCGAAAGTGCTTTTAAATTAGATTATCACTGGGGATTAATTATTACTGGTGCAATCGTTGTACTTTACACACTTTTCGGCGGTTACTTAGCCGTTTCATTAACAGACTTTTTCCAGGGTGTCATTATGTTACTTTCAATGGTTGTAGTACCGATTGTAGCCTTTATGGAACTTGGAGGTATGGACACATTTGGAACAATTGCAGATGTAAAACCTTCAAATTTAGATTTATTTAAAGGAACAACTTTGATAGGTATTATTTCTGCTTTAGCTTGGGGATTAGGTTACTTTGGTCAACCTCATATTATCGTAAGATTTATGTCTATCAAGTCGCACAAATTATTACCTGCAGCTAGACGTATCGGTATTTCATGGATGGTTGTTTCATTATTAGGTGCTTGTCTTTCAGGATTAATCGGTATTGCATTTATTGCAAAGACTGGCACAAAATTAGATAATCCAGAAACTATCTTTATCGTAATGAGTCAAATTTTCTTACATCCATTTGTAGCAGGATTTATCTTAGCTGCAATATTAGCCGCGATTATGAGTACTGTGTCTTCTCAACTACTTGTAACAAGTTCAGCTTTAACGCAAGATTTCTACATGTTATTACGCAAAACTGATGACGGTAAAAATCGTGACAAAGAATTTGTTATGGTAGGAAGACTTGCTGTATTCCTTGTTGCTATTGTCGCTACGTTCTTAGCATGGAATCCAAATGATACGATTCTTAATCTTATCGGAAACGCCTGGGCAGGATTTGGCGCAGCGTTCGGGCCACTCGTTATCTTCTCGTTATACTGGAAGAAACTCACAAAACAAGGCGCGATTGCCGGTATGGTGTCAGGGGCGCTTACTGTTATTATCTGGATCATGTTAAAAGACAAAGGTGGCATTTTTGAACTTTATGAAATTATCCCTGGATATATTGTAAGTATACTCGCAACTGTCATAGTTAGTTTAATCACTTATAAAGATAAATATGATGTTACTTCATTGTTTAATGAAATGAAACGAAGATTACATGCATAATAAAAAAGCCATTCAATACAATTTCGTATTGAATGGCTTTTTCATAATTTACTGACGATATACATGAATCGTTGGTTCTTTATCACCTTTATTTTTCACGATTAACGCAAGTGGTTTATCGTTATCTACGATAGAGATTTCTAAATTATCGACTTGACTGAAATTCTTCATTGCTAAGTCTGCAATATATTGTGTAACCCCTACTACTTCTGCTTTACCAAAGTAGTCTAATGGCACATTAATATTCAGCTCTTTAATCGAATCGTTTACAAAATAACCTGTTCCTATGGATTGCGTAAAGTTTGGAAAGTACGTTTGTAGCTGATCGTTAAATTGTTTATAATCATTATTTAATTTCTCATTTAATTTATCTGCATCAGCTGAAGGTAGCAATACATACTTCTCATTTACAGACTTCCATTTTCCAATCTTCTTACTGCTTTCCTCACTTACAGCGTAAGAGACAAAATTCCCTGGAGTAATACTTTCCGATGATGATTGTATAAAGATTGCAAACGTAATCGGAATATCTTTTAATTCCTGTTTCACACGTAAGCGAGATAGTATCTCATCTGCCATTGCTTTCCCTTTTTTCTCAACTTCTTTTTTATCTAAATTTTCACTATACACTTCACCATATGCTTCTTTTTGATAGTAGTAAACACTATTCATCGCAAGGCCGATTGTCATACCGGAAATTCTCTTACGTTTTGCGTCTGATTCCGTAAAGAAGTCCTGTTCAATAATATGCGATAAATAAGCTGGCGATTCTTTTGCAATCTTCGTTGGATCTGTTTCACCTTTATGCGATGGATTCAAACCGAAGTTGGCATATGCATTTTTTTCGATACGTTCATCTTTGTCCATCTTGTCTATTTCAGCTTTTGTATATTGTGGTTCCAGATAACTTTCTACAGCACTTTTTGTCAGTAATTGGCCATCGCGATACAAATACTCATCAGGAGAAAAAACGTTCTTACTGATACGTAATAAACCTGTTTCAAATGCTTCTCCATTATAGCTGCTAGACATATTTGTACTTGTTAATCCACGTGCCTGACTTTCTTTAAACGGTAATAACGTTCTAAAATAGTCATTTGAAATTTGAATATCAGTAGCAATTTGCTTTTCTTCTTTTTCTTTATTCTGCTCATTAGTCGTCGTTTCAGAATTCGAACAACTTGCTAATATAAGTGTCGATAATACTAAATAGCCTAAACGTTTCATCTTTTTCTCCTAACTATTATTACTTAAGTGCTTCTATCATCATTGTTTCATTCCAGACTTCAATACCTAAAGTTTGTGCTTTTTCAAGCTTGCTTCCAGCGTCTTCTCCTGCTATGACTAAATCTGTTTTCTTCGTTACAGAACTTGTCACTTTAGCACCCAGATTAGTAAGTGCTTTTGTTGCATCACCACGTGACATTATATTTAATTTACCTGTCAGTACAATGGTTTTATTACCGAATACCGGATGAATTTCGATATCTTCTTTTTTCTGTCCATTATACGTCATATTAACGCCACTCGCAGCGAGTTTATCAATTAAATTAATAATATCTTCATTTTGCAGATAAGTAACGAGTGACTGCGCCATTTTATGTCCAATATCATCTATTTCAGTTAATGCTTCTATTGTAGCAGATTTTAAGCGATCCATTGTATGATATTCCTGTGCTAATATTTGACTTGCTTTAGCACCTAGATGACGAATGCCTAAACCGAATAATAATCTTTCGAGTGAATTGGATTTCGATGCTTCTATTGCGCTGAGTAATTTATCTACTTTCTTCTCACCCATGCGTTCAAGCGGTAGAAGTTGTTCACGTGTTAAATTATAAATATCTGCAACATCATGAATGATACCTTCCTGATATAAGCTTTGTACAATGCGTTCACCAAGTCCATCGATATTCATCGCGGTTCTTGAAACGAAGTGTATGACTCCTTCTACAAGTTTCGCATCACATTTCGGATTAATACAACGTAATGCCACTTCTCCTTCAATACGTACAAGTTCATGACCACATGACGGACATACTTCAGGCATATGATAAGTTGTTGCACCCTCAGGTCTACGATCAAGTACGACACGGACAACTTCAGGAATAATTTCACCAGCTTTACGAATAACGACAGAATCTCCGATACGAATATCTTTTTCGTGAATCAGATCTTCATTATGAAGTGATGCACGTCCAACAGTCGTACCTGCAACATTAACAGGTTCTAAAATCGCAGTTGGTGTTACCACACCCGTCCTTCCGATAGATAGTTCAATATCGTTTAATGTCGTTACAACTTCTTCTGCAGGAAACTTATAAGCAATTGCCCATTTCGGTGATTTAGCTGTAAATCCTAATTCATCCTGTTTCGCTAAATCATTAACTTTAATAACGATACCATCAATATCGTATGCTAAATTTTCACGTTTTTCTGTCCAGAGCTTAATATATTCAAAAACTTCCTGCATATCCTTACATAATCTACGTTCAGGGTTTGTCTTAAATCCAATTGCATCAAGTCGATCTAATGCTTCACTTTGACTTGATGCATTAATCTCACGTAAATCATTCACACTGTACAAGAAGATATCAAGCTTTCGTTTAGCGGCAAGCCTTGAATCAAGCTGACGTAATGAACCTGCAGCAGCATTTCGTGGATTTGCTGCCAATTGTTCACCATTTGCAGCGCGTTGTTCATTTAATGCGATAAATGATTTTTTCGGCATATAAGCTTCTCCACGTACTTCAAACGTTAACGGTTCTTTAATCGTTAATGGTATCGCATAGATGGTTCTTAAATTTTCAGTGATATTCTCACCAGTCGTTCCATCACCACGTGTTAATCCCTGAACAAAGGCGCCATCCACATATTTTAGTGAAACAGCTAGTCCATCTATTTTTAGCTCTACCATATATTCTACGTTACCTACTTCGTTTCTAACACGTGTATCAAATGCGATTAAATCTTCTTCGCTAAAAGCATTACCTAGACTTAGCATCGGTGTATCATGATTTACTTTATCAAACTTGGATAAAGGTTCAGCTCCGACACGAACCGTTGGTGAATCCTGAGTTTTCAGTTCAGGATGCTTCTCTTCTATAGCAATTAATTCGTGTAATAGCTTATCATATTCTGCATCCGGTACTGTTGGATTATCCAATACGTGATATTCATAATTATATCGATGTAAAAGTTGATGTAATTCCTGAACTCTTTTTTCCATTGGTTACTCCTTTTTTTCAATCGGTGCAAACTGACTTAATAGACGTTTCATACCAACTGATTTAAATATAATATCAAGTTCTGTTGAACCATTCTTTTCACTAACGTTGCTTACTAAACCTTCTCCCCAGGCTTTATGCATAACTTTATCCCCAACTTTATAGTCACTCGGTGCTGCACTCTGCTGGGTTGCAGTACTCGCCATTCGTCTTGCAGGTCCTCGTTTCACACCTTTAGGGTATGTTGGTCTAGTCGGTGTATCTAAAATGTCGTCAGGAATTTCAGTAATAAATCTTGACTTTCTATTCGCCTGAGTTCTACCGAATAAACTGCGCATATCTGCATGCGTTAAATAGAGATGTTCTTCAGCACGTGTAATTGCAACGTACATCAATCTACGTTCTTCTTCCATCTCACTGTCACTATTCAAGCTTCTTGAATGTGGAAAGATCGTTTCTTCAAGTCCTGCAATAAATACCACTTTAAACTCCAGACCTTTTGCTGAGTGCATCGTCATCAATGTAATACCTGCTTCTAAATCTGCATTATCAACATCTGCAACAAGTTGTAAGTCCGTCAGGAAATTAATCAATGACTGTTCTTCGTCGGGTGTTTCTTTTTCATAATCTTTCGGTACACTCATAAACTCCTGAATATTTTCAATACGAGACTGAGATTCTAATGTGTTCTCTGCTTCTAACATACGCATATAACCTGTTTGTTCAAGCACTTCTTCCGCAAGTTCAGAAACAGACAAGAATTCCTGCTGTTTCATAATGTTATCTAACATATTATAGAACTGGACAAGCTTTTCAGTCGTCTTTTTCGGTAAACCGATAAAGTCAACTTCAGCTAAAGCATCAAAATAGCTCAAACCATTATTCTCAGCATAGGCTACAATTTTATCTAAAGCAGATGGTCCAATGCCTCGTTTAGGCGTATTAATAATACGTGTAAAACTAATATCTTCATTACTATTGGCGATTAATCTCAAATAGCTTAAAATATCTTTAATCTCTTTTCTATCGTAGAATTTTGTTCCGCCAACCATCGTATAATTAACATTTGATTTCATCAAAGTTTCTTCCAGTACACGAGATTGTGCATTCGTACGATATAGAATCGCCATATCTTTTAAAGCATAACCTTCACGCTTTTTCTTCAATATTTCAGATACAATATATTCTGCTTCAGAACGTTCAGACTGTGCTTTATAATAATTAATTTTAGAACCGTGATCATTATCTGTCCATAATGCTTTAGGCTTACGTTCTGTGTTATTTTTTATCACTTCATTGGCAGCAAATAATATATTTTTCGTTGAACGATAGTTTCGCTCTAAAAATATCGTCTTCGCATCTTTATAATCTTTTTCAAAACTTAAAATATTATAAATATCTGCACCACGCCACCCATAGATAGATTGATCTGAATCCCCTACGACACATAAATTTTTAAACTTGTCAGCGAGCATCTTAACAAGCATATATTGCGCCCTATTTGTATCCTGATATTCATCGACGTGAATATACTGAAATTTATTCTGGTAATAATCTAATACATCCGGTACTCGTTCAAATAACTTTAATGTCATCATAATTAAATCATCAAAGTCGAGCGCATGGTTTTTAAGTAATTTCTCCTGATATTGTTTATACACTTTTGCAACCATCACACTCATAAAATCATTTGCATCCGCTTGTGCATCATCAGGTGTTTTTAGTTCATTTTTTAAATTAGAAATCTCACCGACAAACATTCTTGGATCATATTTTTTCGGATCAATATTCTCTTTTTTCAGTATATCTTTTACGACCGAACGCTGATCAGTCGGATCAAGTATTGTAAAATTGCGTTCGATACCTATTCTATCGATATCACGTCTTAAAATTCTCACACACATCGAGTGAAACGTTGAAATCCATATTACGTCTGATGCGTCGCCGATAATATTCTTCACACGCTCTTTCATCTCTTTGGCTGCTTTATTTGTGAATGTTATTGCTAATATTTTATAAGGTGATACATCTTTTTCATCGATTAAATAAGCAATGCGGTGTGTTAGAACACGTGTTTTACCGGAACCTGCTCCTGCCATGATAAGGAGTGGTCCTTCTGTCGTCTTCACTGCATTCTGTTGCTCTTCATTCATGTTCTTTAATAAATCATTCACAATATTAACCCCTAACCTTTACAGTTTGTAATGCACTTTTGATATCTGTATAAATTACATTTCCTACTACGATCGTATCTGCTACTTCGAACATCTCACGCGCTTTCTGTAATGAATCAATACCGCCTCCATAGATAAGTCGCGTTTGATTCAGTCTTTCTTTGGCTGCCTTAACCATACTTACATCTCCATATGTACCACTATATTCGATATACATTGCTTTCAACCCATACAACTGCTCAATCATATCTGCATAAGCAGCAATATCGTCGTGATTTAAATCTGTATGACTACGCGTTAACTTCGCTACTTTACTTTCCGGATTTAACACTACATATCCTTCCATAGTAAATAAATCATAATCCATCATATGCCCCATCTGTTTAATCGCTTCGTGTAGCATACCATTATGAAAATGAACGTTATCACTATTTAACACTGAAGGAATTAAATAATGATCAAACCCTGGAATCGCACTTTCGATATTTGAAATTTCTAATACACATGGTACAGGATAGCGGCGAACGCGACTCATTAAATCTAATACATTTTCCATCGTCACATTATCTGAGCCACCGATAAAAATTGCATCTGTACCTGATTCACAAATACGTTCTAAATCAATATCGCTGATTTCTTTTGCAGGATCTAACTTGAATACATGTTGCCAGTCTTGAATCTCGTACATAAGGTGTCTCCTTTTATAATAATAATGAATATTATATCATTTTTTTGTGCATTTTTAATGCGAAACGAAACATATGTTTGCATAAAAATAACACCTACTGTGAGGTGTTAATTTCTATTGTTGGTTGCTCTGTTAATGGTTGATCTAATATGGGTTGTTCTGAAGTAAGTTGTTCTGATATTGGTTGTTCTATGGTTAATATTTCTGATGTTGATGCTTCAGTTGTTGGTTGTTCCGTTGTTGCTACTTTTCGAGAGATTTTTTTCGCAACCGGCTTTTTGTATACACCTAAATATTCTTCTAAAGTTTGACCAGAGCGGTATAACTTTGCTGCATGAACTTTCCCAACATAGCGAATATGCCACGGTTCATAGCGGTAGCCGGTAATATGCGTTTTATCTTTGCCATAACGGATAATAAAGCCATATTTATGTGCATTTTCTTTTAACCAGTTTCCTTCGGGTGTTTGTCCAAACTGAATACTCATGTTGGCTACTGATTCACGTGAACCGATATCATATGCAAGACCTGTCTGATGCTCTGATTGCCCAGGTTTTGCACTATATGATTCTGCAATTTGCTGACCATCTAAAGCAACAAATTTATCATACAATGCTTTCTGGGCAGCATAACTGCGATATGCACTGCGTACAACAAGATGCATATTATCTTTTTGGGCATCCACAATCATCTTATTTAATATCTTTCTGACATTTTTATTTTCTCCAGGATTATACGTTGATGGTAAACTAATTTTTTTATTTACAATAAGAATTCCGTTAATATATGTCACACCATTTTTAACTTCTTTCTTGTATTTTGTTACCTGTTTTTTCTGCAATGTTTCTTTTTTCTGTTGTACTGCTTTATTTTTCTTTTGTGCGTCTTTTGTATCAGCTGCTTTTTCTTCGCTTTTTTCAGGCTTAACTATAGACTCTGGAAGGCTACAGCTTGTAAGTAATAACACTGATGCTAATAATATTTTCTTCATTTGTTTCTCCTTAATATCTAACTACTTCAAATCAAGGTATTCTTCTAGTGTCAATCCACTTGATTTGACTTTCTGAGCTATTTCTTTACCTAAATATCTCAAATGCCAAGGTTCATATTGATAACCGGTAATATCTGTTTTGCCTTTAGGATATCTTATGATAAATCCATAATCCTGAGCATTTTCTTTTATCCATTTACCTTCAGCCGTGTTTTCAAAAGAAACTTTAAAATCATCTGTTCCGGCAGTATTGCCTAAATCAAATGCTAATCCTGTCTGATGTTCAGAATGCCCTGGACGCGCACTATACGTATCCGCTTTACTTTGACCGTCTCGTGCTACGTAATTGTTATATAATTCAGTTTGCGTCTCATAACTTCTAAATCCACTGCGTAATACCAGGTTTAGACCTTGTGCATTACCTTGCTGTATTAACTGATCAATCGCTTGTCTTGCTTCTTGTATTTCGCCTGGTGCATACGACTCAGGTAAGGCAATATCTTTATTCACGATTAATATATTATCAACATAAGTTATACCATCTTTGACTTCTTTTTGATGTTTTTTATGGTTTGACGGCGTTGTAGTAGCATCAGAAACAGTAGTCTCTTTTTCTGAAGACATTTCTGTCTGCTGTGTTGAGTTCTTATGTGTTTGTTGATTGGTTTCACCTTGATTACAGGCAGCTAATAGGATAGCTGACAATACAAGCAAAGATTTTTTCATGTCTTCTCCTCATTTCATTTACTATTATATGCCAAAAAAAGTACTGAATCAAATATGACCCAGTACTTGGAAATTAAGATTTTGTTTCGATATTCATTCTGTCTAAAACCATCGTATAGGCATCGTTTCCCCATTGTAAAGAGCGTTTCACTCTTGAGATAGTAGCTGTTGATGCACCTGATTCTTTTTCAATTGCAGCGTATGTATATCCTTGTTTAATCATCTTAGCAACAAGTAGACGTTGTGATAAAGATTGAATTTCATTCACTGTGCAAAGATCATCAAAGAACTGATAACATTCTTCACGAGATTCCAGCGTTAGAATTGCATCGAACAATTCATCTAGTTGTTTCCCCTTAATTTTCTCGATTTGCAATATCAACACCCCTTAAACTTTAGTACTTATATTTTAATGCATTACATTGTTAAAGTACAGCAATACAGTATATCACTCTATATCATTTAACCAAAAAACGTATAATATAATTTTATTCAAATTTTAAAAAAATGTAAATTACTTTTTAATTTAATATTGTTAAAAAAGTTTAAAAGTACTAAAAAAAAGAATCTCCGAAGAGATTCTTTTTTAAACGTTATTCTAAACCAGCACGTTTGAATAATGTATCGATTTGATTTAAATGATGATTTTCGTTGAAGCATTCATCTAATTCTTCTTTTGATAATAAGTCAGTGATTTTGCTATCCTGTTCAACTAACTCACGGAAAGGTGTCTTCGTTGCCCATGATTCCATCGCTTTCGGTTGCACTGTATCATACGCTTCCTCACGTACCATACCTTTATCAATTAACGTTAACATTACACGTTGTGAGTAGATTAAACCAAAAGTTTTTTCCATGTTCGCTTTCATGTTTTCTTCGTAAACTGTTAAGTTATCGATGATGTTTGTGAAACGATTTAACATGTAATCTAACGCGATTGTAACGTCTGGTAACATAATACGTTCAGCAGATGAATGTGAAATATCACGTTCGTGCCATAATGGTACGTTTTCATAAGCTGTTGTTAAGTAGCCACGAATGACACGCGCGATACCAGTAACGTTCTCTGAACCAATCGGATTACGTTTATGTGGCATTGCTGAAGAACCTTTCTGACCTTTAGCAAACGCTTCTTCAACTTCACGTGTTTCGGTCTTTTGAAGTCCACGCACTTCTAC
This sequence comes from Macrococcus sp. PK, assembly GCF_022501545.1. Taxonomy (NCBI): domain Bacteria; kingdom Bacillati; phylum Bacillota; class Bacilli; order Caryophanales; family Staphylococcaceae; genus Macrococcus; species Macrococcus sp. PK. The sequence goes on from NZ_JAEPRF010000011.1 coordinate 39,878, forward strand.
TGCAAACTTCTCGATAGATGTTGCGATTAAGCTTAATGTAGCAATATAGTAAGCGTGACGGTCACGTTGTAATGTCTGTGTAGAGATTTCAGCACATCCTAATCCTAATTTCTCACATACGTAGCTTTCAATTTCAGGTGGAATGTTCGCAAATGTTCCAACAGCACCACTCATCTTACCAACTTCGATTTCTTTACGTACTTCTTTGAAACGCTTTAAGTTACGTTGCATTTCCATATACCATAATGCCATCTTTAAACCGAATGTTGTAGGTTCTGCGTGTACACCGTGCGTTCTACCCATCATTAAAGTCGTTTTATGCTTTAAAGCTTTTTGTTTTAATACTTCGATGAATTTCTCAAGGTCTTCCTCGATAATGTCATTTGCTTGCTTGATCATATAGCTTAATGCAGTATCGACAACATCTGTACTCGTTAAACCGTAATGCACCCATTTCTTCTCTTCACCTAAAGTTTCAGATACCTGGCGTGTAAATGCAACGACATCATGACGCGTTTCTAGTTCTATTTCTTTCGCACGTTCTACATCTACACGTGCATTCTGACGGATTAATTTAACATCTTCTTTCGGGATATATCCAAGCTCTGCCCAAGCTTCACTTGCTAAAATTTCTACCTCCAACCATGCTTCAAATCTGTTTTGCTCCGTCCAGATATTAGACATTACTTCTCTTGAATAACGTTCAATCATGAATAAATTCCTCCGTTTTTTAAAGTCAATAGTAGTATAACAAAAAAATCAAAATCCGTACATTGTTATTTTGATTACTAAAAAAGTTCGTAAAAATTAGCAACTAGTCATTTATTATATTTAGTTTATCATGTACCATTCATATTTGCTTACAAAAACAGACTGAAACATATGTTTCAGTCTGCCATTTCATTTATTCGGTTATCTTCTTGCCGGTAAAGATGATCTGTTCTTTATATACTTCGATTTCACCTTTTTCGTTTTCCTTGAAAATTGGTTTTTGGAATCTTTTTACCGGCGTATACCCAGCTTCTCTCATACGTTCTAAACATTCGGCAATCGTCTCATTATCTCTCACTTCAAATTTCATCTGCATCATACGCCTTTAAACGAGTACTTTTAACACCCTTCACCCAGAAACCACCGTGGATATTCTTAGGTTCATATGCGATAATAAACGCTTTTGGATCAAGATTCTTTACTGTATCCATTAATTTTAATTCATATTTACGTGGTGTTAAGATTTGCATGACTAAACGTTCTCCGTCACGACCTTGTGCAGCATAATGCGTTACACCATAACCTAAGTCACGTAACGTACGAGGGATTTCTTTATCATATTCTGCTGTCGTAACATTGACAACAATATAACCTAAAGCTATCATCTCCTCTATTTTCATTCCGACAATAATCCCTACACCAAATCCTAGTGCATAAGCAATAATATTCTCGATTTTATCTAGACTGTTCATGACAAGTCCTAGTCCTACTACATAAATAATAACTTCCACTACTGATACGGCAGCTGCTAAATAACGATAACCTTTTAACGTTAATATCATACGCATTGTTAGGCAAGTGACATAAAAAATATTAATGATAAATATCAGTGCCACTACTGCCCATTGATTACTTAATATATCCATTTCAATCCTCCTGGCTTTAATACATTAACACTATACCATTATTATCGAATGATTTCATGGACAGAAAAACGCGTAATCGGTAACATACGTTTATGTTGCGTTCTTAAATAATGCTGTTCTATTGTCTTAGCAGCTTTAGCATCGATCGATTTGCCTTCTAAATAATCATCAATTTGCTTATATGTTACACCCAGTGCAACTTCATCTGGTAATTGTGGTTTATCCTCTTCAAGATCTGCAGTCGGTACCTTATTGTAAAGATGCTCCGGGCAATCAAGAAGTTGAAGAATTGATTTACCTTGACGTTTATTTAAGCCTGCAAGCGGAAAGATGTCTGCTCCACCATCACCAAACTTCGTGTAAAAACCAGTAATACTTTCTGCTGCATGATCCGTACCGATAACAATACCACTATGAAATGCTGCGATAGAATATTGTGCTTTCATACGCTCACGTGCTTTTTCATTGCCTTTTTGAAAATCCGTTAAAGTAACACCTTGAGTAATTAATGTCGCAATACTCGCATCAACTGCATCTTTAATATTTATTGTATAAATCTTATCCGGATTGATATAGTCAAGTGCATCCTGACAATCTTGTTCATCTTTTTGCACACCATAAGGTAATCTAACAGCAACAAACTTCACATCTAATCCTTCACTTTGCAGTTCAGTTGCTGCAATTTGTGATAGTTTGCCCCCTAAAGTAGAATCTTGTCCGCCTGAAATGCCTAGTACTAGAGATTTGATAAATGGATTTTGTTTAACGTAGTTTTTTATGAAGTCTACGATAGTTCTATAAGTCTCTTCGGGATTAATCTCTGGTTGAACATAAAGTGATTTTATAATATCTTGTTGTAATGACATTTACTTCACTTCTTTCACTTTTTTAGATACTTCATAAATTTCCTGATTTTTCTTTTCCCAACATAGCGTACTTAAATCTACAGGATATTCTTCAGGATTTAAATAGCGCGTTGTTTCTTCCCATAATAATGCCAGATTCTCTTTTAAATATTCACGTGACTGTTCTAAATTAGGTACATCGTACACTAACTTTCCATCAACAAAGATGTCCTTATGAAGATCTTTTGCTGTGAAATCATTGATCCATTTTTGTTTATACGTATGAATCGGATGAAACATCTTTAACGGCTTTTCTTTAGATGGCTCTTCGAAATCTAAAGTGATATAATCACCTTCTGATTTTTTCGTCTGATTATTTATAATACGATATACATTCTTTTTACCCGGTGTCGTTACTTTTTCAGCATTATTTGATATTTTAATACGATCTTCTAATTGCCCTGCTTTATTTTCAATGGCAACAAGTTTATAAACTGCACCTAATGCGGGTTGATCAAACGCTGTAATTAATTTAGTACCGATACCCCAGGCAGTTATCTTTGCACCTTGTAACTTCAAATTAGTAATTGTTTCTTCATCTAAGTCATTTGAGGCAAATATTTTTGCATCCGGGAATCCCGCTTCATCTAACATACGACGTGCTTCTTTTGATAAGTATGCTAAATCTCCGGAATCTAAACGGATGCCGACAAAATTAATCTTATCACCTAATTCTTGTGCTACACGAATCGCGTTCGGTACACCAGACTTTAACGTATGGAAAGTATCTACAAGGAAGACACAGTTTTTATGACGTTCTGCATATTTTTTAAACGCAATATATTCATCATCATACGCTTGTACCATCGCATGCGCATGCGTCCCTGACACTGGAATGCCGAATAACTTACCTGCACGAACGTTACTTGTCGAATCAAATCCAGCAATATATGCTGCACGTGTCCCCCAAATTGCAGCATCCATTTCCTGCGCACGTCGTGTTCCGAATTCCATTACAATTTCATCACCAACAACTTGTTTAATACGACTTGCTTTCGTTGCAATAAGTACCTGGAAGTTCACAATATTTAATATTGCAGTCTCCAGTAACTGCGCTTGTATTAATGGTGCCTCTATACGTAATAACGGTTCGTTATTAAAGCAGATTTCTCCTTCCTGCATCGAACGGATATTACCTGTAAATCTTAAATCTTTTAAATATGCGAGATAATCATCCTGATATCCTAAAGACTTTAAATATTCCATATCCGTTTCAGAAAATTTAAATCCTTTAACGTAATGAATGACACGTTCCAGACCCGCGAACACAGCATAACCACCATCAAATGGCATACTTCTGAAATAAACATCAAAGACTGCTATTTGCTCGTGGATACCATCATTCCAGTAAGTTTCACCCATATTAATCTGGTATAAATCTGTATGTAACATTAGACTATCGTCAGCATAGTTGTACATTGCTTCATCTCCCCAACAATTTTATAATTATCAATTAATGATTTATTTTACGTTTTGAACTGATATATATTAAATTCATATTAACATACCGCTTACATTTAGGCATTACCAACGCATTCTGATACAATCAAAAATAAGGAGGTCGTTATGTTTAAGAAAAATTTCATTATACTCACCATCATTGTATCAATTTCCGGTTTAACACAAGGTATGTTATTACCTCTTATCGCCATCATCTTTGAACGTGATGATGTCCCTAGTTTTATCAACGGATTACATGCATCATCTTTATATATCGGTGTTTTTTTAGCATCATTATTTTTAGAAGGTCTGCTAAGGAAAGTAGGTTACAAGAATCTTGTCGTCATTGGCGCAATCATTATTGCAATATCGATGTCACTTTTCCCAGTGTATAAAGCAATGACATTCTGGTTTATATTACGACTGCTTGTTGGTGTCGGCGATAATATGCTCCACTTTGCTACACAATCATGGCTTACTGAAACAACACCGAAGCATAAACTCGGCCGAATCATCTCTTTTTATGGCTTAAGCTTCTCACTTGGCTTTATGGCAGGACCATTACTTGCTAAATTATACGAAGTACATACAAGCCTTCCGTTTCTATTAAGTGCAGTATTCACAATTACAGCGAGTGCCCTTGTATTTATGCTAAAAAATGAATTTCCTGAAGACAATCATTCAAAAATATCGTTTAAATCAACAACTATCAACTTTGGTAAAGTAATGAAGACGAGCTGGGTTGCATTCTTATTTCCGATGATGTACGGCATATTGGAAGCATGTCTCAACAGCAACTTTCCTGTTTATGCGATGAAGCAGGATATTCCTGTTAATCTGATTATTATTATCTTACCTGCGTTCAGTTTAGGTGCGATTATCTTCCAGGTACCTCTTGGTATGATTTCAGATAATATGAATCGTAATATCTTACTTACTATCGTGACTTTCATCGGTGCAATGCTATTTATGATGTGCCAAATCTTCAGTCACTCAGGCTATGTGTTAGTCGGACTCTTTTTTATTACCGGTATCTTTGTCGGCTCAATGTATTCTTTAGGTGTAACATTTATGACGGAGATTACTCCAAAATATTTGTTACCTGCAGGCAATTTAATGTGCGGTCTCATATTCAGTATCGGCAGTATATTAGGTCCGATATTAGGAGGACTAGTGATTCAAATATCTCATAACACACAATTTTTTAGCTATATCGCTTTTATATTACTCGCAATAAGCTGTGCTACATTTTACGATTATAAAAAGCGACAACAACCACAAACAGATTAATCAAAAAGCCCAAATCGGGCTTTTTTTATTGTAGAATAGAAATAATAAGAATAAATAAAAGTGAGGTGATACAATTGTTATTCGAAAAAGCTAAATCATTTATAAAACAGATGGGCAATGAATTAAACATTGAAGAAGATACGATTAATAAAAGATTACTGTCAATTCAACAAGAAATCGAGCATACCGGCTCTTATATCCATACAACAGAAGAATTGACATACGGTGCACGTCTTGCCTGGCGCAATAGTAATCGCTGTATCGGTCGTCTTATATGGGATAAGTTAAATGTCGTTGATATGCGCCATGTAACAGAGGAAAAAGACTATCTCACTGCACTTGAAACACATATCGAGCGTGCAACAAATAACGGGAAAATTATTCCGACTATCACAATCTTTAATCAGCAAGCTAACATTAATTTCGAACTGCTAAACGATCAGCTTATTCGATATGCTGATGATCCAATTGTTAGTGATACGAAAAAATTAATTGAACATACCGGTTACAAATCATTCGGAAAATTTTTACCGTTACTCTATCGTTATGATAATCAATACAAAACATATGAAATTCATCCTGACCTTATAAAAGAAGTACGTATTGAACATCCTGACTTTCCAAAGTTTAATGACTTAAATCTTCATTGGTATGCTGTACCGATTATATCTGGCATGGATTTATCTATCGGCGGTATTACTTATCCACTTTGTCCTTTTAATGGCTGGTATATGGAAAGTGAGATTGCAAGTCGTAATTTTCTAGATGATTATCGTTATAACTTACTGGAGCCTATCGCCCGCAGTATGGATTTAGATACAAGCAGAACGACGAGTTACTGGCGCGATAAAGTCGTCGTTGAATTAAACTATGCAGTTTATCATTCATTTAAACAGCAAGGCTATTCCATCGTTGATCATTACAACGCCAGCAGACAATTTTTAAAATTTGAAGAGAATGAAGCGGCAAATAATAGAAAAGTAACTGGAGACTGGACGTGGCTTATTCCTCCGATATCTCCTTCCCTTGTTCATAACTGGCACAAAGGTTACGACAATACGTATCACGAACCGAATTTTTATTATAAAAATAAAAAAGCAGCGTGTCCGTTTCATTAGGACACGTTGCTTTTATAACTCACCAACAGATTCATCTTTAGCAATCGTTTCTGCATAAAAATCATCTACTTCTATCTTTTTAATCTTTTTTAAGTTTTTATTTTGCATACACACGACATTTTTCGCTGCACCTATCTTTATGGTACATGTATTGTCTTCACTGAATTGATTATCGATGATATAGATATCTTTATTCTTCTTACCATCATAACTCTGAAATAATATTGCGTATTTATCATTGATAGAGTGAAAATGATTGTTACGTATAACAGTCATTTCACCTGCTTGAGCACCATGGTCTCTCCCGTATAGATCAAGTGAATATTTCCCCTGCTTCGTTGCTAAATAACGTATACCACCATTACAGTCATTAAAGGTATTATCATATACATGCAATACTTTTGATTTTAGGAAAGTAAGTGCATAATCTCCCATCTTGTCAAACGTATTATTTTTTACAGTGATATTCTCATAATAAATTTCATATGTGCTGGCATGACTGCCTATCGCTCTGTTCCACGGTTTCATCATCGGTTCATTAGAATTACCGAAATAACAGTTTTCAATGATGACATTCTTCGTCACTGTGCCATCATATTCACCGAACTTAGGGAAAGAGTCTTTCAGTTGTAGATCTAGTTGAATCGCTTCACTAAAAGCACGTTCTCCACTATCATCACGAAACCCGAGAAACTTACATCCCGATACTTTAAAACCATCGATACCACATGCATCTATCGCATGGCCCTGAACAACATTTTTAAAGGTTACATCTTTAATTTCAATTTCACGCGCATGACCAAGCGACATAATACTATTATTGAAATTTAGGACATGACCATATTGATCAAACGTCCCACCTTCAATCTTAATATAACCATTACCATCGTACCCTTTATATCCTTCACTTTTCCTACCATTTTTAAGCATTGCAAAAGGACTCATTCGGCGCAAAACAGCATCAGGATGCAAATGTAAATAAGTGTGTGCATAAATCACTAATTCTTTACCGATGTAATATGTCCCTTCTGGAACATAAACTTCTACAGGCTCTTTTTTTGCCTGATTCAGTGCACGCTGTAAGCCAATCGTATCAAAAAGAACATGGCGACCCTTCGCACCAAAATCTTTAATATCAATCTTTTTCATTTATAACACCTTCAAATCATTTATAATGTAATTAAGATTATACCCTGTTTTAATCAACAGTATACTCTAAATTTAAAACTTACGTTTAAAGGAGCGTTGACGATGAGTGAAGCTTTATTAATTATTGATTATTCTAATGACTTTGTAGCACTTGATGGTAAACTGACGTGCGGAGAACCTGCAATTGCACTGGAAGATACGATGGTTAAAAAATGGAATGACTATAAAGATAACAATAAGCCGATTTTTGTATTGATGGATCTACATTTTGAAAATGATACTTATCATCCTGAAACGAAATTATTCCCACCGCACAACATTAAAGATACGGATGGTAGACATCTTTATGGTAAGTTGCATGAACTCTATTTGCGTGATAAAGATAATAACCACGTATTCTGGATTGATAAAATGCGATATAGTGCGTTTAGTGGTACGCCTTTATTACAACTTTTACGCGAAAGAAATATAAAAGAGATCGAACTTGCTGGGGTATGCACTGATATTTGCGTACTTCATACAGCAGTAGAAGGGTATAATTTAGGCTTTGAAATGTCAGTCGATGAACGCGCGGTTGCTTCATTCAATCCGGAAGGTCATCGTTATGCACTACAACACTTCAAGAACGTATTAGGCATGACTGTAGAAGAGATCAAATAATCATGATAAAATAGATAAGAATTATACTAAAAGGAGACTATTATGAAAATTTTAACTTTCGGACATAAAAACCCAGATACAGACACAGTAACATCAGCTTTAGTAATGGAAGATTTACAAAAAGCTTTAGGAAAAGACATCGAAGCGGTTCGTTTAGGTGACTTAAATGGTGAAACAGAATATGCTTTAAAACACTTCAATGTAAATGCTCCCCGCGTGATCGAACGCTTACATGGTGAAGATGTTATCTTAGTTGACCATAACGAGTTTCAACAGTCAGCTGACGGCATTGAAGATGCGAATATCTTAATGGTAGTAGATCATCACCGTATTGCTAACTTTGAAACAGCAGGACCTTTATACTACCGTGCAGAACCAGTTGGTTGTACAGCAACAATCTTAAACAAGATGTATAAAGAACATGGTGTTGAAATTAAACCTGAAATTGCAGGCTTAATGGTATCTGCTATTATTTCAGATTCATTATTATTTAAATCTCCAACTTGTACAGATGAAGACGTTAAAGCTGCTGAAGAATTAGCTGCTATTGCTAACGTTGATATTCAATCTTACGGATTAGATATGTTAAAAGCTGGCGCAAATACTGCCGATAAGACAGCTGAAGAATTATTAAATATCGATGCAAAATCATTCTCAATGGGTGAGCACGAAGTTCGCGTTGCTCAAGTAAATACTGTTGATATCGATGAAGTATTAAGCCGTCAGGAAGAATTAGAAAATGCAATCAATGCTGAAACAGCACAAGAAGGATATGCATTATTTGTCCTTGTTGTTACTGACATCTTAAACTCTAACTCTAAAGTGTTAGCATTAGGACAACAACAAGCAGCAGTTGAAAAAGCATTCAATGTCGTATTAGATAAAAACACAGCTGTACTTGAAGGTGTCGTATCTCGTAAGAAACAAGTTGTTCCACAGCTTACAGATGTATTATCATAAATAGAAGAGGTGTTTGTCATGGAAATTATTCAAGGAAATAATAAATTTTATATCGGTGATGAAGCACAACCAGAAGCAGAAATCACTTTCCAGCCTTCAGGACAAGACACAATCGCAATCGACCACACATATACAGATCCAAAGTTACGTGGTCAGGGTATCGCTAAAGCTTTAGTATTAAAAGTTACAGATTATGCCAAGGCAAATAATTTAAAGATTATTCCTTTATGTTCATATGCACGTATCGTAATGGAGCGTGATACCGAGTTAAAAGAACTGATTAAATAATAAAAAGAGACGCGGGGTGCGTCTCTTTTTGTTATATTTGAAAGAATGAAAAAATGGTATGGCTTTATTATAATTTAAATTTTCTGAATAATCAATAACTTATTTTATTAAAATGCCAATTTGTTTTTTTACTTCATCAATTACTTTCATTGTTTGATGTGAAGTCTCTAAATTGAGCGCCTTAAAATCTTTATTTTTAATCGCTTCTATGAAATGGGCTATTTCATATGACATAGGTGGTGCATCACTCACTATTTCATCAATAACTTCTCCATGACGATTCAACTTCTGAACTTTATTTGGTGCAGAGATTTTATCAATTAATATAATACCTTCTTCGCCAATAATCTCTGATGGTAAATGGCTATCAATAATTTTTGAATAGCTGAGTACAGATGTCATATAATGATGATTACAAATAATCGTACCTTGCCCATCAGCGCCAGTTGACAACAGTTTGCCAGTCGCCTGAATTGTTTTAGGCATTCCAAATAAATTAACTAAAGGACTAATCGTGTAGACACCTAAGTCCATTAATGCTCCGTTTCCCAGTTCAGGTTTAAAAGCATTTTCTACTATACCATCTTTATATTTATCATAGCGAGAGGAATATTGATTATAGTGGAAGTTGGCACGACGAATGATTCCGATTTCTTTAATCCATTCATGAAGTTTGTTAAAAGATGGTGAGTAGATACTTTTCATCGCTTCCATGAAGAACACATCATTATTTTCCATCGCCTGATACATTAAATTAAAGTTTTTTTCACTTGTGGCGATCGGTTTTTCGCATAAAACATGTTTCCCACGATTCATTGCTTGTATTGCCTGTTGATGATGTAATATATTTGGTGTAGCTATATAAATGATATCCACTGCTTCATCATTCAACAATTTATCCATATTATCTGTAAAGTTAGGAATATGATGTTTTTCTGCAAAACTTTGCGCACGTTCAATCGTTCTGGAATAGACGCTATGTAGTTCAAATTCTGGAACAGTAATACCTGCTTCGATAAATCGATCAGTAATCCAGTTTGTTCCGATAAGACCAAATTTCATTTATTTCACCCCGTAATTTTTATCGTTTGTTTATTAAATAGTATACACCTTAACAATGCTAAATGGAGGAATTTTCATGAATATTCACGAAGATATCAAAAAGATGAAAGACTATTTTGCAACGCACGAAACAAAGCAGATTAAACTAAGAAGAAAAAAATTAAAAGCGTTAAAAAAAGCAATAAAAGCCCATGAAACAGATGTTATCGATGCTTTAAACAGCGATCTTGGGAAGGGAAAAGTTGAAGCGTACGCTACTGAAATTGGCATCGTGTTAAAAGAACTTTCTACATATATCAAGGAAATCAAAAACTGGAGCAAGGTGAAATCAATCAATACGCCGATGATGCAATTTCCTGGTAAAAGTTATTTAATGTATGAACCATACGGTACTGTGCTTATCATCGGACCATTCAACTATCCATTCCAACTTGTTATGTCCCCATTAATTGGTGCTATCGCAGCTGGAAACTGTGTAGTTGTCAAACCTTCAGAACATACACCTCAAACAAGCATTGTTATCGAACAAATTTTGAAGGAAGTCTTTGAACCTGAATACGTAAAAGTGATTCAAGGAGAAAAAGAAGTAACGTCAGCTTTACTGGACGTTCGATTTGATTATATCTTCTTTACAGGTAGTACAAAAGTAGGACAAATCGTCTATGAAAAAGCTAGTAAACACCTTACACCAGTTACGCTGGAACTCGGTGGAAAGAGCCCTACAATCATAGATGATACAGCTAATATTAAAGTGGCGGCTGAACGCATTGCGTTCGGTAAATTCATGAATGCCGGACAAACTTGTATCGCACCTGATTACGTATTGATTGACAATAAAGTGAAAGACAAATTTCTTAAAGCGATGCAATCTACATTGAATGAATTTTACGGGAAAAATGCTTTAGAAAGTGAAGACTATGGTCACATTATCAATGACCAGCACTTTAATCGCTTAACAGCAATGATTGATGAAGCACATGACCGTATTCTTATTGGAGGCGCTTCAAAAGCAGATGTACTACATATTGCACCGACACTTATTGATGCTCGATTAAACGACTTATCAATGCAGGAAGAAATATTCGGACCTATCTTACCGGTCATCGGTTACAATTACAAAGAAGAAATTTTTGAAACAATTCAGCAATATGAAAAACCATTGGCATTATATATATTTAGCGATGATCATGATTTTATTAGAGACGTATTCACACGTGTATCATTTGGTGGTGGCTGTATAAATGATACAATCATGCATGTTGCGAATCCATACTTGCCATTCGGTGGTGTTGGGCATTCAGGCATGGGACACTATCATGGGAAATATACCTTTGAATTATTCAGTCATCAAAAAGCTTATATGACAAAAAGCACGAAATTGGAATCCGGTATTATGTTTCCACCTTACAAAGGAAAATTCAGATACGTCAAACAAATATTTAAATAATATACAAAAAAGGAAGGCCTCAAATTTGAGATCTTCCTTTTCAGGTTAATTATTAAATTTCTTCGTCTCTTCTTTTACGAGAAGCTGCGATTAATGCGCCACCAGCTAATAATGCTGCTGCTGCACCAGTTGCAACTGCTGCGTTGTTTGCTTCACCTGTGTCCGGTAAATTGCTATCCGGAGTTACAGTAGCTTTTTCAGAATCTTTAACGTCAGGTAATTGAGCACCATCTGTTGGAGGTGTTACTGGAGTCTTATCGTCTCCGCCACCATCTGTTGGAGGTGTTACTGGAGTTTTGTCATCTCCGCCACCATTGTCGCCAGGTTTAGTGCCAGGATCTTTATCTCCGCCACCGTTGTCGCCAGGTTTAGTGCCAGGATCTTTGTCTCCGCCACCGTTGTCGCCAGGTTTAGTGCCAGGATCTTTATCTCCGCCACCRTTGTCGCCAGGAGGTGTAATACCTGTATCACAATTAGGACCTGCTTCGCCAGTACCATAATAACCTTGGTCTACGTTAGCATTAGATTTATCTTTTAAATTTACGATTACATCGATTGGACCATCTGAATCTACTTCATCATGTAAGTCTGCTTCGATATTAGCAATTACTGGTGACCAGTCTAATGGATTGTGGAAGTTTACGATGTAAGTTCCTTCAGCTAAACCGTGGAACGCATATTCTCCCCAAGCATTAGTATAAGTTTCACCAATTGTATTACCAGAGTAGTCACGTAGTGTTACACGTAATCCTACAACTGGGTTTTCTCCCGCGTCTTGCATGTTGTTACGGTTAGCATCCCACCATACTTTGTTTCCGATAGATAAGTTACCCGCTGCACCTTCGCCGATAGAAACGACAGAACATACTTCTGGAGGTAATGGTAATTTTGTTGGAGGTGTTACTTCTCCACCGCCACCTGGAGGCGTTACTGGTGGTGTTACTTCTCCACCGCCACCTGGAGGTACGATAACAGGAGAACCAGTTTTTAATACATAACCTTGGTCTACATCAAAGTTGCTTGCACCATTAATTACTACACGTACATCTGTTGGTCCATCTGAATCGATTACATCATGTAAATCAGCTTCTAAGTTAGCAATAACTGGTGACCAATCTAATGGATTGTGGAAATTAACGATATAAGTGCCGTTTGGTAAGTTATCAAATTGATAATGACCATTTGCATCAGTATAAGTTGTACCGATTAAGTTACCTGCTTCGTCACGAATTGTAACTTTTAAATCTTTAACAGGTGCTTCATTTGGATCTTGTAAGTTATCTAAGTTGCCTTCTTTATCTTGATCATCCCACCATACTTTATCTCCGATAGAGTATTTCCCTTCAGGTCTAACTGGGTCTGGGGTTGGTTCTGGAGTCGGTTCTGGTTTACCAGGATCTGGCGTTGGAACCGGAGTAACTACTCCACCTCCACCATTATTTACATAACCTTGGTCTACATCCAGATTGTCTTTACCATTGATATCAGCTAAAACTGCCACAGGACCGTCTGAATCAATAACTTCGTCTCCTAAGTTAGCAATAACTGGTGACCAGCCAAGTGGTGTATCAAAATCAACACGGTAAGTACCATTTGGTAAGTTATCAAATCTGTACTGACCGTTAGCATCCGTGTAAGTTTCACCTACAAAGTTACCAGCATAGTCATGTAAAGTTACTTTAATACCTTCGATACCTTTTTCGTCAGCATCCTGAACATTATTTGGCGCTTTAGTATCTTCTTCTAATTTATCTTCCCAAACTTTGTCACCTAAAGAATATTTACCTTTAGCTGGTGCTTCTGTTGTCGGTGCTTCTGTCGTTGGTGCTTCTGTCGTTGGTGCTTCTGTCGTTGGTGCTTCTGTTGTTGGTGCTTCTGTTGTTGGCGCTTCTGTTGTTGGCGCTTCTGTATCTGGTAAATCATTTACTGAATGTCCTGCACCTTTTTTATATCCTTGGTCTACATGTAATGAATCATTGTTGTTGATTACAACACGTACATCTGTTGGACCATCTGAGTCTCTATCATCACTTGCATCAAAATCAACGTTAGCGATAACAGGTGACCAAGTTAATGGGTTTTTAAACGTTACATTATAAGTACCATTTTTTAAACCAGTAAACTCATAGTAACCAGTTGCATCTAAAGATTTTTCCGCAACGACATTACCAGCTTCATCACGTAATTCAACTTTGAAAGCCGCTAACTCTTCTGGAGTAGCTAACACTAAACTTTCATTTTCATCACGTAAGTTGTTGTTCGCTTCACCGTTAGCGCCTAAAAGATCGTCAAAGATACGACCAGCAATCTTGTGATCGCCAGTATCTTTAACTGGTGCTTCTGTTGTTGGTGCTTCTGTTGTTGGCGCTTCTGTTGTTGGCGCTTCTGTTGTTGGCGCTTCTGTTGTTGGTGTTGGATTGATTACTTCTGCCATATCTTTAGTTGTATGTCCTGAAGCAAACCCTTGGTCTACATTCGTTACATTCGCATCTTTAATTTCAATACGAACGCCAGTTGGTCCATCTGAATCATTAGCATCATGTGCATTGTTATCAATATTTGCAATAACCGGCGACCATGTTAATGGATTTTGGAAATCTAAATGATATACTCCATTTTTCAAACCAGAGAATGAGTATGCGCCTGATGCATCTAATGACTTAGTTTCTACTATTTCACCTGCACCGTTTTTCAATACAACTTTAAAGTTTGCTAATTCTTCTGGAGTCGCTAATAATAAAGTCTCGTTAGCTCCTCTTAAATTATCATTAGCTGCAAGGTAATTACCGTTTGCATCGTATTGTTGTAAATCATCAAAAATGCTACCACTAATAGAATAAGTAGCTTCTGCCGCTGCTTCTGTAGTCGCTGCCTCAGTCGTTGCTGTATCATCTGTTGCTGCACTTGCTTGGCTTCCTGTAAACACTAAAGATCCAATTAAAATTGAAGCTGTACCCACAGATGAAAATTTTCTGATTGAAAATTTATTTAATCTGTTAGGAAGGAAATCTAATTTACTTTTGTTTGATTTTTTCATACAAAATCCTCCTTTAAAATAAAAACATGCAATAATGCTACAATGAATACATTATACACTTTAATTCTATAGACTTTATTTTCCTAAGTAAACCCTTATTAAATCGTTTAAGATTAAAATTAATATAATTTTCAGTATTCTTGAAAAAGTATTATATTTACAAATCTAAGTTATTTATTTTGAAAATATTTACATTAAACTTTATTTTAATAATATTTTAATCATTACTACATATTTATAGATCAATTAAATAGAAATTTAACAGTTAGACCAATCATTATGAAATATTTTTGAATAAAATTTAATTTTAATAATATATTCTTATAATATTTTTCAGATTAATTCACTTTATTATTTAATATGTTAAAAATAATCATTTCTGTGTAGAATTATTTACTTTAAATGTGTCTAAATTGTGACAAATTATATATAGCGATTTTTTTTACATTAAGTGCTAATATATATCTGCTCTACGTGTTTTCAATAAAGGTATGTCACTTCTAATACTTCTAATCTCTTCTATATTAATTTTAGATTGTATTGTGCCTTCTCCTAATATTATTTTTGTAGTGGCTTCTCCTAATGGATTTATCACCATCGATTTACCACCAAATACCGTATCATCACATTTTCCGATACTGTTGCTTGCAATGACATAAACCTGGTTTTCAATTGCTCTAGCATAGAGTAATTTTTCAAATTGACTGATACGTTCTATCGGCCACTCTGCTACAACAAATAGTACTTCAATTCCTTCTAAAGCTAATTTCCTCGATATTTCAGGGAATCGCAGATCATAACAAATAATAACGCCCATCTTTACATTATCTATTTCAAAAATTGAAATATTATTCCCTTGTGTTAAATAATTTGGTTCATCCAACATCGGTACTAGATGTAATTTATCGTACTGATGTATATGTTCACCATTTTTATTAATAACAATTGCCCGATTGTAAATCTTATCTTCGACTCTGACTGCAATTGATCCTCCAACAATATTTATCTGATATTGTTTTGCAAGTTCACTTAATTTTTCGATTTCTCGCTGTCCTGCTTCAGATGTTATATTTATTAATTCCTCTAATGTATATGACGTGTTCCACATCTCTGGTAATACAGCAATATCAACGTCATCGAGTGTCGATAACCAATTTGCAACTTTCTCAATATTTTTCTCGGGTTCACCAGGAATAATCTCCATTTGATAAATCGCAATTTTCATATTCTCACTCCATTTTTACAATTATTTTACATGTGTTTAATACTATTTTGTTATTATTATTTTATCATTGAAATGTTAAAAGGAGATTTTTAATGATTATTAAAGAAAGAAAATTTGATATGGATTTATCCTATTTACTGCAGCTAAGTATTCGGGCTAAACTTTCTTATGATGATAATGAAGATATTGATACGCGGATAAAAGGAATAAACGGTGAACGAAGTTTTGATGCTATTGTGAAGCAAAATCTCAAATACGGGCTAATACTAAACAATTTAAGATTTTTAGTTAGTAAACAATACTTTCAAATTGATGCGCTCATTATTATGAACGGACAAATATTTATATTTGAAATCAAAAATATGTACTGTGATGTCTGCTATAAAGACAATCTATTCTATTTTCTAAATGGTACACCTATTGATAAATTAAAAGAACAAAGAATTAGAACACCTAAATTATTTAAAATACTTCTTACACAAAACCACATTGACCTGCCCTTCAACTACTACACTACATTTGTTAATCCCGATTATAAAGTTTATGGTTACCAAGTTCATGACAATATATTAGAGTATCATGATATTTACAGAATAATTACAGAGAATAGCAAGATTACTATCGATAAATATGATGAACATATTGCTAAAAAATTAATAGATTTGCAATACACTGATGAAAAATTCAATTTTAGAAAGCGTATTAATATTGAAGATTTAGGCATGGGCGTTGTATGTCATTGTCATGTTGCAAAGTACGAAAAAGTTTCGAATCGAAAATTTAAGTGTCCAGCATGCAAAAAAGAAGTTAACTGTAATGACTATTTACAAAAAGCAATCGAAGACATCCATTTAATTTATCCGATGGAACGATTAAACGTGAATCTGGTCAAAAAATGGACAGAAAATCATATTAGTAGCGAAAAGATACGTACATATTTGAATACACATCATAAAATATTTAAGAATGGGCCATTAACATTTTATCGTTAATAAATTTAATTGATGCTGAAATTGGGGTTTTATCCATTTCGTCTTTGACTCCTCTCTCGAAATTGGGGGTTCACCAATTTC